>JAQGHM010000256.1 GCA_028291615.1 Phycisphaerales bacterium | reverse complement strand
CGCGGACGACCCGCCGATCTTTACCCTCCCCCATCCCCCGAATCCTAACCCAATACTCCTCCCGCACATCCTCATCAATCTCGACAATCCCCCGTCCATAAAGCCGATCCCCCCCGCGCCGCTTGCACCCCGAAATCCAAAACTCCGCCCCAGTTTCAACATCAAAGTAATTCGCCGTGAACCCGCTGCCGCGAAGCGTCTGGAAAGTCCGCCCGCCGTAGTAAACGGACTTCCCCGTCTGCGAGAACCGCACCCGCCCAATCCGCCCAGGCCCCTCCAATCCGCTGGACTTGTCCTCGATGTACATGATTCGTGGCAACATGGCTCAACCTCCCGCGATTTAAATGGACAGTTCGGGCAAAGTTAGATACAATGACGCCGACAAGGAAAGGGGGACGTGCATGCTAATCCACTCACGGCGGGCCCACTCGGCATCCGCCTCCCAACCGATCCTCAACGTCCGCTCCATGCATCAAAATGCAACGCCCTCCGGCAGTCTGACAAAACGCGCCCTAGCCAGCACCCATCCAAAGACGCCGCCCAGTTTGACCGCGACACCCTTGCACGAAACTGCACGAGAATGCACGGTTTCAGCAAAACGCCATTTTGCGCTAACCCATCTTAACACTCCAAACCACGCGCCGGCGCAAAACGAACCCACTTTTGTGTCCCCTCCCCCTTGGCTGCTTGGCTACGTGGCTACCTGGCGTTTCCTCCGCTCGCCCGCTGCCCGATTTCAAATCGAACCCACCCCTTTTCACCAGTCCGCGCCTCCCCCATGCCGATGCTCTTCCTGCGGACTGGAAGTCTTAGCGCCATGCCGTAAGTTGTCACCCCTCTCGGAGTTGTCCATGCACCCGTCCCAACCTCGCCAATCCCTCTTCGAACCCCTCGAGCGCCGCCTCTGCCTCAGCGCCGCCCCCCTCGCCGCGGCCCCGGCCCTCGTCTCCGCTACCGCGTCGCTAGGCGTCAAACGCACCGCCGCCCCCACCCTCTCTCTCGCCGATCGCCAGGAGCTTCTTAAGAACTGGGTCGGCTCCGACGCCGCCACGCTCTCCTCACTCCTCGCCGCCGGCGACGCCGCGGGGTTCGACAATGAGCTCCTCGCCTACATGCGCGCCCGCACCAACCGCCATTACTTCTTCGACCCCGCCGACGCCTCCGGCATTCTCAGCTTCATCAACGCTGACTCCGGCCTCGTCAACCAGAAGAACGCCAGGATCGCCAAGGCCAACAACATCGTCGCCCACATGTTCCCCGAGCTCGTCGGCTCCACCACCTATGGCGTCCAGCTCCCCGCCGGCACCGTCGATTGGCTCAACCAGCCCGCCTCCTCCACCAACACCGAGTTCCGCTACACCCTCAACCGCCACTTCTTCTGGAACGACCTGGCCATGGCCTATCGTTTCACCAACGATCCCAAATACATCACCGAGCTAAAAACCCAGCTCGATTCCTGGTCCCGCCAGTACACGCGCCTGGCCAACCCCGACGCCTGGATTCAGGACACCGTCCGTCCCAAGTGGGATCTCTTCACCACCGCCGAGCGCACCAAGAACTGGACGTACGCCTATTACATGGTGGTGAATACCTCCGGCTGGACCGCCTATTACAACACGATGTTCCTCCACCGCCTGCTCGTGCAAGGCGATTTCATGGCCCGCACGACCAAGCTCTACGAGCTCACCAGCAACAAGGCCACCGGTCACGCCACCGCGCTCTACAACCTCGGCCTCCTCTTCCCCGAATTCAAAAACGGCGCAGCCTGGCAAACCCAGGGCCAAACCCAGATGTTCAACGTCCTGGACGCCCAGTTCCGCGCCGACGGCATTCAATACGAACAATCCCCCGGTTACCACGGCGGCGCCATGTCCGGCTTCTTCGACTCCTTCCGCCTCGCCGCCCTCAACGGCCAACCCTGGAGCAGCAAGGCCAGCCGCCGCCTCCGCAACATTATCGAGGCCTACTACCAGCTTCTCAGTCCAGACGGCACGCAGGCCGCCCTCTCCGACACCTACCGCTCGCAGGGCACCACCTTCTTCACCCGCGCCGCAATCGCCTTCAGCGACACCCGCTGGCCGCTGAGTCGCCCGCGCCTTGACGACGTCTGGCAACTCGGCACCGCCGCCAGCACCCCGCTCCTTACCGCCCCGACGACGCCCGCACTGGCCGCGCGCGGCGGCACCGCTTACTTCCCGACCAGCGGCTACTACGTCTCCCGCACCGGCGACGACCGCGACGCGCGGCAGATCATCTTCGACGCCGGCCCCAAGGGCGGCGACCACGGCCACTTCGACCTCCTCAACTTCGAGCTCTACGGCTACCAGAAACCCCTCATCGCCGACCCCGGCCTCCTCAGCTACTCCAAGTCCTATGCCGCCGACCGCGCCCTCGTCATCTCCACCCCGGCCCACAACACCATCAGCGTCGATGGCCTCAATCACGCGGCGAGCGAAAAATCCACTGTCGCCAAACTCACCCTCTTCAGCGCCCAGACAGGCGGCGTCCAGATGGCCGCCACCCAGTACGCCTACACCGGCTTCAAGGGCGCGCCCGTCGTCGCCCGAAATCTCTGGCATGACCGCAACGACGTCTTCCTCGTCGTAGACTTCGCCAGTGCCTCCGCAAGCCACACCTACACCCAGTCCTTCAACCTCTTCACCAACAACACCAGCAAGTTCTCCGGCGGGACAATTCACACCGCGTCCGGCACCGGCGACGTCCTCCTCCAACCGCTCCTCCTCCCCGGCCAAACCACCACCGCCAAGAACGCCCTCCTCTCCAACACCTCCCCCCCCGCCGGCAGCACCACCGGCCTGCGCTTCGCCATCAACCAGTCCGGCCGCACCGCCGTCTTCGCCACTCTCATGGTCACCTATGACAACGGCGCAATCCCCGCCGTCTCCGCACGCTGGCTAAGAATGCCCTCCCTCGCCCGCGCCGGCCAAATCGAAGTCACCCGCAACGGCGTCCCCACGATCGTCTACTTCGCCTACCCGGATCTGAGCCCAACGCCCGCCGCCGCCGCCGTCAAACGCTCGATCCCCGCAACCACCGCGCTAGCGCGCCCAACCCTCGCGTTCTCCACGACCTCGATCAAAAAAGACCTGTCACTTTTCGACCTGGCCGCCTGACACAAGGAACTTTCCGCAGAAATCGGCGTCCATCCTTTTCAGCATCCAACAGAAAAGGAACCATGAAACACCTCACACTCCCTGCCGTCGCCGCCCTCCTGCTTTCCCTCATCGCGCACCAAAGCTTCGCCTTGAGCCAGGCGCTCCACGAACCGGCCATCTTCTTCCCCAAGTCCTTCGACGCCCAAAAGGCCGCGCTCATCACCGCCGCCCTCTCCGACAAGCAGTTCAAATTCAAGGAAGGTCTCACCAGCTACTGGGAACCGAAATTCTCCACCACCCTCACTTACGAAGGCGACACCCCAGCCCTCAACGCGCTCCTCGCGCGCCTTGCCCAGATCAAAGGCCTGCGCCTCGCCGTCAACTTCTCCAAAGACCTGGCAAAGGAAACCCACGGCTTCCCACCCGCCGGCAACTGGTGGGTCGAATACGACCACACCGCCCCGGACACGCTGACCCTCCGCATCAACCTCGCCGCCCAAGACATCCACCTCGACCAACTCAAGCTCCCCCCCTCCACCGGCGGGTGACGCCATCAAAGGAATCAACAAACAAGCCCACGGAAAATAATTTCCGTGGGCCTGAAGGGGAGGAATCGGGGGTGTTAAAACTAGATAAGGATGTTATTCCCGGGCCCGCCGTCCAGCGTGTCGAGCCCGCCGTTGCCGATCAAAACGTCGTCGCCAGCGCCGCCCAGCAGCACGTCATTTCCGGCGCTGCCGATCAGCACGTCGTCACCGTCGCCACCGTCAGCGGTGAGCTTGATCGTCCCAGCGCCAAGGCCGGAGGCGATGAGCACGTCGTCGCCAACGAGCAGGTTGACGGTGAGGCCGTCATTGGCGGATTCGGCGTTGCTGATGTTCACGGTGCTGAACAACCCGGAAACGCGCACGCCGGTCGCATCGCCTTCCACGCTGGCAACGTCGCTGCCGTTGGTGGCGTTGACGATCACGGTGTCCGCCGATCCGTCGCCCGCGCCGTTCGACGCGCCCAGGTCGAGATTGACCTCGCTCACGTCGGTGCCGGTCAGGTCATTCACGGTGATCGTGTCGGCCCCGCCCAGGGCCGTGAAGTTCACGCGCTCGGTGCCGTGGACGTCCATCGTGATGGCTGCCACGTCGCGGGTGAACCGCAAGCGGCTGCCGTTGGCGGAGAGGTCGATCCGTTCGCTGACGTTAGCGCCGTTGAACTGAAGCGTGTCGGTGCCGGCCTGTCCTTCGACCACATCGCTGCCGTCGCCGGGGTTCCAGGTGAAGGTGTCGTCGCCATCGCCAAGCAGCGCCACATCATTGCCGCGCCCGCCGGCGATCAGGTCGTCGCCGCCGCTGCCGATGAGGAAGTCGTCGCCGTCGCCGCCGTTCTCGGTGAGGTTGATGAAGCCGCCGTCGAGGCGGGAGGCATCGATGGTGTCGGCGCCGCCGAAGGAGTTGATCGTGAGCCGGTCCAGATCCGGATCCTGACCGGTGATGTTCACGGTAGCTGCGAGCCCGCCGATCCGCACGCCACCGGAGACGGAGCTGGCGACGACGATGTTGTCGTTGCCGGCGGTGCCGTTGACGATGATGTTGTCGGCCGCACCGTCACCACCGCCGACACTCGCCGCGAGGTTCAGGTTCACCGTGGTCACGCCGGTGCCGGTGAGATCATTGACGGTGATGGCGTCTGCGCCGCTCAGCGCGGTGAGGTTGACCTGTTCGACGCCGTTGTTGTCCATCGTGACGTTGCCGACGTCGCGGAAGAGCCGCAGGCGGCTGCCGTTGGCGGAGAGGTCGATGTTCTCGCTGGCGTTGGAGCCGTTGAACACCAGGGTGTCGAAGCCGGCCTGTCCTTCGACCACGTCGCTGCCGTCGCCGGGGTTCCAGACGAAGGTGTCGTTGTCGTTGCCCATCAGGGCCACGTCGTTGCCGCGTCCGCCGGTGATGAGGTCACTGCCGTCGCCGCCGAGCAGGATGTCGTCGCCCTGGCTGCCGTTGAGGATGTCGTTGCCGGCGCCGCCGTCGACGGTGAACTTGACGACCGCGGCCGGGAGCGTGGTGGCGGAGACGGTGTCGTTCCCGCCGACCGCGTTGACGATCAGCGCGTCATTGGTGCCTTCGGATCCGGTGACCGAGACCATGGCCGAAAGGCCGATAACGCTGTAGGAGGCGCCGGAGCCGATGACGTCGATCGAATCGTTACCGTTGGTGCCGTTGACGATGACGGTGTCGGCCTGAGCGTCGCCGGCGCCGCTGCCGGCGGGCGAGGCCAAGTCGAGGTTGACTTGCGTCACGTCGGTGCTGGAGAGGTCGTTGACGGTGATCGTGTCTGCGCCGCCGAGGGCGAGGAAGTTCACGTGCTCGGTGTCGTTCACGTCCATGACGATGTTAGCGACGTCGCGGGTAAAGCGGAGGCGGCTGCCGTTGGCGGAGAGGTCGATCCGTTCGCTGACGTTAGCGCCGTTGAACTGGAGTGTGTCGGTACCGGCTTGTCCTTCGACGAAGTCGCTGCCGTCGCCGGGGTTCCAGGTGAAGGTGTCGTCGCCTGCGCCCAGGAGGGCCACGTCGTTGCCGCGGCCGCCGATGACGAAGTCGTTGCCGTCGCCGCCGAGGAGGACGTCTGCGCCGTCGCCGCCGGTGATGCTGTCGTTGCCAGCGCCGCCGTCGATCGTGAGTTGGATGAGAGGCGCCAAGCCGTTGCTGGCGACGAAGGTATCGTCGCCGCCATTCATGTTAACGACCAGATTTTCGCTGGTGCCGATGTCGAGGGAGAAGGGGGCCGGCGCGACGCGGTCGAAGCGGACGCGTGTGCCGTTGGCGGTGGCGGTGAACTGTTCTGCGCCGTTGCCGCCGTTGACTTCGACGGTGTCGATGCCGTCGCCGCCCTCGTTGAGGTCCGTGCCTTCTCCGGGGTTCCAGATCATGCGGTCGTTGCCGCTTTGTCCGAAGGCCTGGTCGTCACCGCTGCCGCCGGTGAGGACATCGTTGCCGTCGCCGCCGAAGAGCAGGTCGGCATTGCCCTTGCCGAGCAACGTATCGTTTCCGCTTTGGCCGAAGAGCAGGTCAGCGCCACTGCCGCCGGTGAGGGTGTCATTGCCGTCGCCGCCGAAGAGCTGTGCGGCCGGGAGTGCGCCGTTGGCTTCGTTGAGGCTGAGGTTGTCGTTGCCGCCAAGGCCAAACATCGTGATGAACGACGTATTGGCGACGGTGGCGCTGCCGCCGAGGATCGGCACTGCGCCGCCGTTGACCAGCAGTTTTCCAGCGGCGTCACGGCTGACGACGATCTGGTTGTCGAGGCTGTCGCCAAAAACCGAAAGCGTGTGAGCGAAGGGCGAAAAGGCCGCGGTGACGGCCATCTGAATGCGCACTTCGAGCGATTCCATTTGAATGGGGTTCATCTGATTGTTCCTTAATTTTCTACCGCGCTCAGGCGCGGCGTAGGGTTATTCGAATCAAACCGCCCGGGAAACCGTGTCATGCGCGGCGTGGGGCCCCATGCCGTATGACATCGCGGATTCGCGAGTGGTCGCCCCGTCGCGGGGCTTTGGGCTGATCTTTCACGGACGATTCATTTTCGTCTGCAAAGGCGAAACCCAAGTGATCGCAGAAATATTCCAAAGACTCTCGCACGGCCGATCCTCGCACGTGACGTTCACGCCGGTATCCGTACCGGGCGAGCGAACTGTATGCGCCCCCGGTCCGCCGAACAGTGCACTTGAGGTACACCCGCGCGGTGTACTGAGAGTAAACCCCTTGTGCCCTTCGCCTTTTTCCTTTTGCCTTCTCCCGCCGCTACACTCCGCGTCATCAACATCGGAGTTCGAAGTGCCACAGCCCGTTCTCGCCGTCGTCAGCGTCCTGGGTAAAGACCAGAAAGGCGTCGTCGCCTCCTTCGCCACTTACATGGCTGAACGCGGCATCAACATCCAGGACATCGAGCAGCGCGTGGTCCGCGGCTTCTTCGTCATGGACATGCTCGTCGATCTCCAGTACCTCTCGACGGATCTCTCCGACCTCATCACCGGCCTGCTGGAACTGGGCAAAAAGATCGACATGGAAGTGCGGGTACATCTTCATAGCGAACGCAAAAAGAAACGCCTCGCGCTGCTCGTCAGCAAAGAACCTCACTGCCTCCAGCAACTGATCGACGACCACCGGGCCGGCAAGCTGCATGGTCAGATCGCCGCCGTGCTGTCCAATCACCCTGATTTGGAACCGCTCGCCAAACGAGCGGGCGTTCCCTTCGCCTGGCATCCGCATGACGATCTCGAAGCGCACTTCGCCTGGCTGCAGAAAACGCTAGCGCAGCACAACGCTGACTTGGTTGTGCTCGCGCGGTACATGCGCATCCTGCCCCAGCCGATCGTCATGGCTTTCCGGCACAAGATCATCAACATCCACCCCAGCCTGCTCCCCTTCTTCCCCGGCGCTGCGCCGTACAAGCAAGCGTTCGAGTCAGGCGTGCGCGTGCACGGCTGCACCGCCCACTTCGTCACCGATCAGCTCGACGAGGGGCCCGTCATCCTGCAGGATGTCTTCCACATCAACGTCGGCGCCGATACATTGGAGGACGTCAAGGAAAAGGGCTTGGAACTCGAAGCCGCGACGCTTTCCAAATCCGTGCAATTGTTCCTGGATGAAGAGCTGGTGGTCGTCGAAGGGAAGGTAATCTTCAAACCGGGGTTGAGCCGGTTTTTGAAAGAAAGTCGATAGCTCCGCGCCCCTACGCCGCCATACCGGGGGCCTCACGACTGTCTCCGTCGTCGCCGCGCTCTTCGTCATCCTGATCGACTCCAGCAGGGTTGCGGCCCGCGAGTCGTTTTAGACAGTACGTCATGACCACGACGAACCCGCCAGTTACCCACCACGCCAGTTCGCTGGGCGGTTCGGATTTCCCGTGCGCTGCCATCGCGGACAGCGAGCCCTCTGCCGGCATGACCCAGGCCGCTGCGTCCGCCGGCGCAGATGGCGCCGCTACGAGCGGGGTCCGCGCGCCCGAAGCTGAGCGCATCTGACCCATCAGCGCGTTTACCCCCTCCTGCGTAACCGGCCCTGCGCGCCGCATAAAACCACCGTCAGCGATGACCGCCGCCGCCCATTGGCGAAGCTCCGGAACGTTTGATTCCACACAACTCACAAGCGCCCGGTCTGCCGCCGCCAACCGGCCGGCCTCCGTCGAGCGGATGACAGTGATCACCGCATCCTTCCCTTGCTGGTCAAATCGCAGCGGCGCCGTTACAAGATGCATTGATGACCAGATGGCCCTGAACCCGCCGCCCGGCGTCCGCTGGAGTGCGACGAGGCACTCGGGTCGATCGAATATCCGGCCGATCAGCAGATCCCGTCCCGCAGGCCCCATCGCCAGCAGGGCGCTCACCGCATCCTTCCGCGCCTCCGGGGACGCATCGTCCAGCAGCCGGGCCGTCATGGTCAACCGCTTCTCCACCGGCGCGCTATCCGCCAGCGCCGCGACCGCCATCTGGCGCACGGAATCGTCCCGGCCGTAAACCAGCGCGTTCAGTTCAGCGACACCCGCGTCGCCAAGCCTCGCCATGGATCGCGCCGCCGACCGTTGCACGTACACCATGCCGTGCCCCGACAGAAGGTAAGGCCGCAACTTCGCTGCCGTCGATTTCCCCGTGGGGTCCCACGCCAATGCCAACGCCACTGCCCGCGGGCGCAATTCCTCCAGCGCCAGGGTGGCCATCACACCAACGCACGCCAGCTCGACCGGCTCGCACGGTCCGATCTTCTCCAAAAGGGTCATCGCCGCCCGAGAATGACCCGAATAGAACGGGCTAAGCAACACCTCCGTGATCGCCGGCACCGCCTCGATCGCGGCTGGACGCGCCGCCTCGGTCACCACCAGGTTGTCGATATCGCGAATATCAGCCAGCCGCTTGGCGCGATTGTTCAGCGGCATCGACCGGAGTTCATTGAACCACTCCTTGCCGCCCGATACCGCCATGGGGGCTACTACCGCAGACGTCGCCGCCGCCGGCATATCCAGCGGCTTTGCGACTGGTTTGCCAAGTTGCAGGATGATCTTCGGACGCGGCGCCGCCGGTTGCGTCGCCGGTTCAGCCGACTGCCCGCGTGCGCCCAGCGTGATCATCAGCGCCGCAACCACAAGGACCGATTTCGTCGTTGTTATCCGGCGTACCAGGCACCCCAGCGCCACCGCGCCGGCGCCCGTCAGCGCCGCCAAATGCGGCATCCGCGCCGACAGGGGGGCGCAATAAGCGCACCACGCATGCAGCCCCGTCACCGCCAGCGCACCCAGGCCGCCGATCGTCAACATCCTGCGTCCCGCCGCCGTATCCATGGCCGACCGTAACCGTGCCCAGGGCTCCGGGGACACTACGCCGTAATCCCACCCGCGCGCCCGCGCATATCGCCGAATTCGGCCATTCGACAGCACGCACATGATCGCAATGGGGTACGCGACTTGCGCCACCATGCCCAGGACCATGCCGATCTGCCGCTGCGTTTGAAATGCCTTGCTTGCAATTCCTCGTCCGAACGGGGCGACCAGGCTGTTGATGCCGACGTTCCAGAGCAGGACGGTCGCCGCGAACAAAGCGACCTTCAGCATCGCGTAGAGCGCGTGATGCGACAGCGCGCGGGGCGAATTGTTCAGCAATCGAATTCCCGCCGACAAGACCAGCACCGCCAGCGCCAATCCGATCACCGCGTCGATCAGCCCCACCAGCGCCACGCTCGCGGTACCGATCGCCGGCCCCGCCGCCGCCGCCGAGATCCGTGGCGCCCGCGTCGTCACCGGCATCGGCGTTGTGATCGGCTCGCCGGTCACGGGATCCGGCTCGCACAGGTTTGCCCGGCGGTCAACGGTTCGCCCGTCGGCGAAGATCCAGATCGACCGATCCCCCACGGTCAATCCGACCGTGCCGTTCCTGCCGGCGGAAACCTCGCTGATCGGCATCGGCTCAAATCGTCCGTCGGGCCACTCGCGCACCGACGCGCGGCGCAATTCATCCAGCACGAGCGCGCCTTGGAGCGCATTGAGTTTCCCACCCGCCGCCTTTCGGGCCGCCTCCAGAGCCTCAGCCATCGCCACCGCGGAGTAGCGCTTGGATTCCGGCGTCACAACGATATTGCGGTTGATGCGCACCGACGCCTTGCCCGCGCCAACGGGCGTGAAGGCGGCGGTATTGTCCTCCAATTCCACCAATCCCTGCGCCGTGGTAATCCGCGCCAGCGGGGAACCCTCGACCTTCCCCCCGGCTTCCACGCGAATCTCCTGAGCCAACGTGCTGTCCGCACCAAACGCCGATGCCCCCGTTTCGGCGAGCAACCGATCGAGCATGGCGGCGCGGTCGAGTGACAGCGCCACGCCTTTCGCCCGCACCGTGTCGATCACCGCGCGCCGCGCCGCGCGGGGCAGCCCGTCGGCTGCCACGCAATCGCCGGTATACGCGGTCAAGTTCGCCGGCGTCGGCGCAATGACAGCCGGCGGCGGGGGAACGTCGGGAGACGCCGCCGCCACCGCCGCCCTTGTCTGCCGATCTGAAGCCATCAGGTATCCATATCCCCATATTGCCATCAGCCCGCAATTTACCAGGAGCGCGATTGCGCCAACGATGATGCTGATCACGCCCAGCGCCGTCAGCACCCCCGGCCGCACATTCGGCCCGACCGGATATGCCCGCCGCGCATACGGAATCGACTTGGGCGAATTGGAAACCCCGCCCTTCGCCATCGCTGGCGGCGTCGCGACGACTCCGGGCTTCGCCGGTTCCGCCTGCCCCAACCGCAGACCCTGCCAGCCGTCATTAGCCGGCGTCGGCTGACCTTCCCCGAATGAATCTGACATCGCTTCAACTCCCCGCGATTGCGGCGTAAACGTCTTTGCATCTCATCGACGCGTTGAGCTAAGCGATTGACCTTCCCCACCCAGGAAGCAATTTACAGTAATGGGAACGAGCGAATTGTTCGGCGCAGGCTCAGCCCCGCTGCGTCCGCCACCACAACTCGAGCATGAGCAGGGCATAAAGCCGCTGGGAATGATCGACGCGATAGGTTTCATGCTCGTCCACCAGGCGACGAACGACGGCCATATTAAAATGGCTCGCCGCAAACGAGTCGGCGGCGAAGAGGTGATCGTGCAGCATTGGGCGAAGGGAGGAGCGGAACCATTCGCCGATCGGCACGGCGAAGCCCATCTTCTTTCGCTTGAAGACCCACGCGGGAAGATCGGCGGCAAAGGCCTCGCGGAGCATGCGCTTGGGGCCGCCTTTGAGGAGTTGGGGGGTGGTGAGGGTCGAGGCGAAGCGGACGAGGTCGGGGTCCATGAAGGGGGAGCGGACCTCCAGGGCGTGTAGCATGGAGCAGCGGTCTACTTTGGTGAGGAGATCGTCGGGGAGGTAAGTGACGCGATCGACTGCGAGGGAGGTTTGCACGGCATCTCGACCACGCCTGAATTCATCGGCCCAAGTGTGAGTAACCGCATACGGCGATTCGCAAGGCAGTTCGTCGCCGCGGATAAGCAATGTGGCAATGGTCGCATCGTCGAACAATCGCATGTAGCTGGCGTATTGCTCCGCCAACGAGAGCTGAAGCGGACTAAAGAGACGGCGAAGTCGCGAGGAAAGAGATTTTGGGTGGGTGCCACGGGCGGACAATTCCATTGAGCGCTTCAGCGACGCGCGGATCGGCCGCGGCAGCGATTGGAGGCGGTGGGCGAGTCGGATGGCGCGATATCGGTCGTAGCCGCCGAACAGTTCGTCGCCGCCGTCTCCAGAGAGGGCGACCTTCACGTGACGTCGGGTTTCGCGGGCGAGATAGTGAGTCGGGAGGGCCGAGGAGTCCGCAAACGGCTCACCGAAGACGGCCGCCAGAGCGGGAAGGTCGTGGATAGCATCCGGGCGGACGGTAAAGGTGTGATGTTCCGTTCCAAGATGTTTCGCCACCTTCGCCGCGAATTCTGACTCGTCGTAGCGCGGGTCGTCGAAACCGATTGAGAATGTAACTGTGCGCTGTCCAGTCGCACGCATACACGCGGCCACGATTGAACTGTCCACTCCGCCAGAGAGAAAGCAGCCGAGCGGCACGTCGGAGACGAGTTGACGTTGGACGGCTTGCGTGAGCAGTTCGCGCGTGGTGCGTCTGGCAACTTGGTCATCGACACTTGCGAGGGTGGGTGCGTGCGAACCAGTTAGATGAAAGTAATGACGGTTAGCGATGCTACGTCGGCGCCAGTGCGAGCCCTTCCCAGGGAACATGCTGTGGATGCCGTCGTAGATCGTGCCGGCGTGTGGTACGTAACCCCACCGTAGGTATTCGGCGACTGCGCCCGTTCGTATGTCGTTCTTGATCCACGGGAGGCAGCGCAGGGGAGCGAGTTCGCTCGCGAAGGCGACGGTGACGTTGGATTCTCCATTAGCCGGCACGGCAAAGGCGGTATACAGCGGCTTCTGACCCATGCGATCCCGGGCCAGGATGAGTTCCTTTTGTTGTTCATCCCAGATCGCGAAGGCGAACATGCCATTGAGCTTTTCCAAGCATTCCATCCGCCAGACGTCGTAGGCGAGCAACAGAACCTCGGTGTCGCCGGTCGTGCGCCACGCGTAATCGGGGCGCAGGCTCGAGAGTTCCTGGCGGAGCTCGCGGAAATTATAGATCTCGCCGTTGTAGACTAACCAGTTGCCACGTCCATCAGTGAACGGCTGATTGGATCGTGGGTCGGGGTCCAAGATCGCCAGCCGCCGATGCACCAGCCCCACCTGCGGCCGCTCCGCCGTCGCTTCTTCTTGGTGGTTGATCCACAACCCCTGCCCATCCGGCCCCCGATGCGCGATGCGCGCGGACATCCGTTCCAGCACGTCGCGGTGGACGCGGTGGCGGTTGTCCCAGGTCACTATGCCGGCGAATCCGCACATGAGCTTCGGGGTTTTCGCAAGGCGAGGAACTCGGCCCGCAAGCGGGCCGGCTAAACGGGGAATTCTCCGTTCGCGGAGTAATGCTGGCGGATTATAGTGCGCCGGACATGACCACAAGCCCTTTGCGAATCGCGTGGATTGGAATTCTTTGTCTGACCTTCTCGCCCATGGCGCAGGCGAGTAATGGAGATGACGATTTCCGCCTGGACGTCGTACCGCACAAACCCTTCGCGCAGGGAACCAAGACGTTCGAGTTCCAAGGATCCTACACGACGCCCATCCGCTTCTCGGTCGAAGAATTCGCGACGGCGTCCGTCGGTGTCGGGTATTACGTCTTCGACAACCACAGCCTCACGCTCTTCGCACAGGGGTTTCACGTCAACCAGGCATTCGGTGAGAGCACCGACGCGGGCGCGGTCTTCGTGCTCGGGCGGTCGATCCTCTACACCGTTGATAAATTCTCGTTCTACATCGACGGCGGCGGCGGATATTCGTGGGCCAACTCGGCTGTTCCCATCGGCGGGACGACCTACAACATTAACGCCCGCGCGGGATTGGGCCTCGCGTATCGCCTGGCCGACGACACCTACCTCACGGGCGGCGTGCGGTACTTTCACCTCTCCAACGGCCACATCCACGGGTCGGAAAAGAACCCGTCGATCGACGGGATCGAGTATTACGTCGGCGTGATGTTCGCATTTCACTGAAACTTGACCTTGCGGTCGTCGCGCCCCCCGCCCTCATACCAGCGGCCCGGCTTGAGGCTTATCTTTTTCAAGCCGGTCGATTTGCAGGCGAGGAACATCTGCTGCTGGATTCCGGCCAGCAGCAGTTGCTTGAGCTCGTAGAGGTGGGACGACGAATCGACGACAACGGTCAGCGTGCCTCGGCTGAGCGATTCCAGCGAGCAATGTTCGCTCAGGCTGAGCGGAACCAGCGTTCCCCAGGCTTCGGCGATCTTGCCGAGATGCGTCTGGCGTTTGGCGACGCACTGCTTGAAGAAGGTGACCATCTCGCCGCCAAGCTTATTGGCAGGCGGCGGGCCGGATTGCTTGACCTTTTGCAGGCGCTGGAGCTGAAGGAATTCGTAGTTGGGGCGGGGTAAAGCCATGCGGGTGCGCCTCGGACGCTGGCAAGCCTGAGAGCTTGAGCGTGTCGGAAATCAACATTCAACGTATCACGGGCGTCCCGCCCGTGCTGATTGTTTGGTGGTTCGAGAACCGTGAATCTCTGTAATCTCCGACGTTTCTTGCACGGGCGAGACGCCCGTGATACGGGCAGGCGAATTTACTGCAAGTTCACCGGCATGATCACGTACAGGAAATCCGGCCCGCCCTTAAGCAATCCAGGCCGATTAGGCGCCGTCAATTCCAGCGTGATGTCGTCGCTGTCCACCACGCGCAGCGCCTCGATCAGGAACGTCGGGTTAAAGCCGATTTCGACGTCCGTCCCCTCGTACTTGCACGGGAAATTGACGGTCGCTTCCCCGCTCTCAGGCGAGCGGCTTGAAAGCACCAGTCCCTTCTTAGTGAACGTCAGGCGCACGCCCTTGCTCTCCTCGGTGGTCAGCAGCGACGCCAGGCGGATCTTTGCGAGGAAGTCGGCCGTCGAGGCCGTCATTTTCTTGTCGCAGTCCTTTGGGATCACGTCTTCGAACGGAGGGAACTGCCCTTCAACCAGGCTGCTCGTCAGCGTCGCGCTCGACGTGTGCACCAGGATCTGGTTTTCCTTGATCTGAAACCCGACGGCTTCTTCGGGATCATCCACCAGCTTGTCGATCAGCGTCAGCGCCTTGGCGGGGATGATTGCCTTGACGCCGTCCTTGCCGGAGTTATCGCTGACGAGGTCGCCCTTGGCCATCGCGAGGCGGCGGCCGTCTGTGGCGACGAGGCTGATCTTCTTCCCCTTCACGCTCACGAGCACGCCGTTGAACGCGTAGCGCGAGCTTTCCTTCGCCGCAGCGAAGAGCGTCTGCCCGATGAGCTGTTTCAGGTGTCCGCCAGCGATCTCGAACTGCGGCTCACCTTCGAAGTCCGGCACAGGCGGGAACTCGGCAACGTTCTGCGTAAAGATCTTAAAATTCGAATCCTGGCCCTTGATGATCGCGTTGTCGCCTGAGATTTCGATCGACAGCGTGTCATCCACGCTCTCGCGGACGATGTCGCGCATCTTGTCCGCGGGAACCAGCGCTTCGCCCGGTTCATCGATTTGAACCTGGTGGTCGATATACCGGATGGCGACTTCGAGATCGGTCGCCATGACCGTCAGCGACTTGTCCGGCGCAGAAAGTTTGACGCACTGAAGGGATGGCTTGGGCGTGCGGGAGGCCACCACGGTTCCGGCCACGTTGAGGGCCTCGAGAAGTGCCCCTCGGTTACAGATCACTTTCATGTCGTTGTGCCTTTCCTTCCAGGTCGTTTTGCCCCGCCAAAACGGGGGTCGCCTAATGTACAACCATTACTTCATTATCAAAAGACTCTAGATAGTATTAGTGGTAATGGTGTTTGGCGCATTGTGGATAACTCTGCTGGTGACGACGTAAGCAAAGGTGGATGAAGGAATTGTAACCGATATTATCGGACATAGCATGTTGACAACCTGTTGGTGAGAATGACGCGGCGGTGCGCTGGCGCTGGGCGCCCGCAGCAGGGGGGGTCGGATAAGATCGGCTCCCTGTCGTCTGGCCCCGTCCGACTTATCGGACATGCGCCAGGGTCGGTCAGCTTATCCACCCGCGGTCCCGAGGGGGTGTTTGCTTCGCCATGAAGGTGCTCAAACCGCTGGTTTATTTGTGGGCTTTTCCGACCACTTTGGTCGGCCTGCTGGCGACCGTTCCAACCCTGCTCACCGGCGGGCGTGCGCGGTGGCACAGCGGCGTACTGGAAGTGTGGGGCGGCTTCAGCGCATTCCTCCTGAGCAAGCTCGTCCCAATGCCCGGCGGGGCGAGCGCGATGACCCTGGGACACGTGGTCATCGCGCGTGATGCGGCCTGCCACACGCGCACGCGCTCGCACGAGCGCATCCACGTCCGGCAGTGTGAACGCTGGGGGCCGCTGTTCATCCCGGCGTACCTGCTGGCGTCGGCGGTGCTGAAGATTCGAGGGCGCGATGCGTATCACGATAATCCGTTCGAGCGCGAGGCGTTTGAGAAGGAATGACCTCGATCGTTATGTGCTGCGTCGCGTCCGAAGCATGCTCCACGCGTACGCGATCGCAAACTGAGCGACCAGGACGAGCACCATCGGCGGCCCGCCTTCCAAAAAGTTATAGCGCGCCTGAAGTGCTAATCCGCAGATCATCCCCAACAGGCTGACGACGACGGAGATAGTCAGCACGGTTTTCAATCGTTGCGAGACGACCAGCGCAGTCGCGCCGGGCAGTACTAATAACGCGGTGACCAGCAGGTAACCCGCCAGGCGCATGGCGACGACGATCATCAGCGCCAGCATGAGCATCAACAGGTAATGCACAAAGACGGCGCGCACGCCGCTGACTTCCGCCAGATCCGGATCCATGCAGTAGAAGAGAATCTCCTTGGCGAGGATCGCGAGCGTGAGGACGACGGCCGCGGAGACGCAAACGCACGCCCACATCGTCTCGCGCGAAAGGTTTTGCACTCTGCCCAGGAGATAAAACTCCCACCCGCTGGCGGGCGGCGCGCCCGCCATCCGGCGATGCTGATAAACGGCAAGGCTGACGAATCCCCAGGCGAGCGATCCGACCAGCACGATACCGATCGCAGCGTCGGCGTTCACACGATCACGCCGGCTGACCCAGCCGACGATCAGCGCCATCGCCAGACAGAAGGCGATCGCGACGGAATAAGCGGCGACTTCGCTGGCCAGCACCGGAAGCGCGAGGCTGAGCAGCCACGCCGTGCCGACACCACCGAACCCGGCGTGACTGATCCCTTCCCCGATAAACGCCCAGCGGCGCAGGACCACCAGCACGCTGAGCAGCGCGCAGGCGACGCCAATGGCGCAGGCGGCGACCAGAGCGTTGCGGTAGATAGGATCGTTGAAGAGTAGCAAGCGCGGCGCAGTTTACGGGTGAGGGAGTGTTCCTCAAAGCCGGGTCGAGGTTCAACCAACCTTTTAGCCGGCTCGCTTGACTTCGGCGCGCTCAGTCGAGTCGCGGGCCGCGCCCAGGTGCATCACTCTCGCACGCCCCTGTCTACCCCGCGCGCTCGACCGGCACCGCAGGCGCCTCGACATGCTCCTGCGGGCAAGCGCACGCCGGTTCCACGCCCGGCGTCACCCCCATCGCTTCCAAATCGCAGGCGAACATCTCCACCGCCAGCCGCGCAGGCATGCGATGCGGCACGTCGTGATAATGCAGCGTCAAATTCAAACAAGCGATCCGATCGGAGATGCTCGAAACCGCCCGCAGATCATGGCTGCAGAAGACCAGCGTCAGCCCCAGCTCTTCCTTAAGCTTCACGACCTGCTCGATAAACCGCTGCTGGCCGCTGCGATCAATTCCAGTCGTCGGCTCATCAAGCAGCAGGATCTTCGGCCGGGCCGCCAGCGCCCGCGCGATGAAGGCGCGCTGCGCCTGCCCGCCCGAGAGTTGGCCGACGGGTTGGTCGGCGAGATCCAACATGCCCAGGCGATCGAGGAGATGCTCGACGAATGCCAGATCATCCTTCGCATAGCCACGGAGCATCCCGGTCTTACCCACCAACCCAAGCCGAACCGCCTGGCGGACGCTAAGCGGAAGATTGACTGGGAAGTGCGCCTTCTGCGGCAGGTAACCGATCACGTTCCCCGCCCGCACCGCCGCCGCGGGGCGCAGCCCGTCCACGCGGACCTCGCCAACCGTCGGCTTGTGCAACCCGAGCATCAGCCGCATCAGCGTCGTCTTGCCGCCACCATTAGGCCCGATCAACCCCAGCGTGCTGCCGGCTTCGATCTGCAGGTGAATGTGCTTGAGCACCAGTTGTTGCCCGTAGGCAAAATCCAGGTGCGAGATGTCAACGATGGCGGCCATGTCCATGCAATCCTAGCACGCCCATAGTTCCGGGGCGAACCTCGAACGCTCGCGCCCGAAGCCGGTATCACACGCATGCGGTCACTTTTCCTGCTGATCCTCTTCCCATTCATCGCCGCCGCCGCACCTTTAACTGTCGCGCCGCGCGAGGACCCCAAGGCCATCCTCCACAACCCCGACATGGGTTGGGTCCTCTACGAGAACTACCCGCTAGACTCGCGCCCCGGCGGCAGCAGCACGTTGGTCGGTTTGCCCGATGAAAACTTCGCCGCGGTGGACGCCGTCGCGATCATGTTTTCCTGGCAGGACATCGAGACGCGCGCGGACGAATACGACTTTACCAAAGCCGATTTCGCCTACGATTACTGGAAGAAACGCGGCAAGCAGATCCAGCTCCGCCTCAGCACCGAATCGCTCGTCTGGTGGAACAACGCCAACCCGCCATCCGGCAAAGGCGTACCCGATCACGTGCTCGACAAGCTGTCCGAAGACCGCAAGCAGACGCGGATGATGGAAGGCATTCCGTACGTCGTCGTCGATGCGCGGGATGCGTATTACCGCGAGCGGCTGGAGAAATTCCTCACCGCCGTCGCTGCGCATTTCAGCAAGGATCGTCCCGTCACGCTGGTCGATCTGCGCGGCTTCGGCGTCTGGGGCGAATGGCACAGCGGCTACCGCTACGCCACGCTCGAAGACCGCCGCGCCGCCCTCATCGGCGTCATCGATCTCTATTCCAAATGCATCAAGGATCACTACCTCGCGCTCAGTTATTCCTACGACCCCGACGGCCCGAAGGAACTCTACGCCGGTCCCACCAAAGCCTTCGACGCCGCCTTCACCGCCAATTACGACGACTTCCTCCGCTATTCCGCCTTCGATCACGCCTTGACCGTTCCCAACGTCACCTTGCGGCGCGATGGCGCCGGTGGCGCGGTGCATTCCAACGAGCGCAAACTCAACGAAGCCGCCTTCGCGACGCTGAAGAAAGGGCCGATGTTCTGCGAGTTCCTCGGCGGCTTCGCCCACTCCAAGCGCGGCAAACCCGGCTCCGTGGAATGGAAAGTTGACGACGCTCTGAGCCTCCACCCCAACTACATCAACCTCCTCGGCTGGCAGGGGGGTGACGCCCGCGACTTCATGAAAGAGCGCCAGGACTTGATCGAGCTTGGATTACGGACGATGGGCTACCGCCTCGTGCCGACGCGCGTGCAGTATCCGCCCAGCGCTCGCGCCGGGGTCGCATTTCGCGTCGAGTCGGATTGGCTCAACCGTGCCGTCGGCCGCGCGATGCGCGATTTCACCCTGCGTTTCTCCCTCACCGACGAAGCCGGCAAAACAATCGCCACCGCCGACGCCAATAAAACCGGCTGCGACCGCTGGATCAAGGGACAGACCTACCCGCTGGCAAAAGACGTCACGTTCCAGAACGTCCAACCCGGCCGCTATACGCTCCGCCTCTGCCTCGTCGATCCCAAGACCGATCAGCCAATCGCCCTTCCTCTCGCCGACGGTGACGACCACCACACCTACGCCGTCGGCCCATTCACCATCGAGCGGTGACCTCTACTCCAGCCCCTTCTTAAGCTGCGCCAGATCGTAACGCATCACCTTCGCCCAGGTGTTCTGCCCGTCAGCGGCGCTACTGCCCAGCGCGTCGAGCGTCACCGCCCGCAGCCCGGTCTTTTCTTCGATCTGCTGCCGTACGGCGATGGGCGTGGAGACATCGACGAAAATCGCCTTCGCCCCTGCCGCCTTCGCCACCCGCGCAATCTCCCTGAAATCCGCTTGCGTCAACCGCTCGTCGATCATGGCTGATTTGCCCTCCTCCGCCACCACAGGCGTCCGCAACTCCAACCCATACCGCGCGCACATCGCCCCCCAAACCGGCCGCACCGCCAGGACGGTCTTCCCCTTCACTCCCGCCAGCCCTTCACGAAACTCCCGATCCACCGCATCCACCTCCGCTTGATACGCCCGCGCGTTGGCGCGGTAGTCCGCCTCCCGGTTCGCATCGATCGCGGTCAGGCGCGCCCGCGCCGCTTCCACCATCTCGCGCACTACGACCGGGTCAAGCCACAGGTAGGACCTTGCATCCGCCCCCCGCGCCGCCGCCGTTCGTCCCGGCTCGACCAGCCGCGCCTCCCTCGCCTCCTCGCTCTGCTCCGCCACCGCCCAGCCATCCCACGGGCCGGACGTGATCATCATCTCCGCCTTATTCGCCCGCTGCTTCAAATCGCTCCCCGCCGCCTCAACCTCTTCCGGCCGCTGTCCACCCTCTGCCAGCCATTGAACCTCCACATATCCGCCGCCGATGCGATTCACCATTTCCGCCATCGGATAGACGCTTGCCAGCACGGCAATCTTCGGCCGCCCGGCTGGCGTAGGGGCGCTGGTCCGGCGCGAGTCGCATCCCAGCCCCGTCAGTCCCACGATTACCGCCGTTATCATGTACCACCGCTGCCATCCGGCCATGAACACCTCATATGGGCTATCTTCCATGAAGCTGTCTATTGGTAGGCGCATCGTCTACCCTGAACGGCTTCGTGTCGAGCCTCCGGATTTTTGCGCTTTACCCTTGGGTGCGTCCAGTGCTATAAATCAGTGTAAGCAAATGGCATGCCCTCGCCGGTATGCGGGTTAAGTGGTTGTTAATTATGCAGTTATCCCAGTCTACGTCCATGCGGCAGGAGATGCGCCAGCTTCTCACGCCGCGCATGATCCAGTCGATGGAGATCCTCCAGTTGCCCCTGATGGCCCTGGAAGAGCGCATCGAGCAGGAATATGAGTCCAACCCCGTCCTCGAGATGCGGGATGGCGAAACCGATGTCAACGCCGTCACCGAAACCCCCACCGAGGGCCCCGAAATCCGCGAGCCGCGCGAAGAGGGCGAACAGTCCTTGGTCGTTCAGGAGCAGGGGAACGACAGCCAGGACGATTTCGACCGCTTGGAACGCATCAGCGAATACCTCGAAAACGAGGAATTCGCCACCAATTCCTCCTTCAACCACCGCGTCTCAGGCGGCGAAGGCGAACGTGATAAAAAGCTCGACGCCCTCAACAATTCCCCCGACCGCACCGGCAACCTCACCGACCACCTGCTCGACCAGTGGACGTTCGTCGAGTGCTCGCCTGCAATTAGCCAAGCCGGTCGCGCGATCATCGGTTACATCGATGAACAGGGCTATCTCCGCATCGACCTGGAGACGATCCGCAGCGAATCCAAAAAGCCGCTGGCGATCGAAGACCTGCAGGCGGCGCTCAAGATGGTTCAAACCCTCGAACCCCCCGGCGTCGGCGCCCGCGACATCGGCGAATGCCTGCTCCTCCAGATCAACGCCCTGGAAGAAGACCCCGACAACGAAGACCACGATTTCGAGCTTGAGCGCAAGCTGGTCACCGATCATCTCAAAGACCTGGAGATGAACCGCTACCCGCAGATCAGCAAAAAGCTCGGCCGCCCGATCGAAGACCTGAAGGAAGCCGTCCGCCGCCTCTCCCGCCTGCACCCGCACCCGGGCAAGCAGATCGGCCACGACGACGCCCCCCCGATCACACCCGACGCCTTCATCTACCTCGACGAGGAGACCGGCCGCCTGGAAATCAAGATGTCCAACGATCCCGCCGAAAACCTCTACATCGGCGGCCGCTGGCGGAAGATGCTCAAGGAAAAGAACCTCGACAAGAAGACCAAGGAGTTCCTGACCAACAACGTCCGTAACGCGCGGTGGTTGTTGGAAAGCATCGAGCAGCGCAAGAGCACGATCGCCCGGGTGATCCGCGTGGTCGTCGATGCCCAGCGTGACTTTTTCGAAAAGGGCCCCGAATTTCTCAAGCCGCTACCGATGATCCTCGTCGCCGACCAGCTCGGCATCCACGTCGCCACCGGCTCCCGCGCCGTCAGCGAAAAGTGGATCCAAACCCCCCGCGGCGTCTTCCCGCTACGCCGCTTCTTCTCCGGCGGCACCACCAGCGCCGAAGGCGAAGACATGAGCTGGGACGCCGTCAAGGAAAAGCTCAAGATCATCATCGACGAGGAAGATAAAAAGAACCCGCTGAATGACGACGAGATCGTGGACAAGCTAAAGGAACAGGGGATCGACCTCGCCAGGCGCACGGTCGCGAAATACCGCAAGATCCTCAACATCGCCACAGCCCGGCAGCGGAAGGATTTCTAGCGCGCCGCGGTTCGGAACCTCAAGCGACGACCCGGATCGGCGTGCGGAATGCCCACCGAGCTTTTAAAGAAAAGCTCGGTTTTCTTTGAAAGCCAACGCAGGGGCAGCAAACAAGGCCGCAACACCTACGACCGAACCGTGCAGGTCGCGGTCGATTGATCATGACGGATAAAACAAGACCCCGTCGCCAAAACTACTGTCGATCAACTCGCCGCCGGGTCCACCCGATCCCGATGCACCACATCCGCCCCGCCGCCGCCGTCCAGCACCGCATCCCCAATCCCATCGATGGCATTAAGCACGTCATTCCCCCCTTCGCCATGAAATACATCCACACCCGCCCCGCCCGTCAGCGTATCGTTGCCGTCGCCGCCCAGCAGGTTGTCGTTCCCCGCCCCGCCCTCGAGCGAATCATTCCCCGCCTCACCGTTGAGCACATCATCTGCCGCCGTGCCGATCAGCGTATCATCGCCGAATCCGCCGTTCGCCGTCGCGTTGATGAACAGCCGCGAGAGGGTCACGCTGTCGTTCCCGTCCCCCGCGTTGACGATCACCTTCGTCACCCCAGCGAACGGGCTGCCGGTCATCAGCCGGCCGTTGATCGTCACCGAGATCGCGCTGCTCTTCCCGCCCACCACGATCACGTCGTCGCCCGCCGTGCCGTTCACGATCAGCGTCGTCCCCTGCACTCCCGGCGTAGGTGCCTTGGCCGGCGGCGGTGTCGGCGTCGTCGGCGCTGATGTCGCCACAGCGCCGCGAATCGAGAAGTTAAAAACCGACGCCCGCGCATCATTCGTAGAAAAGCGAATCTCTCCGCTTCGCACGCCAGCGGTCCCCGTATCCATCGCCACCGTAAATTCATCCATCGCCCCGGGCGCCAGCGTCGCGCTCAACGACCCCACCAGCCGAAACCCCGCCGGCAGTTGCACCGCGCCCAAACTCAGCGTCGCCGTCCCCTCATTCGCCACGCGAAACGTCTGGCTCGGCACCCGCGCCCCCACCGCCACCGCGCCAAACTCCACCGCCGCAGACGACCCATCCGCCACCGCCAGCGCCGATCGAGTCCCGCGCACCCGCCACACCGTCACCCCCGGCTTGCCAGGAGCCGGCGGCGTCACCGGTGGAGGCGGTGGCGGCGTAACTACCTTCGCCACCACCCGCCCCTTCAACCCGATCGAAAACGCTCCCTCATCCGCGTCATTATTGGAAAACGTAAGCCGCCCGCCCCGCGTCGCCACCGACCCGCTATCCATCCGCACCGTAAACGACGTTGTATCCCCGCGCCCCAGCCGTCCCGCCGGCGCGTCCAATAACGAGAAACCCGCCGGCAGCGAAATGCTCCCGATCGCCAGCGATCCCTTGCCATCATTATGAATCTGAAACGTCCGCACCGGCGCGCCGTTGCCCACCGTCACCGTCCCGAAATCCACCGTAGCCACGCCGTTGGCAATCGATGAATTGTTCAACAGCACCATGATCTCCGGCGACTTCTTCGCCTTGACATGTCCCTTCCCCTTCGACTTTTCCCCTTCGTCTTTAGACTTCTTAGCCGCAACGATGACGCTGTCCGCGCTCATTGTAAGCAACAGCGGCGAGACCGTCTGGCTCAGCAGCAAGCGCGGCTCGAGCGCATCCACCGTGGGAACGTTTGGAATATGCATTCTCGGACGCTCCTGATCCTCTCACCCGTGAACACTCTAATGCCTGCGGCTGAGCTCGTGGAAGGGGAATTCCGGCGTGCCCCATGCATTTACCAACGTCACTGTAAGTCTATACCAGCGATGAGGTAAACCCGCCCCCCGCGTCCGTCGATACTCGATCAGGAACCATGCGCACGAATGTCGAGGAACTGATGTAACGTCCCCGCAACTTACTTTTGACCGGGATTGCCGCCCGGCGAACGCCCCAAACCCGGGGGCGGCGGGAACTTCTGCGGCTAAGGATTCGTGCGTTCATGGCGGCCACCACCTGCGCCCTCTCGGCTCGCGAGATCATCGCCCGTCGCGGGGTCGTCACCTACTTTCAGCCCATCCTCTCCGCACGCCAGAAAGCCGTCACCGGCCTCGAAGCCCTCTCGCGCGGCATCATCGGCGTCGAAGCGCTCAGCCGCGGCGCGATCCCGCAATCCGATCAACTCATCCCGCCCGACCAACTCTTCGGCATGGCCAACGAAGAAGGCATCGGCGACGAGCTCGAACGCCTCTGCCGCGAAACCGCCATCCGCACCTTCGCCCGCCTCGAAAACCGCAACGAAGACCTGATTCTCTTCCTCAATTTCGACGGCTCGGCGGATGACCAGCGCCCCGGCGCGGGCAGCCTCCTCGAGGCCTGCCGCCGATGGGGCCTGCCGCCCAACCGCGTCGCCGTCGAGATCCTCGAGAGCAAGTTCGCCGATACGCAGCGCCTCGGCGACCTCCTCAAACGCTTCCGCGACTGCGGCTTCCTCCTCGTCCTCGACGACGTCGGCACCGGCCACTCCAACCTCGACCGCATCCCGCTGATCAAGCCCGACATCCTCAAGGTCGACCGAAGCCTCATCCGCGACCTCGACCAGGACTACCACAAGCAGGAAACCCTCAAATCGCTGGTCCACCTCGCCCGAAAGATCGGCGCGCTGGTCGTGGCCGAGGGAATCGAAACCCGCGCCGAAGCCCTGGTCTCCCTGGAACTGGGCGCAGACCTCCTCCAGGGATTCTTCTTAGGCCGCCCCGAACGCCCCGGCATCGCGCACGTCGAAGCCGCCGGCGGCCGCGTCGCGCAGCTCGCGCGCGATTTCAAAAGCTACATGGTCGGCAAGATCAACCAGCGCAAGCTCGAGCACCGCCGCTTCACCATCGTCCTGAACGAGATCCTCTGCGAGCTCTCGCAATGCCACGTCGAACAGTTCGACGTCGTCCTCGCCGGCTTAATCAGTAAGTTCCCGCGCGTCGAGTGCATCTACGTTTTGGACGAAGCCGGCCTGCAGGTAACCGACACCGTCTGCAACCCCGACGTCCCCCGCCGCCCCAACGGCGTCATGTTCCGCCCCGCCCTGCGCGGCGCTGATCACTCCCTCAAGGAGTATTACTACATCCTGCTCGACGTAGAATTGCACAAGTACACCACCGATCCCTACGTA
Source organism: Phycisphaerales bacterium (assembly GCA_028291615.1). GTDB lineage: Bacteria > Planctomycetota > Phycisphaerae > Tepidisphaerales > Tepidisphaeraceae > RYN-433. Next base: position 49,057 of record JAQGHM010000256.1, on the reverse strand, counting down.
TCCCTCGCTTCGGGCAACGTTTGCCGCACGCTTTCCACCGGTTTCCGCGACGTCGGCAACAGCAAGCTTTACGTCCTCTGCATCGACGTTCTTTGCGACGCCTGAATTTTCTTTGCCCACCCCTGTCCTCCCTCGCTATTGTTGTGTCCACGGACTTCATGCGTACGTCCGTCGCGATGAACAGTACGACCACTCATGCCGACCGGGCTTCGATCGCGGGTCAAACCGCCGACGATTGGGCCCTGCTGCGCCGCTACGTCGACTTCGGCTCGCAGGAAGCGTTTTCAGAACTGGTCGGCCGGCACCTCTCCTGGGTCCACGCGACCTGCCGTAAAGCCTTGCGCGATCAGCAGATGGCCGAAGACGCCGCCCAGGCGGTCTTCATCATCCTGGCCCGCCGCGCGGAAACGATCACCGAGCAAACCCGCCTGAGCGGCTGGCTGTTCAACACCGCCCGCTTCGTGGTTAAAGACGCCCGCAAGCAGCAGGCAAGATATCGCCGCCGCGAGGACGTCGCCCGCGAGTTGGCCATCGAGCGCATGGCCCCCCGCCGCGCCGCAGTCTCCCCCGACACCCAGGCCGCCCTCGACGACGCCTTGGCCACCCTCACCGAGCGCGATCGCCAGGCGCTTCTGATGCACTTTTACGAAGGCCTCTCCCTGAACGAGATGTCCGACGTGCTCGAAATCGGAAAAGAAGGCGTCAAAAAGCGCGTAGGTCGCGCCTTGGGCCGCCTTCGTAAACGCCTCGGAAGCAAGCGCGCCCCGGTAGCCACGCTGCTCGCCCTGGTCGTGCTGTTGCGCAGCCGCGCCGCGTCGGCCCTGCCGATGGGATTCAACAGTTCGGTCGTCACGGCAGCAACCACGCCCGGCCAAGCCTCGATCCTCGCTCAGTGGATGGCGCGCCAGGCCATGACAGCCGCGGCGGGAGCCTCAGGTCGATTGCTCCGCGCCGCGTTGGCAGCCGAACTCGTGGCCGCCGTGACAGTCGTGGGCATCTGGTCGATGCCCAAAACCAGTCGGCCGGCCGCAAGTCCATCAGGACAAGTGGCCGTGATTGTTCCGACTCCCAAAGCGCCAATCATCGTTTCAAGTTCTCAATCGCCTGCCCCTCAACCCGCCAAACCGTTCGTCACCACCATCTCCAACGAGCCGCCCTATCGTTCGGGCGCAGACGATCCCGAACCCAAGCCGTCGCCCCTTCCGCAGGCCGAAACGACGCTCAAGAATAGTCACGTCACATCGACGATCGCCGCCGCCCCCGCCGGCGCATCGCGCTCGCTAGCCAGCAACACCACCTACGCCGGCGTCGCCCCCGTGCCGCGTAACTTCGCCAGCGAAACGCCCCCCGCGCCCATCGAGGTCCGCCGCGCCGTCTCCGGGACGGCAGCGCCGGTTGCAGTCGCCGCACGATCGGCAACACCGCCCGCCCGCCCCGCCGCCCGCCCCCAGGACGCATCGCCGTCGCTGTCGCCTTCCGACCGCGTCGTCGCGCAATGCCTGGCCCTCCTCCCGCATTCCGGCGAGCGCGCCCGCGACGAGATGGATGCCTGGTTCGGCGGACATGAACAATCAACCGGTACCGGCGCACCCAACGGCAAGCCGGTCGAAGTGGCCATCGTCGACAACGGCGCAGCAAGTCCGCCAGGCCACATCCGTCGTATGTTCATCGAAGACGGCGATCACACGACACCCCGCCACTGGAACGATCGATCCGACCACCACGGCCTAAGCCCCTATGCCGTCGTCGCCGGCGACGATCCCAACACCCTCACCGGCCCCTGCCCCCACGCCGCCGATCTCGCGCAGTTAGCAGCGTCGGGCGAACTCCCCACGCACATTCCGAAATGGCATCATCATCCCGACGGCCTCTGCGCTCCGTCACTCCCCGACGCCATCCTGCCCCCCGCCGCCGCGCCGACCGCCCCATCCGATTTCGCCCCCAGTGCGTTCCAAGCCGTCCCCGAACCCGCAATCGGCGGCATCGCCGGCCTCCTCCTATCCGCCGCCACCCTGCTTCGCCGCCGCCGTCGCCGCTAAGCCCGCCGCCCCATCAAAAACTAATCCGATCGGCAACCAGAAACCGCCCAGCAGTCGCTTGCGGTTTCGCCCCTCCCCCTGCGCAAATCCATCCCCGCCAAGGAAGTATTTTCAAACCGGGTGTCCCACGCGCCCCCTCCACCGACCATGTTGAGGTTGAAGCGGACGCTTGCCGTCTAGCGGCCAATAGCCGCAGTCGGGTTCGGAGGGCGCCCGTACCATCTTCCCCTTCCCGGACAGACCCCGCGGCACCCCCGCGGGGTTTGTCTTTGTAGAACTTCAATCCAAGGAATAACTACACCGAGTTCACAAAGTGCGCGATAACTTAAACGCGCCAGTTGATGGTTTGGACGATGTTAGATAACATCTAATTCTGCAACGAGCTTGCCGAATGGGTATACTTATGAGGTGAAGCGTGAACCTGATGGCAGGACGCGCAGTAGAACCTGCGAGAATCAGCATTCCCTATCGGAGTTGAAATGAAGCTAAGCATCCTCATCCTGACTGCCCTCCTGGCCGTGCCCTTCATCGCAAGGGCCGAGGATAAGAAGCCCGCTGCAGACGATAAGAAACAGGCAACCGACACCAAGCCCGCCGCTGACGCCAAGGACGCCCTCGCGACCATGGAAGTCCGCGCCAGCGAAGCCTTCAACCGCGGCCAGTATTCCCTGGCCAAGGAACTCTTCACCAAGATCGCCGACAAGGTCAAGGACGACAAGACCCGCCTGGGCGCGATCCAGGAACAGATCCGCGTCTGCGAAACCAACATCAAGCAATTGGCCGCCTCGTCTCCTGTCCCGCCCGACCAACTCAATCAACCGCAAGTCCAAACCGCAGCCGAGAAGCGCAAGAAGCACGTCCCCCCGAAGGAAGGCGAAGCGCTGGCTGTCGGCATCAAAGATCTCGGTAACTTCGAGTACGACGCCGACAAGGGCGGCAACATCCCCGACGACGTCAAGAAGCTCAGCGGCAGTAAGATCCGCGTCTCCGGCTTTATGATCCCCCTTGACCAGGCCGACAATATCAGCCACTTTTCACTGGTGCCCAGCCTCTTCGCCTGCTGCTTCGGCCAGCCTCCGCAGATCCAGCATCAGATCGTCGTCCACACGCCCAAGGGCAAGGCCGTCGGTTACTTCCCCGACGAGATCATCTGCGAAGGAATCCTGAAGGTCGAGGAAAAGAAGGACGACGGCTACATCGTCAGCGTCTTCGAGATGGACGTGCAAAGCGTAAAACCCGCAGCAAAATAACTGTGCGTCGGCAGGTCGTTGACCTGAGGCTATTTGAGGTATCGTCATGGAAGCTACTGCACAAATGCCCGATACACGAAGGACCAACTGGGCCATGATCGCCCGCGTCGGCTTGGTCGTCGCCCTCCTGCTCGCACTCGTCGGATACGCCGCAAAGGTCACCTATGAAAGCGTGATCCAAGGCGGCGTCGTCAGCGCGGGAGACCATTACGATGTCGAGCTAAAGGCCATGAGCAACTTCGAGATGAACGAGGTCAATGGCACCATCGCCGACGTCCCCGAACGCTTCCGCAAACTCGACGGAAAGAAAGTGCTCCTCGTCGGCGAAGTCGCCCCGGGCGGCGATGCCGCCGGGTCCAAGGTCACCAACTTCAGCCTCTGCTACTCCGTCGCGCGCTGCTGCTTCGGCGGCCCCCCCAAGCCGCAGCACTTCGTCGCCTGCCGCGTCCCCGGCGGTAATCAGGTCACCAACTACGTCGGCGGCCCCCCCATCAAGGTCTACGGCACCCTCCACATCAACGTGATCAACACCGGCGGCGCAGTCAGCAGCGTCTTCCAGTTAGACGTAGAGCGCGTAGAACCCGTCTCCTGAAGAACAAGGCTTGGTCACTTCAGTGACCGAGTCCCTTGCAATTCCCAACCATCCCAATCCCCTCTGCAATTGCAAGGAGCCCCGCCTCATGTCCCCAATCGAATTGATGAGCGACAACATCACCCGCAACGGTGAAATCCTTAAGATGACCCTCTCCGACTTCTCCCAGGAAGATATGCTCGCCCGCCCGGTCCCCGGCGCAAACCACGCCGCCTGGCAACTCGGTCACCTGATCGGCAGCGCCGCCCACATGATTAACGCCGCCGCGCCCGGCATCGTCCCCGAAGCCGCCGCCAGGATCGGCGAGAAATGCAGCGGCAAGACCGCCAACGTCGACGACCCGGCCTATTTCCCCGACAAAACCCAGCTCCTAGAAGCCTTCGCCCAAACCCACGGCGCCATCGCCGAATGGGTCAAAACCCTCGCCCCCGAACAGCTCGCCCGCCCCACCCCCGGCCCCATGGCCGACTTCGCACCCACCGTCGGCCACCTGATCCTCATGACCGTCAGCCACATCATGATGCACGTCGGCCAATGCCAGGTGATCCGCCGGAAACTGGGTAAGCCGCTACTCTTCTAGAAGACCGGGCCGTCGCTTTATCCATAGTTTCTCTACACGTCCGGTAACAAATACAGTCACAGATTTCATTAGTTCCGCAAATTTCGATATTATTGCGGAAAGTAGCGCACATCGCGTTTTTCTTGCATTTGATTGCAGGCACGGCAATACTGGCCTCCCGTCGTTGAATGGCTGTTGTGTGCGACTCCGGAGTGGGAAGAAAGCGGGCGGATACATAGACCCGGGCAAGGTCTACCGCCTGTCCTCGCCGATCGGCACGTCACGCCAGTTCAGTTTACACGTCATCGTTGGTCATCGCGGCGAGGTTCATCAAACCATCGCTGCCGGAAAGGAACTGGACCATGTCTATGGGTACGTCTGCGCAACAGCGGAATCGTCGTCATCGAACTTCGTCGTCGCATCCCGCGCCGCTTCACCGTGCGGCCGGCGCAGTCGTTGAATCATTGGAAAGTCGCTGGCTGCTGACTGCAGCCGGAGCATCGGACTTGGCCTTTACCGTGGGATTGCTGGGGCCGTCTTCCGATACGCCGACCGCCGCGTTTCGCCAGGATGGCAAGACGCTGGTTGCCGGCACCCAGGCCGGCTCGAACGACGCGTTTCTCGCCCGTTTCGATGCCGACGGAAGCCTCGACACGACCTTCGGCGACGGCGGCAAAGCGACTGTTAAATTCGGCGGCAACAGCCTCGTCTTAGCCATTACAGTCGATCCGACCGGAAACATCCTCGCTGCCGGAAGCGGCGGTGGTGACATGGCCGTCGCCCGCTTCTTCTCGAACGGGCAGATCGACCACTCCTTCGACAGCGACGGGGTTAAGACCGTCCATTTCGCGTCATCTTCCGAGGCGTTCGCGATCGATGCTAAAGCCGGTGTCATCGCCATCGGCGGCTATACGGGCCTGACTGGTCACTCTAGTTTTGCCGTCGCGGAATTGGATAGCAGCAGCCAAAACACGATTTTCCTCAGTTCCACCGCGATCAATGCAAGCGCGGTGATTAACTCCATCGTTCTCGATGGCCTTGGAAATCTCTTTGCAGGCGGTGAGTCAACCGACGTCGGCGGACAAACCTCCTTCACCGTGGCAAAATATAACTCTGCCGGCGAGCTCGATGCGGCATTTGACGGCCCGACATCCACCGGCGACGGCGTCGTCATCACCCCCTTTACAGGAAGCAATTCAAGCATCAAAGCTTTGGCCCTTGACACCCAGTTGATCGGGATTGGCAGTACGGCTGGCGCTGGCATCGTCAAGTACAACCTGGTCACCGGCAACGTCAATATTGGCGATCAATTTGAATACGCCGGCGATGGCATTTCAGTCCGCGGTGGTGGCATCGATAACGCCGGCCGCATTTACGCCACCGGCATTGTTCCCGAAGGCGCGGTCAATCACCCCGGCGCCTTCCGATTCACAGGAAATGGGCTGCCGCCCGAGACGCTCTCCGCCCCAGTCGCCCTCGGCAACAATCTCCCATCCTTGGCGGTCGGCTCCGATGGCACTCTGAGCTATGCCGCAGCCGTTCTCGTCGCCCCCAATGACAACGACATCGTCGTCGGAGCCATCAGCAGCACCGGCGTGACCGGACCCACCACCACGGGCTTCACCCTCCCCACAAACGACGTGGCGAAAGCGATTATTACCGATGGGGCAGGCGGCACACTGATCGGCGGCAGCACCAGCAACGTGTCAACCGGGACCTCTCACGGTTTCCTCATCCACAACGCTGCCGACGGCAGTCCCGACACCCAGTTTAACGGAAGCAGCGACGTCTTGGACTTCGTCGCCGGCCTCCAGTCCGTCAGCGGCATCGCCATCGATGCGTCCGGGCGCATTCTTGTCGCCGGCGTTACTCCCGACAGGGCCGCCACCGTCGCCCGATTTGACGCGACCGGCACCCTGGACCATTTCTTCAACGCCAGTGGCGTGGTCACGGTTGCCGACGTCCTGGTCCTCGACACCAGTGCCACGGCCACTCCTGACTATGTGGTTCGCGTCGCCACCGACGGAAGCAACGTCATCGTCGCCGGGACCGCAGACACTAATTTCGGCGATTTCTTCGTTGCCCGCTATCTCGGTACGGGGGACATTGATCCCGCATTCCACGCCGGAACGGTCGTCGTCACTGACCTGCTCCAGGTTGCCACCCCCCATTCTCTCGACGCCAGCACCGACATCGCCAAGGCACTGCTAGTCCTGGCTGATCATCGAATCGTCATTGCAGGGAGCACCACATCGGACGGTAACGTCTACGATGCGGCCTTGGTCGCCTACACCAACGGGGGCGCGGTCGATCCCACTTTTGACGGGGACGGCCTCGTCCTCTCGCCCAATGCAACCACATTCAACGCCCTCGCCGCCGACGCATCTGGCAAGATCGTCGCTGCAGGCGCGTCAGGCGATGCGATCGTCGTCGCTCGATATAACCCCGTCACTGGTGCACCCGACACGACATTCAATGGTGACGGCAACAACGACGGCGTCGTCACGTTCAGTCAGTTCGGCACCATTTTTACGAAAGGCGGCGCAAACGGGGTCACCATCGATTCCGCCGGTCGCATTGACGTGGTCAGCGCCACTTTGGGCGCAACCCCGAGCCAGTTGATCGTGCTCCGCCTAACTGCGAACGGCATGCCAGACACCGCCTTCTCCGGCGACGGCGTCGCCTTAACCGGCGTCGTTGCGGGCGAAACCGACCCCGCTGGCATCGCCGTCGATGCTTCTGACAACGTCATCGTCGCGGGCACCGTGTTAACTGCCCCCAACAACAAAGACATCGCCGTCGAGCGCTTCCTTGGGAACGCCACCGTGGTCGTCCCGGTCATCGTCAACCCCACCGTCGCCATCAACGGCGCCCCCGCCTCCTCCCCCGAAGGCTCACTTATCTCCCTCACCAGCACCTTCACTCCCGGCTCGTCGGGAACGATCTCCACCTATGCCTGGAGCGTGACCAAGAATGGCAACCCCACCCCATACGCGACCGGCGGCGCCCCTAACTTCACCTTCACCCCCAACGACAACGGCTCCTACGTCGTCACCCTGATCGTCACCGCCTCTGACGGCGGCACCGGCACCGACACCAAAACCGTGACCGTCACCAACGTCGCACCCACCGCCACCATCAACGGCGCCCCGACTTCATCCCCGGCCAGCACGCCAATCAACCTCACCAGCACCGTCACCGACCCCGGCTCGCTCGACACCTTCACCTACGATTGGAGCGTCACGCGTGACGGCGTCGCCTACGGTACCTCCGGCACCGCTTCGAGCTACAGCTTCACCCCCACCGACGGTGCTACCTACGTTGTCACTCTCAAAGTCACTGACAACGCGGGCGCCGTCAACGCCACGACCGCAAGCATCAACGTTACCGCTTCCGCAACCCTGTCCGGCGGCATTCTTACCATCGCCGGCGACTCCGCAGCCAACACGATCAACGTCACCCTCAACGCCGCCGGCAACTATCGCGTCGTCGTCGGCACCCAGATCAACCAGACCTTCTCCTTCTCCGCCGTCAGCAGCATCATCATTCAGGCCGGCGCGGGTAATGACATCGTCACCATCGGTAACGGCATCACCATCGCGGCCGAAATCCACGGCGCAGAAGGCAACGACATCGTCCAGGGCGGTGGCGGTAACGACATGATCTTCGGCGAAGCCGGCACCAATATCCTCGAAGGCAACGCCGGCGACGACGTCGTCGTCGGTGGCGCGGGCACCGACATCATCAGCGGCGGCAACGGCCGCGACATCCTCATCGGTGGCCTCGGCTCCGACCTTATCACCGGCGATAACGGTGACGACATCCTCATCGCCGGCGCCACCGTCCACGACACCAACCCCGCCGGTCTCGCCTCCATCCGCAGCATCTGGAGCGGCGGCAGCTCCTACAACACCCGCGTCACCACCCTGCGAGCCAACCTGCTCAAGGCCGCCAACATCTTCAACGACACCTCGATCGACCTCCTCTCCGGCAACAACGGCCAGGACTGGCTCATCGCCAACGTCGCCGGCGGCGGCACCTTCGACTTCCTCCTCGGCGTCGCAGGCGGCGAGATCGTCACCGACATCTGATCAAAAGCGATTAACGCGTCTTCAAAGCAATAGCGGCGGTTCCCATACCGGGGACCGCCGTTTTTTTGCACCCGTGCCCGGGATATGGATTCCACCGACATGCTTCGATGATTTCCCGCTCGTTGGAATCCGAATTTGATTGTGTTTGATTCCGGTGCTGACCATAATTCGATCGCCCCTTACACGTCGTCATTGCGAATCTTCCGGGAGGAGTGCCTGTGTCCGCATCAACCGCGTTGTCGCTCTGTCTGGGTTCCGCTGCAGCCCGCCTGCCGGCCATAACCGACCCCCGCTTTAAAGCAGGCATCGTCATGGAAGCGCTGGAGCTGCGCCGCGTGCTCAGCGCCGGTGCAGTTGCGGTCCCTTCTGATGTACTCTTCCATCTCGATCCCCCCATCCAGGTTGACAACGATCCCTCGACCGACAACAGCGGAGATTCAGCAACAGACACGTCGATTGGCGACACCACGGACGACTCGACGGGCGACATGTCCATTACCGATCTCTCCGGAGATACCCTCGACGTATCCGACCCGGGGAACGATACGACCGACAATACCGATGATGGCACGAACACGCTTGCCTGGCCCGACGGCTGGGCGTGGACCCTCGATCGCGAGCCCACAGCCGACGAGATAACTGCGCTGCTCAATGGCGACCAGGTTGACGGGTGGGTGCCGGTGGACAACTTCGGCGGGCTAAATCTCGGCGACGGCATCGACGGCGCCGATTCCGGCATAAGCGATAACATCGCCAGCGACCAGGGCGGTCTGGTTGATGTCACGAGCGACCCCAACGCCGCCGGCGACCCCGGCCAAGTTGAAGACCCGACACTGCTCGACGGCGCCGGCGAGTTCCCGGTCGAAATGCTCAGCGGCGGGGTACAAGTAAACTTCTTCTCGCGCGGCGATCTTCCCAACCAGCGGAATCTCGATTCCGTTGCGACGACCCCTGAAACGCCCCTGGCAGTCACCGAGGCGACCCCCGCCTCAACATCCAACACTCCGCAGGCCAGCGCCTCAGCGGATCTGCTGGGTGGACGCCCCCCAGCCGCTACAGCGCCGTCAAGCTCTGACGATCCGTCAGCGAGTTCGGTCATTCTCGGCAAGTTGAAGAAGAAAGTGACCGCCGACGAATCGAGCGACCTTCCGTTCCTGCGCTAGCAATGCCGCTCGCGTGAGGGCGGCTCACTCCCCGCCGCCCGCCTGTCCACCCTGCCAGTTCGACTTGTCATCCGCGTCGTACGCCGGGTCCACGCTCTCCCCCTGCACCTCGACGCGCTCCATCGAGATCGCCCGCCCGGTCGTCTCATCGATCTCCGCGATCGCCCCGCACATCCGCACGTCCCCCGTCGCCACGTCGAACTGCGTAGGCATGCTCGTGGTCATGAACTTCAGCACCTTCTCCTTCCGCCGTCCCAGCACCGAATCGTAAGGCCCGCACATCCCCAAATCGCTGATGAACGCCGTCCCGCCCCCCAGCACCTTCGAGTCCGCCGTCGGGATGTGCGTGTGCGTCCCGACCACCATCGACGCCCGCCCGTCGAGGTGATGCCCCATCGCCACCTTCTCGCTGCTCGCCTCGGCGTGCATGTCGCAGACGATCACCTTCACCCCCGCCGGAAACTGCCGCAGCACCCGGTCCGCCGTCGCAAATGGATCGTCCGCCGGCATGTTGTTCATGAAGATCCGCCCCAGCAGGCAGAACACCCCCACCTGCACCCCGCCCGCCGTCGTCACCACCGTATGTGTCCGCCCCACCGCCTGCGGCGACAAATTCGCCGGCCGCACGATCCGCTCGCTCGCCTGCATCGTCGGCAAAATGTCCGCCTTGCGATACACGTGATCCCCCAGTGTCACCACGTCCACCCCATACGCCCGCACCTTGTGAAACAAATTAGCCGTAATCCCGCTCCCCGCCGCGATGTTCTCCGAATTGGCGATCACCAGGTCGATCCCCCGCTCCTTCACCAGCCCCTTGAGTTTCTGCTCCACCACCTTCCGGCCCGGCCGGCCAACAATATCCCCCAGACAAAGGATGCGAATCGACATTTGGGCGAGTATATCGTTGAAGCGCGGTCCGCCATACCGCCCACGTCCCGGATTGCTCAGCCGTCTGCCAGCGCGGCGCGCGCTCCCCCCCGTTCCCCGCCGGCGGGCTCGGCGCATCGCTGCGCGGCTTGCGGGTATGATCTCCGCGCCTCGCCGGGGCGGTGTCCGGATGCGGGGGCGTATCCGCACCGGAGGTTGAATCGGCATGAGTCGGATATGCCTAAATCCATCCACCGCCGCACGGCCGCATGGCTGCGGCCCGGTAGCCGGTATATGATCGGAGTGCGAGGACATTGTCATGGTAGCGCTAAAAGGTCATTTCGACGGCAAGGTGATCGTGCCTGACGAGCCGCTGGACTTGCCGCGTAATCAGCGGCTGCTCGTGCATATCGAACCGGAAGTCCCCGTTGGCGATCCCCCGTCCCCGTCGGCGCTCGATCGGATCGCGGAGCAGGCGGTCGATGATCCATCTGTGCCGACCGACCTGGCGCACCAGCACGACCATTATCTCTACGGCAAGCCCAAGCAGCCATGACCGACCCGGCCCCGCTGTTCGCTGACACCTCGTTTTGGATTGCCCTGCTGAACCGCCGCGACGAGCATCATGCGCGGGCGGTATTTTAAGGAGGCAGGGTTCGAACCGCTGTTGTTGGCGGAACCGCCGAACCCGTGAAAGGTATTTGCCGGATTTGCACGTAGTGGTGGTGTGTGACGTTGACCGCATAGCGAGAATTGAGCCCGTTTGCCACGCTTCGCGCCACGCCCTAAGATGCTCTGGTCGCACTGCGTTGTCGCCTGATTCGCCGGACAAAAGATCAGCCATGCCCCTCCCCCTCAACGTAATCCCCGACCCCGCCGCCGCCTCCCAACCCGCCGGTCGCAAGCCCGCTTGGCTCAAGATGAAAATGCCCGCCGGCGACGAATACGCCAAGTTGCTGCGGATGGTCAATGACCACCGCCTCCACACCGTCTGCCAATCCGCCAAGTGCCCCAACATGGGCGAGTGCTGGGCCGCTGGCACCGCCACCCTCATGATCCTCGGCGACGTCTGCACCCGCTCCTGCGGCTTCTGCCACATCGCCACCGGCAAGCCCCCCACGCTCGACCTCGATGAGCCCCAGCGCGTCGGCGACGCCGTCCGCATCATGAACCTCGGCCACGTCGTCATCACCTCCGTCAACCGCGACGAGCTCCCTGATGGCGGCGCGGAGGTTTGGGCCGAAACCATCCGCCAGATCCGCCTTCAATCCCCCGGCACCAGCGTGGAAGTCCTCATCCCCGACTTCTGCGGCGACTGGGCCGCCCTGCAAAAAGTCCTCGACGAGAAACCCGAGATCCTCAACCACAACATTGAGTCCGTCCCCCGCCTCTACAAAACCGTCCGCCCCCAGGCCAAATACCACCGCAGCCTCAAGCTCCTCCAAATCGCCAAGGATCAAGGCCTCCTGACCAAAACCGGCATGATGCTAGGCCTGGGCGAAACCGGGGATGAGATCGACTCGGTTCTCGACGACCTGGTCGCCATCAGTTGCGACATCCTAACCCTGGGCCAATACCTCCAGCCCACGCCAAATCACCTCCCCGTCGAACGCTGGGTCCACCCCGACGAGTTCAAGTTGTGGAAAGACCGCGGCGAGATGAAAGGCCTCCGCCACGTCGAATCCGGACCGCTGGTCCGCTCCAGCTATCACGCCGAAAAACAAGTCAAAGCCCACGCCGCGGTCTGATCCGCGCTCCCCGTCGCTTGCGGCTTCGCCCAGCCCAATTCGGTAAGTGATATAAGAAGCCCCCACCGATACAATCCCCGCGTGCGGAAATTCACGCCCCCCATCCCATCCGCCACCTCCCCCCAAAACGCAATTGAGTACGCGACGCCCAAACGTCCCTCTCCATACCGCCAAAAGCGCGCATTCACCATCACATTGATCGTTTCCCTCGGCTATTTCGCGGTTTTGGTTGCCTTGGAATTATCCAAGCTGGACAACCTCCGCCAACTCTTTGACATCGCTCGCCAATTCCCGCCCTCCGAAAGCTACACGATCGATTTCTGGGCCTACATCCTCGTCCTGCCCGCGATGACCCTAATCGCCTTGCTTCCCGTTCTGGCGTGCGCGTTCGGCTTATTTGGCCGCCGCGCCCGCGGCCCGACGATCGCCTACCTGATGCTTCAGGTTACGCTCATCATCATCCACTGGGTCGCCGCCACCAACCTCGTCCGCCACGGCCACTTCACCTACTCCCGTGGCGGCGATGACGGCGCCTCCACCATCTTCGTCGTCTACAGCGGCGTCCTGCACACGATGCCCACCACCCACATCATCTTCTCGTTGCCCCTGCTCGCGAGCCCGGCGCTTCTCGTCCCAGCCGTCCGTCGCATTTTCTCCCGCTCGTAAAAACAACGTCCGCCACGCCGCACTACCAAACACACGGCACCAACCGATACCGCACCGCCCCCGCGTATTCCGCATATCCGCCCAACTGCGCGCGCAGCATCCGATCTTCCATCCTCGTCCGCGCCGCCAGCACCGCCGCGAACGCCACCGCCGGCAACGCCGACCATAGCGACCCCAACACCGCGCATTCAGCGAACACCGCCAGCAACATCCCCGCATATCCCGGATGCCGCACGAACTGATATGGCCCGTCCGTGACAGCGTAATGTCCCCGGTCAGCCTGAATCCGCACCGTCGGCTCGAAAAACCGGTTCACCGACATCGCCCACATCGACACGGCAATCCCAACCACGTACACCACCAGCCCCGCCCCCCGCACGCCCGCCGGAAACGCCGGCGACCAACCAAACCGCCCCGCATCCAACCCAGCCACCACCAGGTGGATCAGCACAAAAACCAGTATGAGACTGCGGAAAACCCGATCGATCCCCCCGCCCCGCCGCCGCATCCGTTCCCGGCGAAGCTCCGGACCCATCGCGATCAGCCCCAGCCCCATGACGGTCGCATGACACGCAAGAAGCGCCCACGTCCACGGAAGATCCACCCGGCCTGCCGCACCGAACAGCAGTGCCGCAATCACCGCCTCGAACACCAGGAGAAAAGCGACATATCGCATAAGGCACCTCATGTTGATTAATCAAAATAACAACTTTGATTAGTCAAAATATAGGATGCCAAGGTAGCCTCGTCAAGCCTTATTTGCTCTACACCGTTTTGTTCACCCGCTGCACACCCAAAGTGTTGCAAGCGCCCCCCTGCGTAACAAAATTGCGTTTCTCGAAGATTCATTCAAACCTCCATATCTTCCCAACCCCATGCAGGCTCAACAGATGCGAATATGCGCGCATTCGGCACGATTTTCGCTCTTTTGACACCAACCCACCTCGCGCCGCATCGCCTCGGGAGACCTGTCCATGCTAGTCAGCAGCTCTGTCGAAATTGCCGCCGAGCCGTATCCCTACGACTTCTCCCCCGAGAAGTGCGCCCTCCTCATCATCGATATGCAGCGCGACTTCCTCGAGCCCGGGGGATTCGGCGAGATGCTCGGCAACGACGTCGCCCAGCTCCGCCGCACCATCGAACCCAATAAGAAACTCCTCGCCGCCTGGCGAAAAGCAGGCCTCCAGGTGATCCACACCCGCGAAGGCCACCGCCCCGACCTCGCCGATCTCCCCCCCGCCAAGAAGATCCGCGGGCGCTCCGCCACCTGCATCGGCGACCCCGGCCCCATGGGCCGCATCCTCGTCCGCGGCGAAGAAGGCCACGACATCATCAAAGAGCTCTACCCCGCCCCTGGCGAGCCCGTCATCGACAAGCCCGGCAAAGGCGCCTTCTTCGCCACCGACCTCCACGCCATCCTCCAGAACCGCGGCATCACCCAGCTCGTTGTCACCGGCGTCACCACCGAGGTCTGCGTCAACACCACCGTCCGCGAAGCCAACGACCGCGGCTACGACTGCCTCGTCCCCGCAGACTGCGTGGGCTCCTACTTTCCCGAATTCCATGAGATGGGTTTGAAAATGATCAAAGCCCAGGGCGGCATCTTCGGCTGGGTCACCCACTCGAAGGACGTCCTCGCCGCCCTCATCTGAACATTAATAGCCAACACGGGCTGGTCGCCCGTGCAACATTGATCAACTGCGCAAAAACAATCGGAGTACCCCATGAACGCCCTCTCCCCAACACTCGCCCATGACAAACCCAAACTCTGGGTCCCCGGCGACTGGAACGCCTTCTTCGGCTTCGGCACCAACATCCTGGTGAACCTCCTCACCCTGAGCGGCCTGCTGCTCTACGTGCTGAAGATGCCCCCGGACATGGTCTTCAAGCACATCCTCCCCGCCGCGGGGCTGATGATGTTCATGAGCACCATGTACTACGCCTGGCTCGCCTATCGCCTGGCGAAGAAGACCGGACGCACCGACGTCTGTGCCCTCCCCAGCGGCATCAGTGTCCCCCACATGTTCATCGTCACGCTGGTCATCATGCTCCCGGTCAAACTCAGCACCGGCGACCCCATGCTCGCCTGGCAGGCGGGGCTCGTCTGGGTGTTCCTGCAGAGCTTCGTCCTCATGGGCGGCGGCTTCCTCGCCCCGATCATCCGCAAGATCACCCCCAAGGCCGCGCTGCTCGGCGCACTCGCCGGCGTCGCCATCACCTTCATCTCCATGAAGCCGGCCCTCGAGATGTTCATGACGCCAGTGATCGGCATCGTCTGCTTCGCCATCATCCTCGTGAGCTGGTTCGGCGGCGTGAAATACGGCGGCATCCCCGCCGGCCTCGTCGCCATCGCCGCCGGCGCGCTCATCGCCTGGGGATCAACGCTCCTCCCCGCCCAGTACCAGGTCGGCGGCCTGAGCTTCGGCAAATTGAAAGACTCCTTCCAGACCTTTGGCTTCTCCGTCCCCACGCCCGGGATACCTGCGTACCTCATCTTCAAGGGCCTCAACTGGCAGCTCCTCTCCACCATCCTCGTCACCGCCATCCCCTTCGGCATCTATGACCTCGTCGAGGCAATGGACAACGTCGTCAGCGCCAGCGCCGCCGGCGACGACTATCCCACCACGCGGGTGTTGACCGCCGACGGCGTCGTCTCCCTGATCGGCTGCCTCCTGGGCAATCCGTACATCAACGCCGTCTACATCGGCCACCCCGGCTGGAAAGCCATGGGCGGCCGCATCGGCTACTCCGCCGCCACGGGTGTCATGGTCATCGCCCTTGCCTGCTTCGGCGTCATCTCGCTGATGACCGCGCTGGTCCCCGTCGTTGCCATCTCACCGATCCTGCTCTACATCGGCATGCTGATCGGCTCACAAGCCTTCCAGGAAAGCCCTAAGCGCCATGCCCCGGCGATCGTCGTCGCGATCGTGCCGTCGCTCGCGGCCTGGGCGCTGCTGCTGATCAACAACGCCCTGGGCTCGGTCTCCGGCATCCATCACGTCACCGATGAGATGATCGCCGCCATGGCCCAGACCGGCGTCTTCTACCACGGCCTCTCCATCCTCGGCGGCGGCTCCATCCTGGCCGGCGTGATCCTCGGCTCGGTCACCGTCTTCATCATTGATCGGAAGTATTTCAACGCCGCGATGTTCTCCGCCGCCGGCGGCGTGCTCACCTTCTTCGGCCTGATGCACGGCGAGGAGGTCGGCCTCAAGCAAAACCCCACGGTGGTCGCCGCCTACTTCATCGTCGGCGCCATCCTCTACGCCGCCAGCCGCTTCTCCGTCGCCGCCCCCCTCACCGCCGCCGAAATGCCCGAGGAAGAAGAGCACGGCCACGCCCCCGCCGCCGCCCCGCTCAAACCCGTCCTTACACTCAGCAAGCCCGCACGAACGCCGGGCGCAATGGCCACCGACGACGATCTCGCCGTGGCGATGGATTAAATCCCCGATCACCTTGTCCAACTCATACTGGCCGCGCGTCTCAACGCGCGGCCAGTATGACTTTCATCGTCCCTCGGTTGCGCAATCCCCCGCACACGCGCGCTCGAATTCCATCGAACCCCACCAAAGTCGCTTGCCGGTTTCGCACCGCAAAATCGACTGAACCTCAACTGCCCTGCGTTTGGTATAAACGATGGCGTGAAGTCCTGGTTTCTAGTTCTCCTCAATGCGGTGACTGCGTTGTCGCTGATGTTGTTGTGCGGAATCCTGGGGCTTGCGGCATGGAGCAACTGGGGAGATCGATCTTTTGAGTTTGGCTTCAACGGGATCCCTATGGCAACTGGCGGCGGAAAAGGGCGGGCTGAGCATCAACAATGAAGCCCAACGAGAACTTGACGAACGGCCGATGCTATGGCTTCGTTGGCGGTCAAAGCTGCTCGTTGAAAAGTCTGAGCAACCTGTCGGACTCAGCGCATTGATGCGCATCCAAAATCAATGGACAACGACAAGTAGCCTCCTCAGCCGGTTATCGATGAAACCGAGATTATCGCCTGTTCGATGGTCGGTCTCCTATAGCGTGCTGTTCGTTCTGGTCGCACTCCTTCCAGCAGCGCGGTTAGCGTCGTCAGTCGTCAGAGCCCGCCAGCGACAAGGCCTGCGCCGCCGCGGACTTTGCGATCAGTGCGGGTACGACATTCGGGAAAGCGTTGGGGTATGTCCAGAATGCGGGAATCCGGTTCCCGCCTTGCACAGAACGGCTAGCGATTATGCAGAGAAGTTGAGAAGACTCGGTTGATCGCCTGCTTGTGGTCCCTCGACCGCAGGACGCTCGGCACTCCGGACAGCGCCCGGCGAGGCGCGGAGATCATATCCGCACCTGGCAGGTGGGCTGCCCAGCGCATGTCGAGTATCACCACCATTCCCGTACAATCGAGCATGTCCCCAATTCCGCCCGTCGATCCTTCTTCCATACTCCGCTCAGGCTCGAAGAGAGGGGAGCGCCCACCACCGCATGTAGTCATCCCTCGCCGTTCCGCCGCAACAGCGCAGCGGCGGCCGGGGGCGGGGGAATGGAAGCGGCAAGAACGTGCGTTGTCACGGCTGCACGAAACCCGTAGCCTCCCACGATCATGAAGACCGTGCTCGTCGTTGACGATGACCCCGACACCGCGCAGATGATTCGCATCGAAATCGAGCGCCGCGGCCACGCCGCGATGATCGCCCTGGGGGGCGCCGATGCCCTGCAGCGGCTGACGGAGGTCGTTCCCAACGCGATCCTCCTTGACCTGGCCATGCCCGGCCTGGACGGGATGCAGGTCCTGCAGCGCCTGCGCGACAATCCGCTGTATGCCCGGACGCGCGTGGTGATCTACACCGGTCAGCCCACCGCGGTGGACCTCCCGAACCTGGCCGCCGCCGGCGTGGACGACGTCTTCATCAAAGCGTCGGCCAAGATCGCTCAGGTCGTCGATCGGTTGCTCGCCGACGATTGACTCACCGCCAACATCCCGCCGCCGGGCCTCGATGGCAGGACGGTGGCGCGCTTAAGGATTTTCGGTTGCCAGTTTCACGGCGAGGCAGGCGGGATGTACTATGGCCACGCCATGAATACGAAAGACGATGTGCGGCCGGCGATCAGGCGTATGCCGCGCGTGCTCGTGCTGGACGACAGCGCCGCTCCGCTCGGGGGTGGATAAACCTGAGCGCGCGCGCGGGGTTGGATTCTTCAATATTTTGGGTAAGTTGGTCGCGGCCGTCCTTCTCCGGCCCCGGCCGCCGCCTCAACCCAGCCAGCGTCAATCCACCATGAATGACCCCGACATCAACACCCTCATGCTCGCCGCCGCCGAACGGCAGTTGGCCGTTGCGGCGCTGCAGAAGAAGTATCTCGACAGCGCAGCGGTCCCCACCGAGCAACTGGTGCTCGACATGCGGGAATTATTGTCCACCGAGCGGGTCGTGCTCGACGCGATCATCACCCTCTTCGTCAAGCTTGGCCATGGGGCGAGTCTCCCCAGAGACCCAGCGCCGCCCAGCGCCCCTGCGCCTGCCCCACTCCCGGCCGAGGCATGACCGCCACCAACCCAGCCCCGCGACGGTTCGATATTCGGTAGATCTTTAGCCCGCCCCCGCCCGATGCGCATCCTGCTGATTGAAGATCATCACGACAGCGCCGACTCCCTTGCCCGCCTCCTGCGCCGCGGCGGGCATGCGGTGCAGGTCGCCGCCCTGGGGGCGGAGGCGCTGCGGGCGTGCGAGACGGCCGATTTCGACCTGATCATCTCCGACATCGGCCTGCCGGACCTCGACGGCTGGGAACTCCTGGGCCGTATCCGCCGCCACTGCAACACCCCGGCGATCGCCCTCACCGCCTTCGTCGCACCGGTGGACGAAGCGCGCAGCCGCGCCGCGGGCTTCGCCGCCCACCTCGCCAAGCCGGTCAACTTCGACGTCTTGAAGCAGACGATCGCACGCATCGCGGAGCCGGACGCGGACCCGCCCGCAAAGGCATGATCGTTCCGCCGAAACCCGCAGATCGCGCTCTGGTGCGCATGCAGGACCCTCTGCGCGCACCCCCCTGAAACAAAAAAATCCTAGCCCTTTCCCACGAAATCAGCTTTAAATCCAGCATTTTTCCAAGATCGCCGCGCCAACGTGGTCCCGAATGCGCACCGCCCCCGGTCCATATGGAGGCCCGGCATGCGCACCGACAATCAAACCCGTCACCCGCTCCGCCAGAGGAAAAATTGCGATGCAACCAAATGCGATCAAATGCAACATTTTTCGAGAAATGCGAAATTCACCCTACCCATATTAACACCCCCTGTCCTGAGCGAGCGCAGCGAGTCGAACGGGCCCGCGCGCCGGCGCAAAACGAAGCCACTCGATGTCCCAAAAAGTCCCCGAATGTCCCAAATTCGACGACGCGCCACCGTCATCCGCGCGCGCCGGTGCAGAA
Organism: Phycisphaerales bacterium; assembly: GCA_028291615.1. Classification (GTDB taxonomy): domain Bacteria; phylum Planctomycetota; class Phycisphaerae; order Tepidisphaerales; family Tepidisphaeraceae; genus RYN-433. Next base: position 29,680 of record JAQGHM010000256.1, on the reverse strand, counting down.
CGAACCCAACTCCGACCGCCGCCGCCGCCTTAACCCCGCCGCCGCACCGGCGCCTGCGGCGCGGGACGCCGGATCGGCGTCAGCGAAAACGGTGGCCGCTTCACCGCCACGGGAGTTATCGCCGTCGCATCCGCCAACACCGCGTCCGCCGAAATGGGGTCCGCCGCCACCGGCGCGGTCTTGCCGAAGTTCAGCTCCCACACCTGGAAGTCCGTGAAATCCACCAGCCCATCCCCGCTGAAATCTCCCGCCCCCCATCCGCCCGCCTGGCCGTTGTGGCTCATGACGATCTTAAAATCCCCGGTATTCACCACGCCGTCCGCATTCGCATCCCCCGCGATCGGATCCACCTCAAACGTCCAATTCGCCCCCGACGTCGAGCCACTGACGTTCCGTGCCACCACCCGCCAGGTGTGCGGCGTCATCACCGCCGGCGCGTTCGTCAACGTCCACTTGCTCGCCGCCACGTTACCCAGCAGCGCCCCGTCGAGATAAACATCGTAAGACGTCGCGTACGTCGCATCCGCCCAATCCAGCGCCGCAGGCGGCACGTACAACACCGCAGCATTCCCCGGCGTCGGCACGCTGGGCGCCACCGGCACCGGCATATAAGTGAAACTCCACGTCGCCCCCGCCACTGTCCCCGCCGAGTTCTTCGCCTTCACCTGCCAGTTATGACTCCCCACAATCAAGCTGGAGATCGCATACTCCGAAGCCGTCGTATTCGTCTTGAGCACCCCATCCAGATAAACATCGTAAGAAATCGCCACCCCGACATCATTCCAATCCAGCTTCGCCGGCGGCGTCGCCACCGTCACCCCATTTCCGGGCGACACGTACACCGGCGCACTGGGCGCTGCCGCCGCCACCAGGTAATCCTCCGCGCTCCAGCGATCCACCGTCTCCCCCTTGTACCGGATCTGCCAGCGATTGTAATTCTGCGCAAAGACCGGCCCCGAGACGATCGTCCCCACCGCCCCCTCCGGCTGAGTCGTGAACGTCGCCGGCGCGATGCTCGTCGAATCCGACCACGCCTTAAGCCCGGTCGTCCCCGTCCCACTCACCTGCACCGTCTGCCCGACGGTAAACACCGGGTCGCCGATGTTCGCCGCCCCGATCCCCGTCCACATGTCCGCCGTGTGATGCTGCACCGACCAGTACGAAACGCCCTTGTACCCGCCCGGCCCCGCCGGATTGGCGATCGTCTTGAGCTGCGTCACGAACGTCTGGATATCCGCGCCGCTGGTGAAGTTGGTCGAGGTATCGTTCCACCCCTGCCCGATCGGCACGATCGGCTTGATCCCATCCGCCTTGCTCGTCCCCTTCCAACTGTTGTAAAGCGTGTTCCACTCATCGTTCTGCCACTGCACCATCCGCGTGGGCGTGACCTTGATGGCGCCCCAGTAATCCTGCGGCATCACCGCGTCGCAGTACTTGCCGAACGTGTAATACGGGAAGGCCGAGTGATACGACACGATCGGAAACGGCGCATGCACCATGAACAGGCTCGGATACGCCGCCTTGATCGTCGTGCAGTAAGTCGTCGCCGCCGCGGCGTTGTTCGCCAGCGCCTCGTACTCTCCCTCAGCGTCGATCGCAAGACCGTCCGGATTAGCTCGCGCGATCACCGCCTTTGCCGCCGCCGCCTCGCCGGCCGGGTCCGCGCCGCGAACGTACTGATAGGCGAACAGCTTCAGCCCCGCAGTATGCGCGTCGGCAACCAGTTGCGCCGTAAACTGCGTGCTGCCATAGGTCGAACTCGTGCCATCCGCCGCTTTAACGATCGCCCACTTCATCCCCTTGCTTTTCATGTACTGAAACAGCGCCAGGTTGGTCGAAGTCCCCGTATTCGCACGCGCGTTGCTGAGGGTCCAGATCCAGTCCCCCTTCCCCATGTTGTAAGGGTCCACCGCCGTAAGCAGCAGTCGCGGCTCCAAAGATTGAATGCAGGGACGTTGCGACAAAGCCAAGCGCCTCCAAAGGGGTGCAGCGGAGATTATATAAGAGTTAATGACGGCTGGGAAGACAATTCCGCAGCGGCAAACTCAATGCCCCTTGCGCTTCACCGGAACCACAACAACCCGCACCTTTTCCACCTTGGCAACCCGAACGCTCGAATCCGGATCCTTCGCAATATTGACCCGGATCGTCGAAAACTTAGCCGCGGGCGCGGGGGCAGGTGCAGGCGCCGCAACCAATGCCGCTTCCGCCACCACCGCCACTGCCGCAGTCGGCGCGGGCGGCAGCGTATTGTTGTAACGCTGGGCCAAAATCGCCAAGTCCAGGAAATCGACGTTCCCGTCCCCGTTCAGGTCGCCCTGATAGTAGCTGTTCCCGGACGTGTTATAGCTCTGCCCCAGTATCGCCAGGTCCATGAAGTCGACCGAGCGATCGCGATTGATGTCGCCCGTCATCGCGAAGAACGCATACGCCGCGTCCGACGCCAGGTGAACCCCCGCCCCGTCGCTCACCCCAGCAGCCGACAACGTCGCGCGATAATCCCCATCGCCAAAGTCGCTCGCAAACGTGAACGTCGCCGTCCGCGTCTCCGCGTTCCACACCACCGAAACCGGCATCAGCGCCGCCGCCCCGGATGCAAGCGGCTGCACCGTCAAATCCTCCACCCCAAGGCTCGCCGAGACGTCCGCGCTGAACGTGAAGCTCAACGTCTTATGGAAGTCGAAATCCCGCCCCGTAACCTCCGGCGGCGTCGGCACGCTCACGTCAACGCTCGACGTCACCGACAACCCACCCGCATCGGTGATCGTCACGCGAAACGTGTAATCCCCCGGCTGCGCAAACGTCGCGATCGAATCCTTCGCCGCGTTTGTGCCATTCACGGAGAAGGTTGGCGCAGTCGCACCCGCCGGGCTCGCCGTCACCGTCCACGTGTAAGTCAGATTCGCCTCGCCCTGATCGTCCGCTCCCAGCACGCTCAGGTTCGCCGTGTTCCCCGACTTCACCGGATTGGGATCAGCCGTCGCCGCCGTCGCAACCGTCGGCGCTACCGGCAGTGTCACGTTCACGCTGACGCTCGACGTTACCGACAGCCCGCTCGCATCGGTGATCGTCACCAGGAACTGATAACTTCCATCCTTGTAGAACGTGACCGTGCTCTTCTTCGCCGCGTTCGTGCCATTCACGGAGAACGTCGGCGTCGTCGCGCCGCTGGGAATGGTCGTCGCGCTCCAGGTGTACTTCAGCGCCGCCTCGCCCTGATCGTCCGCGCCCAGGACGGCCAGCGCGGTCGTGTCCGCGCTCACGACCGGGTTCGGATTCGCCGCCGCAGGTGTCGCCATTGTCGGTGGTACCGCCAGCGTGACGCCAATGGTAACGCTCGAAGTGACCTTCAGCCCACCCGCATCGGTAATCGTCACCAGGAACGTATACGACCCGCTCTTGAAGAACGTCGCCGTCGCATTCTTCGCCGCGTTCGTCCCGTTGAGCGAAAACGTCGGTGTCGCCGCGCCGGCGGGAATCGTCGTCGCCGTCCACGAGTAGGTCAGGCCCGCTTCGCCTGAATCGTCCGCGCCCAGCACGCTCAGCGCCGTCGTGTTCGCATTCGTCGGCGCTCCCGCCGCAGCCGGCGTCGCCACTGTCGGCGCGAGATTCGTCGTCACGTTGGTGACCGTCGCCGTGCTGAGCAGCGTGGTGCTGCGGCTCGTGGAAGCCAGCCCGATCGACGCGCCAGTGCCCAGAGAAAGCGTCAGGTTCGCCCCCACCTGCGTCCACGTGATGCCGTCGGCCGAGTAATACCCGCTCAGCGTCGAGCCCGAGCGCACCACCTTCACCCAGTAAGGCGCAACCGCAGTCGTCGGCCCCGCGGTCACCGTCGTCGTGCCGCCGGTCGTCGAGCGCGTTTGCAGCATCAGGCCCGCGGTGGGCGTGACGAACACCCCGAGGTACGCCGCCCCCGACGCCGTGCTGGCGCGAATCATCACGCCCGCCTTGGCATTTGCGTCCGTGTTCTCCAGCGTCGCGATCCGGGCGATGATCTGCCCATCCGCCGCCAGCGGCTGCGACGTGTAGTGGAAACTGTCCGCCGTGCCCGAAATGTCGCTGCCGCCGCTGATCAGCGTGTAAGTCCCGCCGGATAAACCCGACGCGCCGCGCCCATAGAGCGTGCCGATGTCGGCCGATGTCCACGGCGTCGGCAGTGCCGTGCTGGGCGTGCCCGCGAAAATGTACGTGGAGGAGACGAGGCTCAGCGCCTGCGCGGTAATCCCATAAACGCGATAGTAATACTCCTTCAACGCGGTCACGGTGGAGTCGGTGTACGTCGTAACGTTGGCGGCCACTGCCGAGGTCAGCGTCGACCACGTTGTGCCATCCAGCGACCGATCAATCCGGTAACCCGTCTCGCCCGCGATATCCGTCCAGTGGAACGTGATCTGGGTGGATGCGATGGTGTCGAACGCCGTACCCGTCACCGCGGGAAGGCGGCTCGCGCCGGTGATCGTCGTCGAAGGCGCAGAATCCCCCGCTGCGCTAAGCGTGACCACGCGGTAGATGTACGTCGTCCCCGCAGGAAGCCCTGTGTTGTTGTACGAGGGAACGTTGATGCCCACCGTCGCCAGCGTAGACCAGGTCGTGCCGCCGTCGGCCGAGCGCTCGATCCGATACCCCGCGTCCCCGCTGACGTCCTTCCAGTCGATCACCAGCGTGTTGGTCGAGGTGGACGTCGTGTGAATCACCATCCCCGTTGGCGCGGCCGGTCGTGGGATGCCGCTCGCAGCCGCCGACGGCGCTGAAGCGCCCGTCGCGTCGCGCGCCGCCACCTTGTAAAAATAGCGCATCCACGTGCCCGGGATCGCATCCGTGTAAGTCGTCACGCCCGCCGCGGTGGTTCCGATGGATGAGTAGGTGATGCCGTCGCTCGACCGCAGCACGTTGAAGCCCGTTGATCCCGCAACGTCCGTCCAGGAGAGGCTCATGCCGGTGCCGGTCGGGGCGGCGGTGACGGCCAGATCCGTCGGCGCAGGGAGCGTGTTGTAGACCGGCGCGACCGGCGTCGTGTCGCCGATGATCGCGACGCTGTCGATCTGTCCCAGGTCCAGCTTGGTCGTCGTGAGCGACGACGTGATCATGCCCACCGACACGCTCGTACTCATCGAGATCGTCACTTGGCTGACCTGCGTCCACGTCACCCCGTCCGGCGACGTGTAACCGGTGAAGTCGTTCCCTGCGCGAACCAGGCGCACCCAGGTCGGCAGCGCATTCGTAGCGCCGCTGATGGTCGCCGCCGAACCCCCGGCGCTGGAACGATAGATAAACTGCGCCCCGCCGGTCGGCGTGAGCGTGATCGCCGCGTGCTTGGCGTTATTCGCCAGCCCATCTCGGATGTCCAAGCCGACCTTTGCCGACGCATTGGTGTTGTCGTTCTGAAATACCCGCGCGACGATCTCGCCGTCGCCGTTCAGCGTTTGGTAGACGTAGTGCAGGCTGTCCGCCGTTCCCGAAACCGCGCTCCCCGCGCCGGCGTTGGTAAACGCCCCGGTCGCGGGATCGAACTCCGTGTAACCGACCAGTCCGGTCGTCCCGATGTCAGCCGATGACCATCCGGCCGGCAGCGCCCGGACGCTCAGGTCATACATCCCCTGATCGCCGTAATCCCCGTGACTCGAAACCAGCGCGTAGTAAGTGCCCGACGGCAGCGCCAGCGTCATGCGCTGGTCGTTGGTCGCGCCGTCCTTGGCGGCCACCAGGTTTCCCGCCGAATCGTAAATCTCCAACTTGAGATCCACTCCCGACGGACTGTCCGGAATCGCCGCGATTGTCACCCCGCCGTCGGTTGCCGTGAACGAAAATGCATCCGCATCCGTGCGCCGTTCGATAATGCCCGAAGCGTATTGCAGGCCGGCGTTGACAGCCAGCGGCGCAGCCGTGGCGATCGTGTCGGCAAAATCGTCCGGCCGATACCCATCGCCTCCCGCCGCCTCCTTCGCCTTGATCTTCCCCGAGATCACCGCCATGTCATCCTGCAGCGACGTCACGCCCGTCGCCGAGTGCCCGACGAACCACTTATGAATCGTCCCGCTGTAATCCACCCCCATGATCGCCCCATGCAGCGAATCAACCGCCGAAATGTACTCGTTGACCTTCACCCCCAGGCTGTCATACGACGATTGGTGCTGCAGCCCGAACACGTGCCCTAACTCGTGCGCCATTCCCGACTCGCGCGTCTTGGCGTTGCTGGCCGCATTGAACGCCTCCGGAGCCGAATTCGGAAACGTCCCCACATACGCATATCCCCCCGTCGCCCCGCCGGCATTGTTCCCGATGATGTCCCAGGCTTTCGGCGTCGAACTGACGAATTGCGTCGTCACGTTCGTGTCGAACATCGCGAAGTAAGCGGAAATCTGCCGCCACGCCTCAACAATGCTGGTTTGTTCGGCGAGATTGTAAGTCGTCGAGTCCGCATCCTCGCTGTACGCGGTGGTCCCCGAAGCCGTGTCCCCATCAAAGTCGAGATAGATCGCGGTAGGAGCCCCTGGCAGGCTGTTCAGGATCGGCAATCCATTAGCCGCGGTGGACCAAGTGGTTATGGGCGTGAAGAGGGCGGTGGTCTGCGACTGAATGTTAGCAGTCGGCCCCACAATCCCGGCAGGCTCGATAGGGCTAAAGTGCAGGTCCAGCGGCGTGGCAGACCCGTCCCTGAACGTAATGTGGATAGAACTCCCGCCATTCTCATGCAATGCGCAGAGGAGAACCCGGGCTTCGACCGCCTCGATGAGGATTCGACGCGCATTTCGAGTGGCAGGGGGGCGCGGCCGCTTCTTGCCGCCGGGGGGATAAGTCACCAATTTCCTCCGAGAACGCCAAACCCACTTATTCTGTCAGCTTAATAATGTTCAGATGAGACCGCAATGAAAGAACATCCGGGGGTGCGGACCCGCAATGACAGGGGGTCGTATCGGGGGAATCCCTGCATCAACTGATCTTCGCCGCACCGAATAGCTTTGATCCCGCAGATTGTCCGGATCCCAGCGTCAAGGTGAAAAGGCCACCCGCCGGCGTCGTAAGGTTCCAACCCGCCGGTTTAAGAACGCGGACGCGGTACGCTCCTGCGGCGAGGTCTTTGAACGCCCAGTTCCCCGCTGCATCGGTCAGGAAGGAGCGTTCGTTGGTATCGAGGACCCCGTCGCCATCGGTGTCGAGGAAGATCTTCCACCCTGCAAGGCCAAGCTCGCCAGTGTCTCGCCGCAAGTTGCGGTTGAGGTCGTTGAAGAGGCTCCCCGAAATAGCCACCCGCTGGGTATTGCCGAAGTTCTTGGATCCCAAAGCTTGGTTCGACGTGATGGTGGCATCGAGGAATCCACTGGAGGTTGTGGAGCGCCAACCTGCCGGGAAGATCTCCCGGATGCGGTATGCACCCGCCGGGAGCTTATTAAAAGCGTAGACACCGGTCGACGGGGTAATCACCCGTAATTCGCCTGTATCCAGGATGCCGTCCTTGTCGGCATCGAGGAACACGGTCCAACCCCCGAGTGGCGTCTCGCCGATGTCGCGGATGCCGTTCGCGTTCGCGTCGTTGAAGAGCAGCCCCGCAATCGAACCACCCGAAGGGGGTGGCGGAGGTGGCGGCGGAAGCACGATCGGGGTATCGCCGAAGTTTCGATTGGAAGTATCAACCCCACCCACAACATTCGCCGTGATCGCCGCATTGGTGAGGGGAAGGGTTTGTTTCCAAGTGGGTTGGATTACTTGACGGATGGTGTAGGTTTTTGGGAGAAGGTTGAAAAACTTGTAATTGCCTGAGGTATCGGTGCGGACAGAGGCTTCGGTGGTGTCGAGGACGCCGTCGTTGTCGGTGTCGAGCCAGACGGTCCAACCTGCGAGCGGGGGTTCGCCGGTATCCTTGATGCCGTTTGCGTTGACGTCTTTAAAAACCGTGCCGCTGAGCGATCCGGTGGTGGGGGCGGGGCCGGCGCCGAAATCGCGACCGGCGACCGCCTGATTGGTGACGACGGAGACAACTTGACCGGCACTGTTTTTTGGAAAGGTCGCCACCAGGCCTGCTGCCACGACCTGCCGCACGGTGTAGGTGCCGGCGGGAAGTGCGGCCAGCGTGTAGCGCCCGATCAGGTTGGTCAGCGCCCAGGGTTCGCCCAGGTCGAGCTTGGCGTTGTTGTTCAGGTCGAGGTAGACGGTTTGGCCGCTCAATGGAAGTTCGGTTGGACTGCGCGTGCCGCTGCGATCGGTGTCGCGAAAGATCAGGCCGGAGATCGATGCGAGTTCGCCCGCGCCGCCCTGTGATCCGAAGTCTCGGCGGATAAGTTGCTGGCCGGCGGCGAGCTGGGCATCCCACCCACCGCCATCGCTGGGCCAGGTTTGCACCGAGCCGCTCGGCAGAATCTGGCGCAATTCGGGAGCGGTAGCGAGACCGCCGGGAAGCACCGGGGGCAACTCGATGGCGTACGCTCCGGTGGCGTCGGTGACGGCGGAGGGTTCACCCGGGTCACGAACGCCGTTGCCGTTTACGTCGTCGAACACCGCGCGACCCGTGACACCGCGCTCGCCGGGATCAGCCTGGCCGTTGGCGTTGGCGTCTACGTAGATGGTTCCAGCGATGCTCGTGACCGGTCCGTCGGTCGCGGGAACCCGATACAATCCCTGCTCGGGGCCGTTGATCACGGCGAAGTAAACGTCACTGCCCCACTGCATGAAGCTGCACGGCCAGGAACCGTTGCTGTCGCCGGGATTGAGCACTTCGAGCAGGCGGGTCCCCTGCGGCGTGCCGTCGGACACGCAAAGCTCGTTATTGAACCCACCGGCCGAGCCCCGGAAATAGACCTTAGCGCCGGCCTGGGTGAGCCCGACGATTTCACCGTCGAAGAGTTTTTTCGTACCTGCATCGGTGCCATCGGTAACCCAGAGCCCCGCGCGGGAGGCGAAGAGGAGATTGCTCCCAAACTGGGTGAAATTGGGCGCCGCGTCGAGATCCCATTCCAAGCCTGGTTGGGCAATGGTGATGCGATGAGTGCCGGCGGTGGTGCCGTCGGTCACGTACAGCCCTCCGCCGGTCTGCCGCTGCTGGTCGGCGGGCTCGGCGATGAAGTAGGCTTTATTGCCCGTGGAGTAGAGCACTGGCGTTGCCGGCGCGAAGAGCGTTACGCCGGGCAGCAGTCGGTGTGCAGCCTGTTGACCGGCGTCCACCGCCCAGACGACCGACGCGCCGGTCCAGTCTTGCGCCTGGAAGAGCAGCCTGTTGCCGACCGGGCAATAGTTAGTGGGAAATCCAACGGGGCTGCCGGAATCGGACAGGGTGGCGACGACCTTCGTGCCGGCGTCGGTGCCATCCGACGTCCAGATGGACCAACTGGCGCCGTCGTTCTCGCGGGTGGCGAAGTAAAGCAGGTTGCCGATCCACTGGCCTCCCCACATCCCCTCGCTTCCTGGGACGGCCTCGCGAACCCGATGGGTGCCGGCGACGGTGCCATCGGACTCGTACATCTCGTTTCCGTCGGCGGTGTTGTTGCAGAGGAAGACGAGTTTTCCGTTGACGGCGTGCAGGGCGTCGAAGCCGCCGTTCTCAACGGGGTTGAGCAGGTTGGTCAGAACGCGCGTTCCGGCAGCGGTGCCGTCGGAGACGTAGAGTTCGGGGCTGAGAACCCCGGCGTCGGCGCCCGGTTCCTGGGCGAGGTCGATGAAGAAAAGCTTGGCGCCAACGGGCGTGAGACTGCGACCGCTGGCAAGGCTCGCGGGCGCCGGCGGACGCCGCCAGACGACCGTCCCATCCGTGGTGCCGTCGGAGCGATATATGGCGCCGTTATGGCTGGCGTCGTAGGCGGGGTAGTAAATTGCGTTGCCGAATGCGACGGGCGTCGATTCGGGCGTCGTGGCGGCGATCATTTGTCCCGCGAGGTAACGCCGCGGTTCGAGCACTTCGATCGGCGACCCGGGCTTCTTACCCCGCACCCGCCTTTTTTTGCACTGCATGATCGCCCTCGGTTCGAATGCCGCCCCTGAGTAGAGTTGGCACACCCTAACTCCCCGGCGCGGGGTCTGTCAAAGGTTTCTTCTGAATCACAGCACTGTGGCGCGGGAATTAATATCGCAATTTTGCTCGTCACAATTTCGGGTCGTTGGCATCTGCTGGATAGATTGGAATGCGTATGAGCGATCTGGAAATCTTACGGCGGCACGTGAACGACGGCGACCCGCGCGCCTTTGCCGAGTTGGTGGCCCGCCACCTCGACTGGGTTTACTCGGCGGCGCTGCGGCAGGTGCGCGACCCGCACACGGCGGACGACGTGACGCAGGCGGTCTTTCTGGCGCTGTCGCGACACGCCCCGAAACTGGCAGGGGGGGTGGTGCTGTCGGCGTGGTTGTTTCGGGTGACGCGGCGGGCGTCGGCGATGGCGCTGCGGTCGGCCGGGCGGCGCAGGACGCACGAGAGGCGGGCCGCGGTCATGGCCAAGGAAGAACAATCGACGATGGATGAACAGGCGTGGGAGACTCTGGCCCCGGTGCTGGATGAGGTGGTCGGCAAGCTCCCCAAGGCGGACCGGCAATCGATCCTGCTGCGGTATTACGAGCGGAAGAGTTTTGCCGAGATCGGAGAGGCGCTATCGATCGGCGAGCCGGCGGCGCGGAAACGCATCTCCCGTGCGATCGATCGCATGCGCACGCTGCTGAGCGGCAGGGGGATGGCGATTGCGGCGGGCACGCTGGCGGCGGGGATGTTGAGTTACACGAGCCAAGCCGCGCCGGCATCGACGGCGGCGTCGGTCGCGGCGGTTACGGCAACGCCAGGTTTGGCGTCGCCGATGGTCCTTTCACTTTCACGCGGAGCACTGCACATGATGCCCTGGACGAATGCGAAAATCGGAGCGGGCGCAGGCCTGCTGGTACTGGCGGCGATCGGTCTTTCGATCGGCGTGGCGCAGGTGACGGGCTCGGGTAAACCCGGCGCGGGTGACAAGGCTGGCGCGAAGCCGTCCGCAGCGGCGCCGGCGGCGACCGCGCCTGCGACCAATCCCGCCGCGGCAGCGCCGCTCACGCCCAAGGGCGTGGTCGTCGCGGCATACAAGGCCGGCCTGGCGGGCGACGAAGATGGAATGCTGAAGTGCTTTACCGGACTGACCGCGCAGCAGGAGACGACGTTGAAGCAAGTGGTGCACGTCCTGTCGGCGGTCGACTCGCTGCAAAAGGCGGTGACCGCCGAGTTTGGCGAGGCGGCCGGAAAACAGTTCGCCGACCTTGGCGGCGGCGTTGACCCCGCCGACGTGCTGAACGCCCCCGAGACGATCAACGGCAACCGCGCGATCGTGAACATGGGGCGCTCGGGCCCCGGCGACGTGCCGCTGGAGCAGGTGGGGAACAACTGGCGAATCTCATCGGAGGTGCTGCGGACGCTCAACGCAGGCACGATGGCGCAGTGGGATCAGAAAGCGCCGGCCATCCGCAAACTGGCGACGGACATCGCCGCGGGGAAATACGCGACGCCCGGAGATCTGCAGCAGGCGATGGGGGCGTTAATGCGCTGAGGCTTTGTGCTTCGGGACCGGCTTGGGCGGAAGCTTGATCGGTCTTTGCGTGTTGAAGATCGGTTTGGGTTTGACCTTGGGCTTCGCGACCGCTGGCGGTGGTGGCGGGAGAGGGGCGGACTTGGCCACCGCGGCGGCCCAGTCGGCTGAGAAGGAGACGCTGGCGGAGGGGAGCGGCGCAGGTGCGCCGGGGAGGGCGAGGGTCGTGTTATAGCGCTGAGCCAGCAGCGCGAGGTCGAGGAAATCAACGTTGCCGTCGTAATTGAAATCGCCCTGGGGGAAGGTCTTGCTGGTGGTGTTGTAGTTTTGCGCAAGCGCGGCGAGGTCGAGGAAATCGACCGAGCGGTCGTGATTGGCATCGGCGGCGAGAACGAAGAAGTCCAGCCCGGAGGCATTTGCAGAGAGATTTCCGGAGGCATCGGCAAACGACCCGGCGGCGAGGGTGATACGGTAATCGCCGTCGGGCAGCGTGCCGTGGCTGTAGTTGGGAAACGTGACCGAGGCGACGAACGAGCCGGCGACGTAGTTGAGCGTGATGTTCGCAGCCGGCACGGTTTGGCCGGTGGTGAGGTTGGTCAATTGAAAGTCGGCGGCGGTGAGCGATGTGCCGACATTTTCGTCGAAGGCGAAGCGAAGCGTCATCGCCGGAGCGTTGAAGAGGAAGTCGGCGGCGAAGACGGCGGGGGGCTGGATGTCGTGCAGCCCGAAGGTGAGGCTGGCGCTGCTGCCGGCCGCTAGGGTGAGGCTTTGCCCCGCGCCGGCGGCGGGGAGTGTCTGGGACCAGGCGGGATCGGGGACGAGGCGCACGACGTATGCGCCGGCGGGCAACGGGGGGAAGACGAACTGGCCGGCGGCATTGGTGGTGGCGATGGGCTCGCCGGGGTCCAGCGCGCCGTCGTTGTCGATATCGATGAAGACGCCGCGCCCGGCGAGGAAGCCTTCGCTGGCGGCCTTGATGCCGTCGCCGTTGGCGTCATCGAAGACGACGCCGGAGATCATCACCGAAGGCGAGCGATTGTTGATCATGACGCTGACGTCATCGCTGTAGAAATTAGTGGCGACGACATCGGCAAGGCCGTCACCGTTGAAGTCGGCGGTCGCGACGGAATTGGGACTGGTGTGACCGGTGCAGGTGAGGGCAGCCTCGAAGGTGCCGTCGGCGTGATTGCGGAGGATGTTGACGCCGCCGGAAATGTTGGTCGTTCCGTCGCTCTTGTAGGCGATGGCGAGGTCGGTCCAGCCGTCGCCGTCAACGTCCATCGTGGTGACCTGGCTTGGGGTGGAGCCGGTGCCATAGTTCACGCCGGCGTTGAACGTGCCGTTGCCCAATCCGTTGAAGACGCGCACGACGTCGCTGAAGAGGTTCAGCACGGCCATGTCGAGGAAGTTATCCTTGTTGAAATCGCCCAGCGCGATCGAGCCGGGTTGATTGATGCCGGTCGTGATGGTGATGGGCGCCTGAAACGTACCGTTGCCGTTGGAGCGCACTACGATGACGTTGTTGGTGAACTGGTTAACCCAGGCGAGGTCCTTCTTGTTGTCGTTGTTGAAATCGCCGGTCGCGATGGCATATGTGCCGGCGGAAGGGCCGATGCTGATCGGCGCCCCAAAGCCGCCAAGGCCGTTACCGGTCAGCAACACCACCTGCGCACCGGAAATGCCGCCGACGGCGAGATCGATCTTCCCGTCGCCGGTGAAGTCAGCGGCGACGACGCAATAAGCGCCGGCGGCTGCGGGGTAATCAATGTTGTTCTGGAACGTCCCATTGCCATTGGCGAGGAAGACGCTGACGGTGCCGTCCTCCTGGTTGGCGGTGATCAGGTCGGGCTTGTTGTCGGCGTTGAGGAACGCCGTGATGACGGTGCGTTTCCCAGAGCCGCCAAAGCCAACTGACGAGCGGGTGAAGCCGCCCAGCCCGTTGCCGAGGTAGAGGGTGACATCGCCGGAGTTGTTGGCGACGACGAAGTCCTGTTTGTTGTCGAGGTTGAAGTCGCCGGTGGCGACGCTGGCGGGATTGACGAAGCTGAATTGGCTCGCGGGAAAGTTAACTGGCGTCATGAAGCCGGCGTTGTTGAACGCGCCCTGCTTGAGGCCGAAGTTTTGGCCGGTGACGGTCGATCCATTGCTGAAGACGACGCTGCGCGCGTTGGAGGAGGGGACGGTCGATTGCCATCCGGACGGGCGGGTGACGCGGACGTTATAGGTTCCATCGACCGGGACGCGCAGCGTGTAATTGCCCTGGGTGTCGGTCTGCGTGGCTGGGTCACTGAACGAGCCATAGCCGGTGTTGGAGACGTCGACGAAGACGCCAAACCCGGCCAGGCCATTCTCGCCGGCGGTCTGGTTGCCGTCGCCGTTGAGATCATTGAAGACGCGGCCGGTGACGTAGGAGGGGAAGATGACGCCAAAATCGACGTAGCCACCGACGCTGCCGCCACCGCCGAAGACGGGGGTTTTGAACGTTCCCAGGGGTGTGGCAGGCGTCGTCTGCACCCAGCCGGCGGGCTTGATGACGCCGACCGCGTAGTTGCCGGGGAAGAGGTTTGAGAAGCTGTAGTGACCGGTGTTGTCGGTGAAGGTGTACGACTCGTTCCCGTCATAGGAGCCGTTAAAGTTTGAGTCGATGTAGACCGCGAAGCCGGCGCGTCCGGGATCGCTGTCGGCCGAGATGCCGTCGGCGGTAAGGTCATAGAAGACGCGACCGGAGATGCCGCCGAGCTGGGTGCTGCCAAAGTCGCGGTCCGTGACGGCCTGACCCACGCCGACGGTGATCAAGTACGCCCCGCTCTTCCCGCCTGCGTTGGCGGGAGCAGTCTGAAACCAGCCGCCCGGGAGGACCTCGCGGATGCGGTAGGTGCCGGGCGGGAGGATGAAGCGATACCCGCCCAGCGCATCGGTCAGCGCGGTGATCTCGCCGGCATCGAGTTGGCCGTTGTCGTTGGCATCGACGTAAACCGTGCGCTGCCCGCCGGGGATGGTTGCGTCTTCGTAAGCCTCCCGCACGCCGCTGGCGTTGGAGTCGTTGTAAAGGGTGCCGGAGATCGTGCCGCGGAAGTAAGTGCCGAAGTCGACCCCGGCGCGAATCGAATGACCGGTCGCCGTCACGTTGAATGCCGGCAGCGCGCTGCCCGGCGCACCGGTCGGAGACGTCTGGATCCAGCCGGCCGGCAGGACCTGGCGGATCGCGTAGCTGCCATTGGGTACGCTTAGGTCGTACGTGCCGTCGGTGGCGGTCGTCGTCGATTGTTCGCCCGCGTCCAAGCCGCCGTTGCTGTTGGCATCAACGTAGATCGTGCGGCCGGCGACGAAGGTCTCGGCTGGGTCGTGAACGCCATTCTTGTTGTCGTCGTTGAATACGACGCCGCGGATCGAGTTCTGGAAGACGGCAGTGTTCACCAGGGCGTAGGTGTAGTTGGACTTGTAGAGGCTGACGGCAACGTCGGGGCGGCCGTCGCGGTTGAAGTCGGCGGAGACGAGGCCTTCGGGGCTGTCGCCCGAGATGTACCGGGCCTGGGCCGGGCCGAACCCGCCGCGGCCGTCGCCGTGGAAGAAGTAGACGTTCTGCGTCGGCGTCAGGGTGGCGACAGCGCTGGTGCCGAAGGCGATGTCCAACTTAAAGTCGAGGTCGAAGTCGGCGATCGCGACCCCGCTGGGCTCGTCGGGGACGGCCAGCAGCGTCTCGGGCCCAAACGTGCCGTCGCCATTGCCCAGGCGGACTGCGCCGTGCCATTCCTGGAGGTTCCCCTCGCTCATGACGAGGTCCTTGCGGCCATCACCGTTCACGTCGGCGATCGCCACGCCGGACAAGGTGGTCGTCAGGTTGGACGTGAGCGCCGCGGCGAACGATCCGTCGCCGCGGCCCAGCATGACGCGGAGGCGGGCGGGCCCGACGTCGCCGGAGATCAGGTCGAGCTTGCCGTCGCCGTTGACGTCGTCGGTCACGAGGACGCCCTGAAAGCTCGGGAGGAGGAAGCCGCCGTTTTCGCTGCCGGCGTTGACGAGCAGGGTGAACGAGCCGGCGCCGTCGCCGAGGAAGACGCGGGTGGGCGAGGCGGGGTCGCCGATCGCGAAGTCGGCCGCCCCGTCGCGGTTGAAGTCGCCCACCGCCATTGTGCCCGGCTGGTAATCCCCGCCGAGCGGCATGTAAAGCACCGGGCCGAGCGTGCCGTTGCCGTTGCCGAGGAAGATCGCGAGGCGCGAGTCGGCCGTGTCGGTGGCCAGCACGTCCAGCTTGTGGTCGTTGTTAAAGTCGCCGACGGCGAGTTGGCGGGCGCCGTGGCCGACGACGGCCGAGCCGCCGAGGTGGAAGTTGCCGTCGCCGTTGCCTAGGAGGATGCGGAGGTCCTGGTCGCCGGGGTAACGCTGGCGGTCGTCGGTCACCACCAGATCGGGGATGCCGTCGGCGTTGAAGTCGCCTACGACCCCGGCGGTGGGATTGTAATCGGCCGCGCCGTACCCGCGTGGGACCGAGTCGAACGAGATGGCGGCCGTCAGCAGTCGGCGCGACTCAAGGTGCTCGGCTCGGGCGGGGCCGGCGGGGCGGGGCGTTTGCGCCGAGCGTAAACTGCGGGATGGCACCCTACGACGATTCGCTTCCCTCATCAAACCCTCCACAGCGGATGCGCGGACGTCGGCGATCTCGCCGGGGCATCGGTTCCCACACCCATCTTGACGGACGACAAGGTAGCTGCAATGCGCATGATCCGCGAAGGAAAACCGACGAAAACGATCGGCGGTCCTCCTTTCGCAAGAATTCGGGTGCTTCCCGGCTAAATTGCGGCGCCGCCCGCCGGGGAAAAAAGAAATCGGCCGGCCCGTCCGGGCCGGCCGATCTGGTTTGTGGGTGCTCCACGCACGTCCGCCCTACTTCATCTCCTTCGCCTTCGCGCGCACCTCGTCGATATCGCCGACGTACAGGAACGCCTGCTCCGGCAGATCATCGGCCCGGCCGTCGCAGATTTCCTCGAAGCTGCGGAGCGTGTCGGCGATCTTCGTGTAGACGCCCTTCTTGCCGGTGAACTGCTCGGCCACGAAGAACGGCTGGCTGAAGAAACGCTCCAGCTTGCGGGCGCGGCTGACGATCAGCTTGTCCTCTTCCGACAGTTCATCGACGCCCAGGATCGCGATGATGTCCTGCAGGTCGCGGTAACGCTGCAGCATGTTCTGCACGCGGCGGGCGATCGTGTTGTGACGCTCGCCGACGATTTCCGCCGACAACGCGCGGCTGGCCGAAGCCAGCGGATCGACGGCGGGATAGATCCCCTTGGCGGCGATGCTGCGCTCGAGGTAGATGAAGGCGTCGAGGTGGGCGAAGGCGTTGGCCGGGGCCGGATCGGTGGGATCGTCCGCCGGGACGTACACCGCCTGAACGCTCGTGATCGCGCCATTCTTGGTGCTGGTGATCCGTTCCTGCAACTGGCCCATTTCCGTCGCCAGCGTCGGCTGGTACCCGACGGCGCTGGGCATGCGGCCCAGCAGCGCCGACACTTCCGAACCCGCCTGCGTGAAGCGGAAAATGTTGTCGATGAACAGCAGCGTGTCCGCGCCCGATTCATCGCGGAAGTATTCCGCCATCGTCAGCGCCGACAGCGCCACGCGAAGACGCGCGCCGGGCGGTTCGTTCATCTGTCCGAAGACCATCACGGTCTGATCGATGACGTGCTTGCCAGTCGAGCCGATCTCGGCCTCCTGCATTTCCAGCCACAGATCCGTCCCCTCGCGCGTCCGCTCCCCCACGCCCGCGAAGACCGAGAACCCTCCATGCTGCTGGGCGATGCGGGCGATCAGTTCCTGGATGACGACCGTCTTTCCAAGACCCGCCCCGCCGAACAAACCCGCCTTGCCGCCGCGCACGAATGGCGTCAGCAGGTCGATCACCTTGATGCCGGTCTCAAACACCTCAGCCTTGGGCGTCAGATCGGTAAAGTCAGGCGGCTCGCGGTGAATCGGCCGGAACGCGGTGGCATTAATCGGCCCGCGATTGTCGATCGGTTCCCCCAGCAGGTTAAAGACGCGGCCGAGCGTTTCCTTGCCGACGGGCACGGTCACCGGCGCCCCCGTGTCGGTGACCTCAGTGCCGCGGCGCAGGCCGTCGGTCGAGCCCAGTGCGACGGCGCGAACCTTGCCACCACCGAGGTGTTGCTGCACTTCGCCCGTCAGCTTGATCGTAGTGCCGTTGGCAGAGGCATTGATCTTGAGGGCGTTGTAAATGCCGGGGAGCTGATCTTCGGGGAACTCGGCGTCAAACGTGGAGCCGATGACCTGGGTAACTTTTCCGATAGCGGGCATAGCAGAGACCTCGTGTAATCCTGTTCCAGATTCAGCAAAAGCTTACCCGGAGCATGCCGCCGGGCACGGGCGGGAGATTGTATCTTTCCTTCACAAGCGAACAAGGGCGACGTGATTGCCGATGGTGAATTGCGGATTGCCGATTGAAAAACGCACCGCTTCAATCGGCAATTCGCAATCGGCAATCGGCAATCGGCAATCGCTTCGATCGCGCCTACCCCGCAGCTTCGAGAATGTCTTTCATCCCCAGCCCGCAATACGCCAGCACCTCCGCCGGCTCCCGCCCGCTCTTGGGAATCCGCCGCACACACAGCGACTGCAGCGTCATCTCATCCTCCCGCCCCGCGATCGCCATCGCGATCTCCGCGTCGAGTCCACCGGTATAATTGTCCTCCACCGTGATGATCCGCCCCCCGCTCCGCGCCGCCACGTCCAGCACGCCGTCCACCTGCAGCGGCAGCGAGTACGCATCGATGACGCTCGCCTTCTTCCCCTGCTTCGCCAATTCATCCGCCGCCCGCAGGCACTCGTGCACCATGTACCCCGCCGACACGAAGCAGACATCCTTCCCCTCGCGCAGCACCTTATAGCCGCCCACCTCAAACGTGTCGCTCGTCTTGTACAGTGCCTTGGTCTCCGCGCGCAGCGTCCGCAGGTAGCAGCACCCATCCACGTTCGCCATCAGCTCCGTGATCTTGAAACAACTCACCGCATCAGCGGGGAAGAAATACCGCACCGCCGTCTCTCCCGCGTAATTCTTCACATGACAGAAGCTGCGGAAAAACGCCGCATCCGGCAAAGACATCTGCGACGGCCCATCCGCCGCCAGCGTCACGCCCGCGTGACTTCCGGTGATCTTGAAATTCGCCCCGCTGTTGATCGCCATCTCGATCTGGTCATACGCGCGCTCGACGAACTTGGCGAACGTCGAGCAGAACGGGATCTTCCCCGCCGCCGCCGCCCCCGCCGCCACGCTGATCATGTTCTGCTCGGCGATCCGGCACTCGAGAAACTGCTCCGGCAGTTTCTTCGCCAGGTACTCCGCAAACGTCGAGTTCTTCACATCCGCATCCAACCCGATCACCCGCTGGTCCGCCTGCGCCAAAGCCAGCAGCGCCACCCCGTAAGCCTTCCGCGGCGCCAGCGGCTTGCCCGCCTGGAAATCCTTCAGCATCCCCTGCTTTTCCAGCGCTTCGTCAAAGTTGATCTTGATCGCGCCCGCGGCCTTGGGCTCCGCATTGGCTAAAGCCGGCGGAGCCGTAATCTTCAGTTCACCCTCGCCGATCTTGTAATCCGCAACGCCCAGATCCTTCGCCGTCCGCTCCAGCTCCTCGAAGATCTTCGGCAGCGCCTCCTTCTTCACCGGCGTCCCATGCTTCCCCATCCCCTGCTCCGCCGAAGCCCCCCACCCCTTCACCGTCCGCGCGATAATCGCCAGCGGCCGATGCCCGTTCTTAATCACGTGCAACTCGCTCAGCGCCTTGCTGATCTCTTCCGGATCGTGCCCATCGATCACCCGCGCCACGAACCCGAACGCCTCCGCCTTCTTCGCCAGCACCTCCGCCGACTGCTGCGCGCTCACCCAGTCCGACTGCGCCAGCTCGTTGCAGTTGAAGATCGCCACGCAATTGGTCAGCGAATGATCGACGATGAAATCCATCGCCTCCCAGATCTGCCCCTCGCGCGATTCGCCATCGCCGATGATGCAATAGACGTTGCGCACGTCCGTCGCGAGACCGCCCGAGCCACCTGCGGTGAGCGCAGTCGAACCGTCCATCTTCGCCGCCGCCGCCACGCCCGCCGCCACCGACAGCCCCTGCCCCAACGACCCCGTCGCCGCGTCGAAAAAATGCACCCCCAGCCCCGGATTGGGATGCCCGTCGATCGGGCTGCCAATCGCCCGCAATGAGAGCGCATCCGTCCGCGTCATCGGCCGCGCATGCGCCTTGTCCGGCCCGATCGCCGCCCCAAGGTCCGCCAGCGCCGCATAAACGATCGGCACCGCATGCCCTTCGGAGAGCACCAGCCGATCCGCCGCGCGGTTCCACGGATCGGCAGGATCCCACCGCATCTGGTGATACATCAGCACGGTGACCAGGTGCGCCAGCGACAGCGCGGTAGACGGATGCCCGCTCCCCGCAGCGGTCGTCATCTCAATGGACAATTTCCCCAACTCAATAGCCTTGCGATGCACGGCGGCGGTAAAGCTCATGCGCTTGCTCCTGACCGGGGGGATGGTTCTCCCGGACCGGGGGACGATAGCCGAGCCACACGCCCCTTGGCAATCGGGGGAATGCGGTTCCACCACGGAGGACACGGAGAACACAGAGGCGGGCTCTGCCATGGGAGCATGCGGGGCGGAACCGGGAGCCGCGGCAACCCGGAAAGGAGCGGGCGGTTTCCAACCCGGCGTCGCGGCGCTTAAACAAGGTGTGGCGGGTTCGTTTGAAGGTGTGGGAGGTTCCAAACAAGGTGTCGCGGGTCCTGAACAAGGTGTGGCAGGTTCATATTAAGGTGTCGCACGTTTGAATTAAGGTGTCGCAGGTCCTGAACAAGGTGTAGCAGGTTCAAACTAAGGAGTCGCAGCTTCTAAACAAGGTGTAGCGGGTTCGTATTAAGGAGTCGCGGGTTCTAAACAAGGAGTCGCAGGTCCTGAACAACCTGTAGGAAACATTCGCCCCGCTCGATACGGCCGCGCCCTCCGGCGGGCGCAGGCACCGCCGCCGCCGATAATGCCCGCCGCGGATCAATCGGGAACCGCATTTTGCCGCTCCGATGGTGGTGCGGGCGTCCTCGCCTGCAATTCCGCCGCCGCCCCTCCCGCCCCCGCCGCCGCGAAGACCCGCCCGCATTCCGAGCACCGCCCCGGCGTCGCGCGGCAGTCATACCCGCAACCCGGGCAACACCCCGCCGATAACCGCCGCCGCTTTGCCCGCAGCCGGCGAATCGACACTGCGGCGGATAACGGGAGGAGGGCGGTGAGGGTGACGACAAACCCCATCGGAAGCAGAATCATCATCCGCGAATCCACGCTCCCGACGACGCGGCTAAAGAAGAAACCGGCGACCGGCGGGGGCGCTTCGGGAAAGTATCCAGCGGGCACTTCCAGCAGGTCCGACGACGGTTCGCGGCTCCACTCCCAGTCCGCCGCCCCGTCCCCAGTCGAGTTCAAACCCCCTTCACCGTCTCCCAGGATCAGCACGCCACATTCGCCGCGCGACACTGCGGCAATCAGGGTCGACTGCGCAGAACGCCGGTAGACGTTCTGCGCGGCGGCGTAACTCCGCACCCACAACCCCGCCGCCGCCACACAGAGCAGCAGCGACACCCCCGCCAAGAAGAGGAAGAATATTCGCCCGAAGCGCCACAGCACGATGCCCGCCATCCTACCGCGCCGCGCACCCGGGGGAGAGTGAACCACGAAGGGACGAAGATCACGAAGGGCAAGATGAAGATGCAGCGGTGTTTTCCGCCGCGAAGACCCGCCCGCACTCCGAGCAGCGCCCCGGCGTCGCCCGGCAGTCGTACCCACAACCCGGACAATGCCCCGCCGATAACCGCCGCTTGGCTCGGCGACGCCGACGGATCGAAATGGCGGCGGATAACGGGAGGAGGGCGGTGAGTAAAACGACAAATCCCATCGGCAGGAGCAGGAGCGTCTGCGAAACTCCGCCCCCGACGGACCGCCCGAAGAAGAAACCGGCGACCGGCGGGCAGACATCGGGAAAGTCTTCAGTGGCGAAAGCCTGCAGATCTTGCGACTGCCCAGTCCCCCACCGCCAGTGTCGCGCGCCCGGCGCATCGGGATCATAAACCACGTCCCGGAGAATCAGCAGTTCGAACTCTCCGCGGGACACCCCAGCATTCACGACCTGCCCGGGCGAATCCCGGACGACCGCCGAGAACTCCCGCCCACTCCACACCCACAGCCCCACCGCCGCAACGCAAAGCAGCAGCGACACCCCCGCCGCCAAGAGAAAGAAGATTCGCCCGAAGCGCCGCAGCACGATGCCCGCCATCCTACCCTTTTGTGGTGCAGTACGGCGACGTATTCGCAAGGCCGCCGCACCCAGCACGCATGACCCCGCGAACGCCAGCACGAACCACGGGCTGCGAACTTCCAGCGCGTAGAACAACAGCACCGCCCATCCGGCGAGACCCGGCCGGGCGGGACGGTATTCGCATGGCCGCCGCTGCAAATCGCCGGTATCCTATTTGCGGATATCAGCCGCGTTTGGCGGGTGTCGGTGTGATGCTTCCTGCGCGGCCGGTCAGGCTAATCAGCAGTTGTGCGGCACGAGGAGGTCCGATGCGTCTTATCGCCGTTTCCATCGTGGTGTTCGCCGGGGCCGTGATGATTGCCGCCGCGGCTATCGCGGGGGCAATGGACCGGCAGGGGAACATCGCGCACTTCGCTGCCCTGGTTGGCGCGGTCGCCGTGGTGGCAGGGGGCGCCCTGTTCTTCATCGAGTGGCGCACGGGCGCTGCGAATCCACGAGCGACCGCCACGCCGGATTCGCCGGCACGCGTCAACCCGGATGCCGCATAACCTGGTCGCCGCAGCCCAACGAATCCTTTCAGGTGGCACGGTGCGACTCGCCCGTGGTCGCGCACCCGCGACATCGATCGGTACTCCGATCGAATCAGCGCGGAGCGACAGCGATCTTTCTTCCGCCGGTCCACGAGATTCCCACAACGCGAGGCCCGGCGGGGCGGGAGGGTGAGGGGCAAAGCCGAGAGTCCTTTGCTTCCGCGGCGCAGCCGCATTCACTCCGTCGAATGACAATGGGGGGCGGCTTTGCCCCTCGGGCCCCGAGCGACCCGCTGGGCCGGAGATTTTCAACGGACGCAAAATGAACCGTCATATGCAAAGGTGGCTTCGCGTACAGTTGTAAAAGACTTGCCGCAGATAAGGCATTCGCAGATTGAGCACGCGAAGGAGCATCATGATCAACCAGCTATTAGACCAAATCACTGCTGAATCCATTTACACCTTTATCGCGAGCAAGGAGCCCGAGGGGCGGACAATCGAATACAAGCAGACGCTTCCGGGATCGAGCGATGAGGACAAGCGCGAGTTTCTAGCGGATGTGTCATCATTTGCGAACGCACTGGGGGGAGACATTCTCTATGGCGTAACTGGCGAACGGGACGAAAGCGGTAAGCCGACAGGTCTGCCTGGAGAGCCGGTGGGCGTTCCAGCCGTCAATGCTGACTCCGAACGGCTCCGATTAGACGCTGTCCTTAGGGACGGTCTAGACCCCCGTCTCCCGCTCGTAGAATTGAAGTTTATTGACGGCTTTAGAGATGGCACCGTGTTGCTGATTCGCGTGGGGCAGAGCTGGTCGTCTCCCCACATGATCAAATTCAAGAATTCCTCTCGATTCTATTCTCGATCGGGGGCGGGCAAGCAGCAGCTTGACGTGCGGGACATTCGCGCGGCTTTCGCGGCCGCCGGAGCACTTCCGCAGCGCATGAGGTCCTTTCGTGATGAAAGGCTGTCTAAAATTCTTTCGGGCCAGTCGCCTCTTGGGTCGGCCTATCGCCACGTCCTCTGCCTACACCTGCTGCCAGTCACCGCTTTCCAGCACACGCCCTCCCTGATCTCGGGTCTTGATCGATTTCGTAGTCTGGAACCGATGACCTTAAGGGATTCAATTTTCGATCATATGATCTCTCGCCACAACCTGGATGGGTTCCTGATCATGGATCCGGCGAGGGGAATCAACCGCGAGCGATTATCGCACGCTAAGAGCTATGCGCAAGTGTTCCGGAACGGTGCGCTCGAATCCGCCACGGGTCTGGTTCGGTCGGAGAGATTTGAGGGCTGGTTTCCGGAGCATCTTGGCCGTGATCTCCTGTGGACATTCAAGCATTCACTCGCTCAATTGCGGACACATGGCATACCACTTCCCCTCGTTGGGTTCTTCAGCATGCTTGGCGTCAAGGGAATGAGACTCGCGATTCAATCTTTTGCCATGCCTGCCGAGATGAGCGCCGCGACGTCAGAGCAACACCATCCATTGGATCAGGACAACGTAATCCTTCCCGACGTTCTAATCGAAGATTACAGCATTGATCCGTTTTTGATTTTCAAGCCCGTCCCTGACGCCATATGGCAGGGCTGCGGCTACCCGCAATATTTTGCGGATGTTTAGGCGGCGCCGGCGGCGGCGGACATCCGGAGCTTCAAGCAGGCCCCGAAGGCGAAGGCGAAGAAGCAGGAGGACGCGGGGTTGTTTTGACTCATCTCTGCATGGTGGACATTGCATCGCTTTGAAGGCATTGTTAGGATAACGTTCTGACCCAATTCGATTCAATTCACTAAGCTAAGGAGAGCGCAATGGTAAATCTTAATAAGGGCGACACCGTCCGGCTGAAGAGCGGTGGTCCGCTTATGACCATCCAAGAATTGGCCAGTTACGAGCCTACTGGCCCCAAGGATGGCGCAAACTTCGTTTGGTTTGACGGCAAGAAAAAGTTCGAGGACGTGTTCGACGTTGCTGTACTGGAAATTAGCGACGACAAAATTAAGCAGGGTCGGATTTTGTAGAAGCGATCTGCGCTCTCATCCCAAGAGTTGCGCCATTGCAGGCTTCTAATACGAATGTGAAAGAGGGGGCGGGAAAGACACCATCGCCTCAAGTTTTCTCTCCCGCCCCCTCTCTCACGCTCTCGCCCCCACCCTCTCTTCCTTCTCACTTCCCCTCAAGACGAAAGCCGTCGCGTTGACCGCTGGCGGAGGCCGCTCGGCCTGCCGAAGTGCCCACCCCATAGGAAGGCCCAATCAGCAGCACGCGGAATCTGATTCTCGGTTACGATGGGGTGTACCCTGGCCCGACCATATCTTGATTCGATTACAGGGCCATTGGCCCGGGGAAGGTCTTATGTCACTCCATGATGACGCGGTAACCGTTTACAAGCATCTGGTGAAAGACGTCGTCCCGCGCAGGAAGGTCACTACCTACGGAGAAGTCAGCGCCGCCACCGGTGTGCCTATGGGCTTGAAGGGGCACCATATGACGCAGGTTCTGTATCACCTCTTCCTCCTGAGCGATGACCGCGAAATTCCACCGATTACTGCCGTGGTAGTCAAACGAGAAACCGAATACGACAAGGGCGAGCATGGCGTTGTCGGTTCGGGATATCTTACCGCCGAAGCACAAAGCCCCAACCGCGCCGCACGACATCGCCCTGAATCTTTCACCACCAAGGTGGCCGCCGGTAAGAAAAAGTTCGACGCCGACGCCGTTGTGACTGAGTTCCGAGACATGATCGAGCGCCATCAAGACAGCGTTTGGGCCTACGCACACTGGCCGGTAGAAATTGGGGCGCTTGAATAGTCCTGCGCCACGAAATGCGCGACAAACGGCGCCGCGACTCGTCATCGACAGTTTTTGGCTATAGCTCCGAAGAGATAGGTTGGACGTTTTCGACGCAGCAAGCCAACCGTCCCAACCACGATCAGTGCGATTCCAGACGGCTCCGGGACACTTGCCAGACGAAAACCGCGCTCAGCGGACTCGCCGGACGGAGCGGTGACTTCACTCTGGCCGGCCTGGAGGGCGGTCGAGTTGAAGAACCACGAACCGCCCGGGAGCCAGGGCTCCCCGGCGGGCAACGGCTCGTTCCACTCCGCGACGTTGCCGCCCTGGTCGAACGTGCCGTAATAATTGCCAGCGCTGCTGTACGCCCCCACGTCCGTCAGGTAATTCTGGCTGGTGCTGAGCGGCTCGGGGGCACCGGTGACCGCATAGCCATCGTTGTAGCCGTTGGCCAGGCCATCGTCCGCGTAAAAGTTGCCGACGTTGCTCCGGATGGACGGGTCACCCGGGGGCTGGTCGCTGTTCGGCGCAGTGTTGGTACGCGTGGCATAGAGCCAGTAGCCGTCGCCGTCGCCGCCCGCGCTGGCCGGCTGGTGATAGGCTGCCTTGTACCACTCATCCCTGCTGGGGAGGACGACCTTGGCGCCGCTGTTGCGCGTGATGCTGTTGGCGTTGCTCGGTGTGGGCGTGCCGCCCAGCAGCGTATAGGCGCCGGTCTCCGTGTCGCCGACGCCCTGGCCATTGTTCATCCAGTTGGCGAAGCGGATCGAGTCGTACACGTTGACGAAAACGACCGGCTGATTGCCCCGCCCGGACTTGACCGCGTAGGTGAAGCCGGGCGATGAGCCGCTCCGCGTGATCCCACCCGCGGCGCCGCTGGACATGTTCGTGTTGTACAGCCCCAGCGGATCGCTGGTCGCCTTGGCGGTGAGGAACTCGGCGTACTGGCTGTTGGTCACCTCGTATCGGTTGATCTGGTAGGCGTACCCAACCGAGCCGAAGCCGGTGGCGTCATTGGCATTACCGGGATTGCCCACCGTCACCGTATCCAATGTCACCGTCGCCGACGCCGCCGCCGAGGTACACGCCAACACACCCACGATCACAACTGAGATCTTCCCGCGCATCATGTGCCCTCGCCAATGACGAAATGCCCCGAAGTGACCCTTGCGACTCGCCACCCGCATGATCCAGAGGATAAGGTGCTCGCCCGAAAAGGCAAGCAAATATTGATAACCTCAGTACCGCCGAATCAGCATAAGTCTGCCATAGACTGCGCGGTACACGAGAGTTCGAAATGCAGGATGGAAGCGGGAAGTCACCATAAGGCCCAACGTTTCTCCCCGCCTCCCACCCGGCACCCCCCCCTCCACGCCTCTTTCGTTCCGCCCTCCGGAGCCCGGGCTCTTCTTCCTCCGACCGCCGCGCGGCCCGCGCGATCGTTCCCATAAGAATACCGACGGCCAGTTTATGCTTCGCGGTCTTCCGGAGGGGAGCACCCTTCACCGCCGGTACTCCGTCCTCGTCTTTCCGCCGCAACAGCGCAGCGGCGGCGGCGTTCCAACGGGCCTCGACATTCCTCCGGCCCCCGAACCCGCTCGGGGCCCCTGACGGGCCGAATCGCCCCCCATTGTCAAACGGCGAGGTGAAAGCGGCTTCGCCGCAAAGCTCAAAGGACTCTCGATTCGGCCCGTCTCCCGGCCGGGTTCGGGGGCCTCGCGTCTTGCGCGAGTGGGTGGGTCTGGTTCTCGAATTGAAGATCGCTGACGCTCCGGGCTTCTTGAACGGGGTACCGTTCAACGGCGGGCGTACCCGCCCACGGGCGAGGACGCCCGTGCCACCTGTGTCTTCCCTCTTTCTGGCTACTTGGCTATCTGGCTACCTGGCGTCTCTCTTCGCTCCCGCAGCCGGGACGGCCGCACCACAAAAAACAAAATTATCTATAGTCTCTCTACACTTCTAAAGTCCCCCCAAACTTTGATCGATTAAAAATGTCAACGGGGCGAACGCGGGCGTCGCGGCTTTGAACGCGGGCCTGGAAAATTGGGTCGCCCACAACACGCTTCTTCAACAAAGGAAGGAGGCCGGACATGGCGCAAGTCCCCCCACAGGGCGACCAGCCCCTCAACGTCTGGCTGGAAAATTTCGCGGCAAAATTAACCGCAACGCCGACGGCGTTCGGCGCAACCGCGGCCGATGCCACCCTGATCAGCGCTGCCGCAACCGACTTTGCCGCGCGCATGGTGCTGATCGACAACCCCGCCACCCGCAACAAGATCACCGTTGCCAACAAAAATGTGGCGAAAAAGTCAGCCACGGCCAAGGCAAGGCAGGTCCTGAAGGTCATCAGCGCCTTCCCCGCCCTGACCCCCGGTCAGCGGGAAGATCTGCGGATGAACCCGAAGGATTCGACCAAGACCCCGATCCCCGCCCCCAGCTTCAAGCCCGCGGTGTCGATCGCCGCCGATGGCTCGATCCGACTCTGGGACCCGCTCTTCCCCGAGCGCCGCAGCCGCCCATCTGGCGTCAACGGCGCGGCGATCTCGATGAAGATCGACGGCCCCGCCCCGATCAGTCCGGCGGACGGACACCTGGCCGCGCTGCTCACCCGCAGCCGCGGGCAACTCCCGCTCCCCGCCGGCAGCAACGGCAAGGTGCTCTGGGTCATCGCCCAGTGGTACAACGAGCGCGGCGAGCTCGGCCCGGCGAGCGATCCGGTCGGCGTCACCATCGCGGCGTAGTTGGCTTGAAATGATGGGGAGGTGGGGAGATGGGGCGGTGGGGAGCGCAGGCGATCGTCCTCACTCCCCATCTCCCGATCACCCCATCCCCCCATCCCCCCATCTCTTTTCTCCCCCGAGGAATCCATGCCCATCGTCAAACGCAAACCCCGCTCCCACCGCCCGATCCGCCCGGACGGGATTCCGCAAAACCCCCTCTACGGCTACGACTACAACCCCGCCTGGCCGTCGATCCTCTCGATCGCACACGATGAGACCAACGGCGGGCGCGTCTATCTGATCACCGACCGCCCCTGCGTGCTGATCAGCCCGGCGGGATTGCCGCTGGCGCTCGCGGGGCTCGACATCCTGGAGGCGGTGGAGATCCTGCCGGTCAAGTTCCGCCTCTGGATGAGCGGGCCGGTGCCGGCAAGCGCTGCGTGGGCGTGGGATGCGGGCGGGTTCGGGATCGTCGATCCGGTGACCAATCACGTGCTCAACGCGTCCCACGGGCGATGTGATGATTTCCCCGGGCCGTACGCCCCGCCGCCGGCGGTGGTGGTCGCCACGAGTGCGTCAGGCACGACCTGCACGCTGACCTTCGATCAGCCGGTGATCCGCAACGGCAACATGATCGACGCCACGATCCTCTTCGACGGCCAGGCCCCGCTGGCCGCCACCAACGCGGACGCCAATACGATCCAGTTCGACTGCGCCAGCGCAGTCGCCCCCGGCTCGACGTGGCAGATCATCGCCCAGCCCGCCTACCTCGATACGATCCTCGCCTGGCCGGCGTCGGGGACGCTGTAAGACAAAACGAAGATGGACGATGGAGGATGGAAGATGGCGCAAGATCGCCCCTTTGCCATCCTCCATCGTCCATTCTCCATCCTCGCCTTCTTCGTGCCCCTCGTGCTCTTCGTGGTTCTCCCTTCCCCCCGCGATCCAACTTTTGTTGCGCCACCGATTGCCGAAGTCACAGGAAATGGCACAATACCGCCCAGCCCGCCACCTCGGACGACGCGGGCAGCGCGCCCGAACCAACTCTCTTAGTGGGAAGACCAAATCATGAGCGATCAACAAGCCATCGTGAAAACGGCCGTCGATACCATCCGTTGTCTCGCCATGGACGCCGTCCAGGCCGCCAACTCCGGGCATCCCGGCACCCCCATGGCCCTCGCCCCCGTCACCTACCAGCTCTGGCAGAACCACCTGCGCTTCGATCCCAACGATCCCATCTGGCCCAACCGCGATCGCTTCGTCCTCTCCGCCGGGCATGCCTCCATGCTCCTCTACTCGATGCTCCACCTCACCGGCGTGAAGGCCGTCAACCGCAAGTACGAAACCGTCGGCGAGATGGCCGTCCCCCTCGATGACATCAAGAAGTTCCGCCAGCTCGACAGCAAGTGCCCCGGCCATCCCGAGTATCGCTGGACGTCGGGCGTCGAGACCACCACCGGCCCGCTCGGCCAGGGCTTCGCCAACAGCGTCGGCATGGCCATCGCCGGCAAGTGGCTCGCCGCCACCTACAACCGCCCCGGCTTTGAGATGTTCGACTACAACGTCTACGCCATCGGCGGCGACGGCTGCATGATGGAAGGCGCCGCCTCCGAGGCCGCCAGCCTCGCCGGCCACCTCAAGCTCGATAACCTCTGCTGGATCTACGACAACAACAAGATCACCATCGAAGGCAAGACCAGCCTCGCCTTCAGCGAAGACGTCGCCACCCGTTTCATCGCCTACGGCTGGAACGTCACCCGCGTCGGCGACGCCAACGACCTCACCATGCTCGAGCGCGCCTTCCAGGTCTTCAACCAGACCGAAGGCCGGCCGACGCTCATCATCGTCGACAGCCACA
>JAQGHM010000201.1 GCA_028291615.1 Phycisphaerales bacterium | reverse complement strand
CCATCTTCAGCAGCTCCGCATCCAAAAACACCCGCCACTTCGCGTGCAAGGACGGATACCGCTTCAAAAACTCCTGCCACGCCGCGTACGACGAGCGCAACGCAAACGTCTTCTCAGCGTAACTCGTCGCCTGCCGCGCCAGCTCGTCCCGGTCCTTGGTTACCACGTCCAACTGCTTCTGCAGCTCAGCCATCTGCTTCGCCAGCTCTTCCTTCTCAGTCGCCAGCTTCGCCTTCGAGTCCTGCTGGTCCTTGAGCGACTTGAGCGACTGTTGATACATGTTCTTCAGCTCGTCATATTTCGGCGCCTCCTGCGCCGCCGCGCCGCCCGTCCACAACGCCATTGCCAATCCCACCGTTGCGCACAACATCCTGATGCCCATGACCCAAATCCTTTCGCAGTCCCCCCGCGATTGTGTCGGTATTCTACGCATCACACCCCCTGCCGCACAACGCCTCAGCCGTTCATTGCAACACCGCCCGCGCGCTTCCGTCGTTATAATAACGACGTGAGTTCCCCTGAGCCCTCCATCCGCTTCCCCTGTCACTGCGGTCACCCCTTCGAGGTCCCCGCCGACCAGGCCGCATCCTCCATCCAGTGCCCCAAGTGCGGCCGCCTTAACGACGTGCCCAGTCTCTCCGACCTCGAAAACATCTCCGGCGACGGCACCCTCCTCCTCAAGCCGTCGGTTCCCAAGCCCGAGCCCAAACGCCTTGCGCAGGTCGATCGCCACTTCGCGCCCCGCCGCGTCGATCGCAAAGGCAACGAGATCGACCTCCGCAACACCCACGACGACCTCGCCGACATCGGCGCGCCCCCTGAAGGCGATCAGATCCCCCTCCGCGAACAAGACGCCCGCCCCGCCAAGCCCAAGTACGACCCCATCACCGGCGAGCTCATTCGCCCGCTCAAGATCGCCACCCCCCCGCCCCCCGAGCAGGAAAAAATCCCGGTCGCCCAGCGCGCCCTCACCTACGCCAGCCGCGACACCGCCCACGTCATGAATGCCAGGCGGATCTTCATCTCCCTCTTCATGCCCGCCAACTTCGTCGTCATGATCTTCATCTTCATCTTCTACTTCGTCTTCCAGATGACCGTCGGCCTGATCGGCTTCTACCTCTTCAACATATTGGGTTTGATGCCCAGCCTCTACAACCTGCCCCTCGCCTTCCTGCTGATGGCCCATTACGCCAACACCGTCGAAGACAACGGCCCCGAATCGATCGACGAGCTCCCGCGCCCGTTGCGTAACCTGAGCTTCGCCCAGGACATCTTTGGCCCCTTCTCCAACATGTTCACCGCCCTGGCCTACTGCTTCCTCCCCGCCGCGGCGCTCTTCATCGCGCTCCCGCCACAAATCAAGGCTGTGGCGGTGCTTCCGCTGGCGCTCGGGCTCTTCTTCTTCCCCGCCGCGCTCCTGACGGCCATCACCGGCACCACCGTCCTCAACCTCCGCCCCGACCGACTCGCCGGCGTCATCCGCATCTCGGCGGGACAGTACATGGTCTCCTTTTTCGTCTGGCTCCTGGCCCTGCCGCTGTTTGCCTTCAGCCTTTTCGGCGTCTACCTGATCCCGGTGCAGTTTCGCGAAGACCACCTGTGGATCTACCAATTCAACCGCCCCGCCCTCGCGTTCCCGGTACTCTTCCTCTCGATCATCGTCATGCACTTCGCCACCTGGCATTTGGGGCTGATCTACCGGCATCATCACGACAAATTTCCCTGGGTCTTGCAGAAGCATTACTCCGCCCGCCGCGAGGCCGAAGCCGCCCAAGCCGCCGAGGTTCGCGCCCGTCGTCGAAAGCCCCGCTATGTGAAATAAGGAACGATCATGGCGGACTCGGCCATCATTCCTAGAATCGGGGGCATGCGGATCGCCCTCGCCCAGATTAACCCCACCGTAGGCGACATCGTCGCCAACACCGCCAAACACATGGACTTCATCGCCCGCGCCAAGCGCCAAGGCGCAACCCTGGTCGTCTTCCCCGAACTCTCGCTCCTGGGTTATCCCCCCAAAGACCTTCTCTTAAAAAGCCAGTTCGTAGCCGACAGCCTCCGCGCCCTCGACGACATCGCGCGGCAGGTCCAAGGCATTGACGTCATCATCGGTTACGCCGATCGCAACCCCGCCCCGATCGGCCGGCCGCTTCACAACGCCGTCGCCCTCCTCCGCGACGGCCGCATCCATTCCCGCCATTTCAAGACCCTCCTGCCGACCTATGACGTCTTCGACGAGTCCCGCTATTTCGAACCCGGCCCGATTAACGAGACCGAAAACCTCGTGCGCATCGGCGACATCACCGCCGGCCTATCGATCTGCGAAGATCTCTGGAACGACGAAAAGCTGATCGCCCGTCGCCTCTATCACCAGAACCCGATCGCCGACCTGAACGCCGCCGGCGCCCAGCTCCTGATCAACGCCAGCGCCAGCCCATTCGTGGTCGGCAAACACGACTTCCGCCTGCAACTCTTCGGCGAACAGGTCCGACGCTTCAACAAGCCGCTGGTCTATGTCAATCAGGTAGGCGGCAACGACGAGCTAATCTTCGACGGCAATTCCCACGTCCTGGATGCTCAAGGCAAAGTTATCGCGCAGGCAAAAGACTTCGAGGAAGATCTGCTGGTCGTAGACCTGGAAGACGCAAAGCAAGTTTCAATCCACCCACATTCCGTCGGCTTGGAGTCGATCTATAAAGCCCTGGTCCTGGGCCTGCGGGATTACGTGCGCAAGTGCGGTTTCAAAACGGCGGTGCTAGGCTTGTCGGGCGGGATCGATTCCGCACTGACAGCCGCGATCGCCGCGGACGCGCTGGGCGGCGCGCAGGTAACCGGCGTGGCGATGCCGTCGCGGTTTTCATCCGAGCATTCGATCAATGACGCCCGCGCCCTGGCCGCCAACCTCGGCATGCCCTTCCACCTGGTGCCGATCGACGCGCTGCACGGGGCTTACGAAAGGACGCTGTATCCGGTCTTCGACCACGTCGTCGCAGCGATCTCGCCCGGCACGACCGGCAAAGACCCCACGCGCCCCGATCCCGCCGCCGACCTGACCGACCAGAACCTCCAGGCCCGCGTGCGCGGCGCGACCCTGATGGCGTTCTCCAACCGCTTCAACCACCTGCTCCTGACCACCGGCAATAAATCCGAGATCGCCACCGGCTACTGCACGCTCTACGGCGACATGTGCGGCGGCCTGGCGGTCATCTCCGACGTCCCCAAGACAACGGTCTGGGCGCTCTCCCGCTGGATCAACGAACACGCCAAGCGCGAGATCATCCCCTGGTCCAGCATCGAAAAGGTCCCCAGCGCGGAGCTCAAGCCGAACCAGACCGACCAGGATTCGCTACCCGCTTATGATGTCTTAGACGCGATCCTGCACCGATACATCGAGGAGGAAAAAGGCGTCGCCGAGATCGTAGCGGATGGATTCGACCCGGCGACGGTCAATCGCGTGATCAAACTGATCGACCGTAGCGAGTACAAGCGCCGGCAGGCAGCGCCGGGCTTGAAGGTGACGAGCCGCGCCTTCGGTTTCGGACGGCGAATGCCGATTGCGCAGAATTACGTGCAGACTACGCCGTAGGATTATGCGGCGGAATCCGGGGCGGCGCTTGGTCGCGTAGCTCCCGGCACTCTGCCCCGGCGTGCTTTGAATCAGAACCAGAACTCGGCGGTTCCGGAAATTGCGCGTTTGCTCATATCTTTGAAGGAACGCCAATCTACGTGACCGTCCATGAAAAGGATGAAGCCGCCTTCGGGTTTGTTGTCCTTGGTCATGTGGCTGGTCAGGTGGGGTTGGGCGTAGCCGCCCTTGACCCACCAGTTGCCGCCGGAGGAGATGACGGCGTCGGTGACGAGTTCAGTCTCGGCGGCGGAGGCGACGCCGGTCTGCGGGTCTTTGATCGTAACCATGGTGGACTGGTAGTTCTTGCGGGCTGTGGGCGTCGCATCGAGCGTCGGCATGGTGGGCGCGTTGGCAACGCGCTGGAGGAGGAAGAAATAGCCGAGCACGGAATAGGTGGGGTTGTAATCCCAGAGGCCGTCGACGTCCTGCTCGGGGTAGATGGGGCAGTAGAGCACCTTGCGGGCCGAGCCGTTGCGGAGCATCGAGTCGCGGGTGTCGGTGGTGACGTCCCAGAGCCAGGAGCCGCCGCCGGGGTGGGCGGGGACCTTGCCCCTGTTCTCGGCGGCGTAGATCTGGATGGCCTGTCCGATCGTGCGGAGGTTGGACATGCAATTGGTGTTGAGCGCCTGCTTGCGCGCCTTGCCCAGCGCGGGCAGGAGGATCGAGATCAGCAGCGCGATGATGCCGATGACGACGAGGAGCTCGACGAGGGTAAAGGCGGCTCGGCGGGCGGTACGGCGGGAAAGTTGTCCGGGCATGAGCGTCTCCGCGAAAGTGAACGAACGGCGGTACGAAGTGTGCTCTTCCTGTGCCAACGGCGCATCAGAGCGATGACGGATACTAGAGGGAAGCGGGCGCCGCGAACATGATATCTTGCGCGGATCTTCGGAGGTATTTCACCGGCGTGCGACATCGGCGGGGGGAGGGTCAATGTCGCCGAAAGACGAGGACGTAGATGAAGACGCCGACGGCGTTGAGGGTGGTCACCAGCGCGATCTTGCCGATGGCTGCGCGCATGGTTTCGGAGAATCCATCGAGCGGAGCGTTGACCAATTCGAGCACGCGAACCAGGAACGGCTCTCGATTGTTGGCGGCATCCGCGGCTTGATCCGCGATGGCCTGCAAGTCGATGGTTATGCCCGACGTTGCTTCGGCCTCGGAGACGAGTTCGAGGCCGGCAACGGTTTCGGGATCGGGCGCTGATGCGGGCGGAGCGGCGGGAATGGCGGCGGGTTTTGCAGTAGGAGTCTGAGGGCTTTGGTCGCCCCCTTTCATTCGCCGGAGCGCGGCGTCGTGGGCGAGGGCGTCTTCTTCCATCTCCGCGGCGAGCGCGTCGGCGGCGCTTTCGGGCACGGGTTGGGGTGGAACGACGGCGGGCGTGACCGCATTTGCTTGCGGTTGGACGACAGTTGGGGCTGGCACCTCCGTCACTGGCGGGGCGGACTTGGCGGCGGGTGGAATTTCGGCAGATGGCGATTGGGCAGGCGCGATCACGGCAACCGGCGCTGGTAAGGACGCGGCTTTCGCACGCGCGGCGATTTCGGCGTCGTCTGCGTCCAGTTCGTTGAAGAGGTCGTCGAGCGACGCCTCGGCCTCGTCTGCGGTGTCGGGGTTGTGACGGACGCCGGGGGACGCTGCATCGCCGAGGTCGAAATCGCCTGATGCGGGGGGGGCGTCTTCGGCTTCGGACAGGAGACGGTCTACCTCGTCGCCGGCCAATTGCGCAAGGAGATCGTCGGCGTTGTTGTCGGCGGCGGGCGCGCCGTCGCCTTGCGGTTGTAAGAGGTCGGGGAGGTTTACCGCCGTCCGAGGCATCGCAACTCCTTTGCGCAGTCCATTCGCGAATCCTTCGCTGTCATCGGCCGGCTGCACGCCCGGGGTAAGGAGGGGGCAACCGTCGGTCCCATAATATCGCGGGGGGCAAAGGAATCTATCGGGGGATGGGGGGAATTCGTCCATTTCACGAAAGGCCACAGGGTCGCTGAAGCGATCCAGCCGGGGTATTGTGCCTTACGATGGCGAGACGACTGCTGGTGCCGGTGCTGCGGGCGGGTTTGGTGACTCTTCCGGGGAATCAGGCGCACCACGCGCGGGACGTGCTGCGGCTGGGGGTGGGGGATGAGGTGGAGTTGTTTACCGCGGCGGGCCTGACGGCGGCGGCGGT
The DNA here is from genome assembly GCA_028291615.1 of Phycisphaerales bacterium. Taxonomy (GTDB): domain Bacteria; phylum Planctomycetota; class Phycisphaerae; order Tepidisphaerales; family Tepidisphaeraceae; genus RYN-433. The sequence continues at coordinate 41,437 of JAQGHM010000201.1, read as the reverse complement.
GATTGTCGAGGCGACGCCTGCGAACGTGGTGGCGGAGGTGCGGGAGATCCGCGAGGCGGCGGGCGGGCTGGCGCTGACGATCGCATCGGCGGTGCCCAAGGCGGCGCGGGGGGATTGGATGATCGAAAAGTTGTCGGAACTGGGGGTGGCGCGGTTCGTGCCGCTGATGACGGCTCGGAGCGTGGTGCATCCGGAGGGGAAGAATAAGATCGAGCGCTGGGAGCGATTGGCGGCGGAATCGGCCAAGCAGTCGCGGCGCGCGGGGGTGATGCGGATCGATGCGCTGACGCCATTGGGAGATGTGCTGGCGCGGCTATCGGGGAAGGCGGCCTACCTCTCAACGGCGGCGGACGCCGTGCCTCTATCTTCCATCCTCCATTCTTCATCCTCATCTTTAACTCTTCTCGTCGGCCCGGAGGGCGGGTGGAGCGATGGGGAACTGGGCCAGTTCGCGGAACGCCACTTGACGGGGATCACGCTGGGGGGGACGATCCTGCGCGTCGAAACGGCGGCGATTGCGGCGGCGGCAGTGGTCGCTGCGCTCGTGCCGCGCGTGCCCGCCGAGGCACCCCACCGGAGCCCAGATCACCCGTGAGCCAGTTCCCCTATTCCCCCCCGCCCCACGTGCCGTATGGCTATCCGCAGCAGGACCCGCTGGGCCACCTTTTGGCGCCGGCGAAGCGGGCGAGCGTCTGCATGTTTGTGCTGTCGGGGATGATGATTCCGTGCGGGCTGCTGATGGGGTTGATGTCGGCGATGATATCCAAGGCGGACTTGTCGCAACTTCCGCCTGAAAGCGCCGCAATGCTGCGCCAGGCGGAGCAGCAATTTGCTGCGGCTGGGATCACGCTTTCCGGGTTCTTCGGATTTGTTGCCGTGGCGATGGTGGTCATGGGTGTGCTGGCGTTAATCCTCGGGGTGATGGTAAGAAAGGGCGGATTGGGGAGCATCGTCTCGTCGATCATCATCTGCTGTTTGCTGGGGTTGATGGCGGGCCTGTCGGTGATCGGCGGGTTGTCGGGCGCGGCTCAAGGCCAAGCGCAAGCGATGTTGGGGACGTGCATGTGGGGGGTGCTGCTGGTGTTGCTGATCTTTGCGCTGGTGTCGCTGTTTCAGGCGGCGAAGAATTCGGGTCAGTTGAACGCCTACCGCATGGGGTATCAGGCGCAAATGCAGCAGTATCAGCAAAACGTGCACGGTTACCCCGGGCAACAGCCGTCGCAGCAGCCGCAGAATTGGCAGCAGCCGGGACCGGGGCAGCAGTGGGGACAACCGGCCTGGCCCCCGCAACCGCAGCAACCGCCGCCGCCGCAGCAGAACTGGCCGCCCCCACCGCCGCCTCCTTCCAATCCAACTTGAGCGCGCGCTCGGGCGGCGCGAAATCCAATACACTTTGTCCTTAATCTGGCCGATAACTGATGCGTATGGCCAGCGCAACCTTGAACGGCGAAACGACGATGACCCCTGGTGAAGAAGACAACATTCCCAAGGCCCCACCGCTCGGGCTGCGCGAACGTTACATCAAGATCTCGTGGGCGTACGTGCGCTGGTGCGTCGGGATGTTCGTCTGGTCGATGTTGTGCATCGTCTACTTCGTGCTGACCAGGCAGACCGAGGAGATGTACATCGCGATCGGGCTGGGCGTGATTTTGCTTTCGATGGTGCTGGGGCCGGCATTCTTGTTCGGCGGGGAGACTTGGTACAAGCGGCTGGGGTGGATGGTTATCCTGCTCTGCATGTTTTCGTTGATGTGGGTGTATCCGATGATCGCGGTGGGGCTGGGGCTTCGGAAGCGAATCCAGGAGGGGCGTTACTCGTCGATTCCGCACCTGACGGACATGTGGCACCTGGTTTTGAGCCTGATGACGGTGGTGCTGGCGCTCTGGACGTTTGTGCTGACCAAGCGGGTGGTGAAGATCACGCGGCAGTTGGCGCGGGGGGAATTTGGGGAGATGGATATTCGGATTCACGATGGCACCGCGGGGTGATCGACACGCGCGCGGCACAACATACCGGTGCGCGGTTGGTTTAAGGGGTATGCGAAGAATCATTCCATCGATCGTGGCGGCGTTACTGCTTTGCCTGGTTTCGACTGCGCGCGCCGACGTGAAACTGGCGGGCGTGTTTGGCGACAACATGGTGCTGCAGGCGGACAAGCCGCTGCCGGTGTGGGGGTGGGCAACGCCGGGCGAAGCGGTGAGCGTGACGATTGGCGACCAGAAGAAATCGGCGACGGCGGGAGCGGATGGAAAGTGGATGCTCAAGCTGGACCCGGTGAAGACGGGCGGGCCGATGGAGATGAGCGTGGCGGGGAAGAACACGATCGGGCTGAAGAACATCCTGATCGGCGAGGTTTGGGTCTGCTCGGGGCAGTCGAACATGGGGTTTGGTTTTCCGCAGGCGTACAACGCGGCTGATGAAGGGCCCAAGGCGAATTATCCGAAGATCCGGTTGTTCACGGTCAAGCATGCGACGGCGCTGCAGCCGCTGAGCGACACGGAAGGGACGTGGGCGGAATGTACGCCGGAGACGGTGAAGGGGTTTAGCGCGGCGGCGTACTTTTTCGGGCGCGATCTGCACAAGGCGCTGGGCGTGCCGGTGGGGTTGATTCACACGTCGTGGGGCGGAACGCCGGCGCAGTCGTGGACGAGCATGGAGGGGCTGAAGTCGGAATCGGGGCTGGATGTTTACGTGAAGAGTTACGACTCAACCGTTGCGAATTTGGCGACGCTGGAAAAGAAGTATCGGGATGAGCTGCTGCCCAAGTGGGAGGCGGATCAGAAGAAGTGGAACGAGACGGTGGGGAAGCAATATCGGGAGGATCTGGCGAAATGGCAGAAGGAATCGGCCGCGGCAAAGGCCGCCGGAAAGGAAGCGCCAGCGCAGCCGGCGCGGGTGGCGATGACGGGTCGCAAGCCGACGGAGCCGGGCAAGAATCCAGGCGTGCCGACGGTGCTGAACAACGCGATGGTCGCGCCGCTTGCGCCGCTCGCGATCAAGGGGGCGATCTGGTACCAGGGAGAGGCCAACGCGGGGCAACCGATGCTCTATCGCACGCTTTTCCCGGCGATGATCAAGGACTGGCGGCGGCAGTTCGCGCAGGGGGATTTTCCGTTCGTCTGGGTGCAACTGGCGAATTACATGAAGCGCGAGACGGAGCCGACGCAGGGCGAGGGGGGCTGGGCGGGATTGCGCGAGGCGCAGAGCGGGACGCTGGCGCTGCCGAACACGGGGGAGGCAGTCATTATCGATATCGGCGAGGCCGGGGACATTCATCCGAAGAACAAGGTGGATGTCGGGGCGCGGCTGGCGCTGGCGGCGGAGAAGGTGGCGTATGGGAAGGACGTGGTTTACTCGGGGCCGCGGTATGAGAGCATGAATGTCGAAGGGGAGAAGGTGCGGATCAAGTTCAAGAACGTCGGCGGCGGACTAGCGATTGGCGCAGCGCCGATCATTCGCATGGGACAGGAAGCGAATAAGCCGCTGGACCACCTGGTTGGGTTCTCCATCGCGGGGGAGGATAAGAAGTTCGTCTGGGCGGAGGCGAAGATTGATGGCGATGGCGTTGTGGTCTGGAGCGATGCGGTGAAGAAACCGGTGGCGGTGCGGTACGCGTGGGCAAATAATCCGGAGTGCAATCTTTACAATAAAGAGGCGCTACCGGCGAGCCCGTTCCGCACGGATGATTGGGTGGCGCCAGCGCCGCCACAGGGGAAGCGATAGAGCGGTTACTTCAGACGCAGTTCTCGCGGGAAGTAATCCTGTCGCATCGCCTTCTTCGCCAGCGCGAGGGTTTCCTCGGCGATGACGTTTGCGTTGGCAGTCCCCTGCTTCAGGGCGGCGATCACATCATCCGGGCGATTTTCGTACTGCTTGCGCCGCTGGCGGATCGGCTCGAGGATGCTGTTGAGGATCTCGATCAGTTTCTTCTTGATCGCGACGTCGCCGATCTTGCCGCCGCGGTACATCTCCTGATGCTCGGCCACCCACGCCTTGTCGGGGTTGAAGGCCTCGTGGAACGCCCAGAGGGGGTTCTTCTCCGGATCGGTCTCGCCTGGATCGGTGACGCGGAGACGCTTGGGATCGGTGTACATCGTCATGATCTTTTTCTGCACGGTGTCGGCGTCATCGGAGAGGAAGATGGCGTTGTTGAGGCTCTTGCTCATCTTGAGTAATTGGCCGGTGTCGCTAGGGGCGCCCAGTCCGACGAGTCGCTTAATCCGGCCGAGCTTGGGCTCGATGACGGGGAAGAGGCCACCCTGCTGCACGTTTTCGTTGTCCTTGGCGTGCGGGTTGACGCCGCAGTAGACCTGGTTGAACTTACGTGAGACTTCGCGCGTGAGTTCCAGGTGCGGGAGTTGGTCTTCGCCGACGGGGACGATCTCGGGCCGAAACGCGAGAATGTCGGCGGTCTGGCCGACGGCGTAGAGCGGGAAGCCGAAGGGGTATTTGTCGCCCAGGTCTTTGTCCTTGATCTCTTGCGCGAGGGTGGGGTTGCGCATCACGCGGTTGAAGGGGATGAGCATCGAGAAGAAGAAGGTCAGCTCGTCGATGGCGGGGACTTCGCTTTGGATGAACATGTTCGACTTGCTAGGGTCAATGCCGCAGGCGAGGTAGTCGGTGGCGATGTCGATGACGCTCTGGCGGATTTCATCGGGGCGCTCGGCGCGGGTGGTGAAGGCGTGCTTGTTGGCGATGATGAAGTAGCAGTCATATTCGTCCTGCAGCGCCAGGCGGTTCTCGACGCTGCCGACGTAGTGGCCCAGATGGAGTTTGCCGGTGGGGGTGTCGCCGGTCAGGAGGCGTTTCTTGGGGGTGGAACTCATAGGGGGAGTGTTATATCCGTGATGGGGGCCGTTACGAAGCCCGCAGTTCCTGGCGGATGCGCGTCGTCTCACTCCGGATAGTCTCGTCGTCAGCGCCACGGTCGAAGAGGACGAGCTTGGAGAGCGCCACCGCCGCCTCGGCTTCCTCGTAACAGACGCCATCCGCGCCGACTTGGATCAACTCTGCACGCTCGTCGATGTAGCGCGCACGCACGAAGACCTTGATCTCGGGGTTGATCAGCTTGGCGGCGGCGATCAGCGGGTTGCGGTTAGCGGAGTGGGGGAGCGTGATGATCAGATGCGTGGCGCGCGGGAGCGCCTGGTGCATCACCTCGATGTTGAAGGCGTCGCCGTAGATGGCGGCGCGACCGGCTTTGGTCAGGCCCTGCACGGTATCCATGTTCAGATCGACGACGACGGTTTCGAGTCCGCCCTTGCGGAGGATCTCATCCACCGTGCGCCCGACCGGGCCGTAGCCGACGATGACCGCCACTGGCTCCGGCGAGCGTTCGAGCAGTTCGCCGGCTCGGCGGTTCATATCGCCGCTCCGCGCCTGTGCGCCGCGGTTGAGGAACCGCCACAGCGCAGTCCGGCGTTGCAGCGCCGATTCGAGCGGGCCGATCAAGCGAAAGAGCACCGGGTTGGCGGTAATGGAAACGATAGCGCATGCCACCAGCAGGTTGTGGCCGGCGTCGTCGAGCAGATGGTGCTTGCGTCCCAGGTCCGACAGGATGAAAGAGAACTCGCCGATCTGCGCAAGGCCGATCGCCACGGTCAGCGCGGTGCGGGCCGGATAGCCGATGATCGCGACGATCGCCAGCGCGGCCAGCGGCTTGGCGAGCAGGACGATCGCCAGCCCCGCAACGAACAAGCCGGGGTGGTGCACGACAAACATCGGATCGAACAACATGCCGACGGATGCGAAGAAGAGCACGGCGAACGCATCGCGCAGCGGCAGCGCGTCCGCCGCCGCCTGGTGCGATACGGGCGACTGCCCGACGACCATTCCGGCGAGAAACGCCCCCAGCGCCATCGATGCGCCGAAGACGTAAGACGAACCCGCCGCGACCGCGATCGCCATCACCAGCACGGTCAATGTAAACAACTCGCGCGAGCGCAGTCGCGCCACCTTTACCATCACCCACGGGATCAGGCGCGAGCCGGCCAGCAACAGGATGGCGATCAGCGCGCCCAGCTTCAGCAGGGCGATCAGCAGCGTCATCCAGATGCTCGAACCGCCGGAAGCCGCCGCATGGCCCGCCGGCGCTGTCGTTCCCAGCGCCGGGATCAGCACCAGCACCACCACCGTCAACACGTCTTCAACGATCAGCCACCCGACGGCGACGTGACCCGCCGTGGTATCCAGCACGCGGTTGTCCGTCAGCACGCGGATTAGCACCACCGTGCTCGCGACCGCCATCGCCATGCCAAGCACCAGCCCGGACTTCAGCGGCCACCCGAATGCCATTGCCACCGCCGCACCGAGCAGCGTGGCGATCAGGCTCTGACCGATGGCGCCGGGGATCGCGACGTTGCGCACGGCGAGCAGATCCTTGAGATGAAAATGCAGGCCGACGCCGAACATCAGCAGGATCACGCCCAGCTCCGCCAACTGCCCCGCGAGCCGCACGTCCCCGACAAACCCCGGCGTGTGCGGACCGATCGCGATCCCCGCCAGCAGATACCCAACGATCGGCGACAGCTTCAATTTCTGCGTGATGAGCCCCAGCACCCATGCGGCCGTGAAGGCCGCGGCGATGGTCGAGATCAGGGGCAGGTCATGCATGCGAGCGCGGATTCAAATCCGCAGCCGCGCAGTCTGCAAATCAGCATCGTGAATGCAAGGCCGTCATTGCATCAACGAGTTAAGTTTGCCGATGCTTGCAAATCGTCGCCCCTGCCGATATCAACGCTCGCCATGCGCAGGTTGAAGGCTCCCCAGCGTCGCGAACAGCTCATCGAAGTCGCGACGAAACTGTTTGCCAAGTGGGGCTATGACGCCACCACAACCGCCGCCATCGCCGAGGCCGCCGGCGTCACCGAACCGATCCTCTATCGCCATTTCGACTCCAAGCAGGAGCTCTTCGTCGCGATCGTGCGCAGCGTCAGCGAGCTGACGATGGAGCACTGGAAGGAAGTGATCGGCGACACCGACGACCCCGCCGAGCAGATCCGCCGCATCGCCGAGGAGTTTCCCGAGCACGTTCGCGAGCTCGCCGACGCGTATCACGTGATTCACGGCGCCCTGGCGACCAGCCGCGACCGCAAGGTGGCCGCGGTCATGAAGGAACACTACGGCCAGATCGAACGATTCTTCATCCACATCATCACGCGCGGCCAGGAGACCGGCATCTTCCGCCCGCAGCTAGACCCCAAGGGCCCGGCGTGGCAACTGATCATGACCGGCATCGGCTACGCGATGGTGGCGCTGAACCTTCAGGCGCCGGAGCAGGGCCTGATCAAGAACGCGATCGAATCGATCTTGCGCGGGATCAGCATTCTAAAAGTCTGATGAACCACGAAGATCACGAAGCCCACGAAAAAGAAACTGTTACAAAAGCGCACGGATGCTAGCTCAGCATTTGCCTTCTTCGTGCACCTCGTGAACTTCGTGGTTCTATTTCTTTTCCTGCAGAACTTTAACCGCGCCCACATCCTGGAAACTCTTCAGATCCGTCCAGAACGTCCCTTGCCCAGCGAAGATCAGGCGGATGTCCTTGGGTTCGAAGTTCTTGGCGAAGATGTAGGCGTTGTATGCCTGCGGGCTGCCCAGGGCTTTGACCATCATCTCTGAGCCCTTCGCCTCGGCTTCGTTCTTCATTCGATCCACGTCCGCCTTGGCCTTGCCCAGGATCTGTGTCGTCTTGGCGCTGAGCGTGGCGATCTGCAGCTCGATGGTGGCGACGTCGAGTTGACGCTGGGCGTCAATCTCGGCGGCCTTCTTCTGGCCGTCGGCAAGGATGTTGGCGACCTTCAGCAGCGTGTCGCCGGTGACCGTGTCGTGCGCCACCTCCACCAGCTTCTGCTCGGCGTCGAGCTTCGCCTTGACGGTTGCCGTCTGCGTCTTCTGCTTGACCGTGAGCTGGTTCTCCACCTCGATGTTGGTGCGCTGGATGGTGGCGAGCAGGCCGTTGGTCGCGTCCTGGCCGCTCTTGTCCTTGACCGTGACGTTGCGAAGCAGGGCAAGCAGGATGTGCACGTTGCGGGATTGCACCTGTTTCTCCAGGGAGTCCGAAAGCTCGTCCTGGAACTTGCTGCGCGTCAGACCCTGGATCAGTTCCTTGGCGCTGTAGTTGGCGCCCACGTTCTGGCACGCCGCCTTCATGGCCGGCTCGATCACGTTCTTCTCGACCTGCTCGACATTGCCGACCGTCGCCACGATCTTGGGCGCATCGGCGGGGGTTCGCCCCCAGACCACCGTCAGGTCGGCCTCGACCTGGTAGCCGTCGTAGCTGTAGAACTTGAGCGCGTTGTTGACGTCTTCGGTGGGCGAATTGCGGGTGGTGATCGCGTCGTACCCGATGGGCACAATGTCCACCTTCTCAAGCCTTGGGTTTTTGTAGTAAACGCCCGGCTGCAGCACGTCGCGAAGGATGCCACGATGGTCCGCCGAACCGACGATCCGGCTCAGATCAATTTGCTCCCCCTGCGTGGTGGCCGCTGACGGGCCGATCAATCCTGAAAGCCGTGTGACAACGCCGACGCTCCCGGGCGGCACGACCACCGCCGGCAGCATCGTCACCTCGTACACATGCGGGTTGAGCTTATAAACACCCGGCGTCAGCACTTCCTTCTGGATGCCTCGATATCCAACATCCACCACTTCCTGCCCCGGCGGCGCGGTCTTCCCCTGCTTGCAGGAGACCAAGCCGATCATCGGCGCGCTTGCGCGGTTCTTCAACTGGCCCTTGGTGTCCCAATCCCACTGCGATGGATCGCCCGCCGAGATCTGAACGAGGTCGACCAACTCCCAGTCATACTCCACCGGGTTGAGGAAATAGCGACCCGGCCCCATCAGTTCTTCCTGCACGCCCTTGTATTCCGGATGATCGCGCGGCGCGGCGATCAGATCCCCCGGCAGGGGCTGGCCGAACTTGCTGATCACCTTCAGCGCCTTGTCGGGCGGCACGTAGACGCGCATCACGGTCCACTTGAATGAGATCCACGCGCCCCAGGTGATCACGATGAGAAACAATCCGATCTTGATAAGGAATTTCATGGCCGCACCTCCGTCACCTTTGCGCCCGCGGGACTACTGCCGCCACCGCCACCGCGCGCGGGAACGGGTTGCATGAACTGCTTGAACATGTCACCGAACGGGCCTTCGGTATTCGTCATTACGCTCTTCACCGAGCCCGCCACCTTTTGATAGAAGAAGTACTGCGCGTACGCCGCGCCATCCCCAAACGCCTGCACCTGCTGGGCGAGCGGTTTGGCCTCGGCCTCCTTGTTCAGCAGCACGACCGCCGCCTCCGCCTTGCCGCGCTCGAGCAGCGCGTCGCCTTCCTTCTGAGCCGCTTCCAACCGCAGTTTGGCCACTGCCAATTCCTGGTTAGATTTCGTCACCGCAACGTCGCGCACTTGCTCGGCCTTCTTCAGGATTGTCACCACCTCGCGGTTGGCGTCACCGATCGCCTTGTTCTGATCCGCCATCTGTTCCTGCGTCGTCAGTTCGGTCTGCGTCTTGGCCACCAGGATCTGCTGCTCGTACTGGCTGATCTGCTCCTTGGCGATCTCCCGATCGTTGATCGGATCCTTGATCGCCTGCGGGGGCTCGATATCGCGCACCAGGGCTTGGCGTACCTCGATCCCCTGCTTGGCGCACGCTTCTTTCAGCTTGGTCTCGAACTCCTGCTGGAACTTGAGCTTGGTGTCGCCGGTGATGAAGTCTCGCGCGGCGTACTTGCTCCCCACCAACCGGCAGAAACTCCGGGCATACGGCAGGATCACCTTCTCATCCAGATATGGAATCAGCGACCCGCCTTCCGCATACTGCACGTACATCAGCGGCAGCTTGTCCGGCATCACCCGCCACTCGACGAAACCCTGCATGCGGATCGTAAAGCTGTCCGACGACGGGAACGTGATCGATTCGCTCCCCGCCATCTCGAACTTCTGCGACCGCACGTCGATCGGCGTGATGCGCTTCTCGTACAAATTCACATATCGAAACCCCGGCGGCTCGGTGCGTGGCTGCGTCCCCTGCTCCCCTTCAGCCACCAGATACTGGTTCGGATCCTTCGCGGGCTTGGCGGCCATCAACGTCACCACGCCCTCCTGCCCCGGCTCCATCACCACCGGGTCGAAGAGTTTGATCTCATAGGCAAATGGGTTGGCGTACTCGTTGTAGCGACCAGGATAGAGCAACTGCGGCAGCGGCCCGCGCTGGTCCTTCGACGCATCCGCCAGCACCTGCCCCGTTGGCAGGTTCCGCCCGAATTTCTTGATCACCACGCCCACCTTCTTGTTGGGCACTGCGGCGTTCGATTGGCTGATCGGAATCACCCACCGCTCGTAATCAAACGGGCTGTAGCCAAAGTACGTTCCTTCCGGCGATACGGCTTCATAAATGCCGTTCACCTCGCCGTACTGCTTCTCCCACTCGGCGTATCGCGCCGCCTCTTTTTGACGATCCGGCGCATGCGGAATGATCAACTGCCCTTCCGGAAGCGTCTTGCTGCCGTTCTTTTTCATCAGCACCAGGACGTGATCCGCCGGCACCACCACCCGCCGAATCTCCCAAAAGTACAAGCCGTAAACCACCACGCCCGCCACGGCCACACCAAGCAACCGCCGCCACGGCGGTGTCGGCTCCCGCCGCGGTTCAGTTGAATTGACAGGCGGCGGACCACCCCCCCGGCCGCGTCCGCCGTAAGTTGCGGTCTTCGTACCTAAACCCTTGACCCATTCATACAGATCGAAACCGCTCATGACAGACTCCTTCGTCTGTTAGAGGGACACCCCGAAATTCAATCCAGAAGCCGCGTGCCGCACTGCCGGCAGAACTCGGCGTGCGAAGGCTGGCTGGTCCCGCATTGTCTGCAGATCCGAACCTCGAACCGCCGCCGCTCCATCCGCTTTCGCTGCCGCGACGAAATCGCAACCACGAACACGATCGCCAGCACCACAATCAACAGCAATGGAGGTGATTCGATCATCATCAGGCCCATGCGCTCGCTTCCTTCACACCTTGGGATCATCGTCCCAAACCCACACCCTGGCGATTATAAGTCTACCCGATCTCTCCAATGGTATAATGCCCCTGCCGCGACAATGCGGGGTAAACTTTCCCGCGCTCAGGTGGCAGATGAACCTTTCCCCCGATGACCAGGCCGCCCTGCTCGACCTCGCCCGCGCCTCTATTCGGGCAACCCTCGCGGGCGCGCCCGAACCGCACATTCCGGATGCGGCGACGTTGCGGCAGCCCGCCGGTTGTTTCGTTTCACTGCACGAAATCGGCGGTCATCGCCTCCGTGGATGCGTCGGCCGCCTCGACGCCAAAGCCCCGCTGGCGAAAACCGTCGCCGCAATGGCACAGGCCGTCCTTGAAGATCCCCGCTTCCTCACCGATCCGGTCACGCTGACCGACCTGGCAGACCTCGAAATCGAGCTGAGCATTCTTTCTCCGCTCATTCCGACCGACGCCCCGCTCAATTTCGACCTCCTGCAGGACGGAATTTACCTCACCCGAGGCGACCGGTCCGGCTGTTTCCTGCCCCAGGTCGCCCGCGAGACCGGATGGAGCAAGCAGCAACTGCTGGATCGATTGTGCACCGAGAAACTCGATCTCCCCGCCGCCACTTGGCGACAACCCGACAGCCGCCTCTACCGTTTCACCACCCTGTTGCTTGGCCCCGAACCGTTTGTGAAAAAGGAAATCAGCTCGATTTAATCCAACATGTGTCCGGCTTTCAGATATTCATTGCACCAGTCAAACATGCGTCGCGTCGGTGAAAACCCCAGTCGGCTCTGCTACACTTAAACCTGTGACTAAAACCAACCCACTGTTCCTCGCCCTCGCCAGCCTGTTGCTGCTCGCTGGTTGTGACCGCGACGACGGCATCCGTACCTACAACGCGCCCAAAGATGCGCCACCTCCGCAGGAACGATGGAAAGTTCCTTCGACATGGAAGGCGCTGACGCCCGGCCCGATGATCAAAGCCGCTTACCAAGTCAGCATCGATCCGCCGATTAAGTTGACCGTCAGCCAGGTCACGTCGATGGGTTCGGGCGCGGCGACCGTGCTCGCCAACGTCAACCGGTGGGAAGGGCAGTTGGGATTGCCCAAGACGTCCGAAGCCAACATCGCCAAGCTCGTCACGCCCATCCCGCTCGAAGGCGGCGAGGCCCTGCTCATTGATCTCAAAGGCCCCGACCCCGCCGCCGATGGCAAACCGCAGCAGCGGATGCTCGCGGCGATGGTGCCCGATGGCGAACAGATCTGGGTCTTCAAGATGACCGGCGCAGCGGACCAACTCGAACCGCAAAAGCCGGCATTCGAAGGCGTCGTGAAGTCATTCCATCTCGATGCCGAACCGCACGACCATAGCGCCTCCGCCAATCCGCCGCCGGCGCCACGCGCCGCTCCCCCACAGCCCGACGCGCAGCTTGGCACGATCCCCGGAATCTCGTCTTACACGCTCCCCGAAGGGTGGCGGATCGACCCGCAACCGCGCCAGATGCGCGAGGCGACGATCATCGTCCCCGGCAGCGGCAACGAGGCCGGCGAACTCGTGGTATCACGATTGAGCGTCAACAGCCTGGCCGACCTGATGCCCAACCTCAACCGCTGGCGCGGCCAAGTCAAACTGCCCGCCACCAACGATCCCGGCGCCAATGCGCCCCAGGCGATGGCACTTGCACAAGGCCCTGGCGTCATCCGCGATTTTGAAGGCCCCGAATCCGCCGGCGCCGCTCGCCTTCGCCAGTTCGTGGCTTACACGCAGTTCCCCCAGGCCGATCGCATCTGGTTCTTCCGCCTCGTCGGGCCGTACAACCTGGTGACCCGCAGCAAACCTCAGTTCGAAGCGTTCGTAAAGAGTTTGAAGTTCGACGATAAGTAACGCGCGCCTCAGACTACTCCCGATCTTTGATCGTCGCCCGCAGCCGGACCGCCACCACCATGCTCAAGACCATCCTCAAGCCCTTCGCCTCCCTGACGCTGACCGTCATTCTGCTCGCGTTCTCGATGGTGCTCATCTACGCCGGCACGCTGGCGCAGGTGGACACCGACATCTGGAAGGTTCAGCATCAATACTTTCACAGCTTCATCGCCTGGATGCCGCTGCAGGATTTGGTGCCGCGCTTCACCGCCGTCCCCGCACACGAATGGGGCAGAATTCCCTTCCCCGGCGGTTACATCATCGGCAGTCTGCTCCTGATCAACCTCCTCTCCGCCCACGCGGTGCGGTTCAAGTTCTCGCCCAAGGACCTCTTTCTCATCCCGCAGATCCTCATCATCGGCGCGGCGCTTTACTTCTGGCAGATCCACTACGACCGTTACACCATGGCCGTGGCGCTGATCGTCGGCACGCTCTTCCTCGTCACGCTCTTCCTCGTTCACGAAAAACGCGCCGGCGTCATTATCATCCACCTTGGGCTCATCCTTCTGCTCGCCGGCGAAGGGATCACCAGCGGCGCGGCCAAGGAAAGCCGCATGCGCATCGAGGAGGGCTCCTACACCACCTACTCCGAAGACATTCGCACCCCCGAACTGGCGATCGTCGACAAGTCCGATCCGAAGCAGGACCACCACATGGTCGTCGCACCGTCGGCGCTCAAGCCGGGCGCAACGATCGACGACGCGCGCCTGCCGTTCCAGATCAAGGTCGACCGCTTCTTCACCAACTCCCGCGCCGTCGCCGCCAGCGATCCCGCCGTCCCCTCCCTGCGGGATGACTCCGGCCCGGCGTGGACCGCCGAAGAGATCAAGAACGTCTCCGGCGTGCAGGGTGGCGCCGTCGATCTCCCTTCGGCGTTCGTCACGCTCAACAAGGACGGCAAGTTGATCGGCTCATACGTCGTCACGGTCATGACGACGACGCCGCACATCATCGACGTCGGCGGCAAGACCTACGAGCTCTCCCTCCGCTTCCTTCGCGACTATAAACCCTACACCATCGCGCTGCGGAAATTCAGCTTCGACCGCTACACCGGCACCAACGTCCCGCGCAATTATTCCAGCGACATCACCCTGACCGATCCCGCCAACAGCGAGCACCGCGACGTCCGCATCTGGATGAACCACCCGATGCGCTACCGCGGCGAAACCTTCTACCAGCAGAGCTTCGACGAGCGCACCGAGAAGGCGACCGTCCTCCAGGTCGTCCGCAACCCCGCCATGACGATTCCGTATACCGCGATCGTCATCGCCGGCATTGGCCTGATCGTCCACTTCGGCGTCTCGCTGATCAACTTCCTCGCCAAGCGCACGCTTACAGGTCAGCAACTCTCGATCGGATTGGTCCTCGTGCTCGTGATGAAGGTGGTCGCCTTTAGCTTTTACATGACGCTTGGAATCTGGGGCGTGCTCATCGTCGGTGTCGTCGCGTGCCTGGCCGTGGGGGCCTTCCTCTCCGTCAGATGGGACCACCAGATCAAGCTGACGGAAGCGGAAGCGAAACAGCGCCTGCCAGTCTCCCGCAAAAAGAAGGGCGACGAATCGAAGTACGAACTTGCCCCCGAGTCGCTCTTCACCGCAAACTTCCTGGTACCCGCCGGCCTGCTCGGCTTCTGCCTGTTTTACGTCCTGGCCCACATCTCGCTGCGTCCCCTGTCGCCCACGTACGACATGGATGCCTTCGCCAAAATTCCCCTTTCCTACGAAGGCCGTGTCCAACCGATGGACAGCCTCGCCCGCAACGCACTCAAGGTCATGCGCGGCCGCGAATCCGCCCTGCTCGTCACCAAGGACAAGGACGGCAAAGACGAGGAAAAAACCATCCAGCCCGTCCCCTGGCTGCTCGATGTGCTCACCGGCAGCGAGGCCTCGGGCAATTACAAGACATTTGTCATCGATCACCCAGACGTGAAGACCTACCTCGGCCTCGACGAGAAGAAAAAATACTTCTCCGCCAATGACCTCATGCCCGCCGAGCAGAAACTCAAGGAGGCTTTCGCCGAGCTCGGCAAGATCCGTCTGAACAAATCCAAGACGCTCAGCGAATACCAGAACGCGCTGCTCGAAGTGTGCGACCGCATCGCCCTCCACGCCACGATCCGCGCTTACCCGCAGCTTCACGTCGTCCCGCCCACAGGTACCGGCGACTGGACCACCGTCTTGGAAGCCGCGCAAGCATCCCAAGCCACCGGCCAGAGGGACCCGGTCGCCGAAGCCTTCCTGCGAACCCTGGGCGCTTATGACCAAAAACAACCCGAGACGTTCAACGCCGAGCTCCGAAAATACCAGCGGCTGATCGACCAGAAGGTCTCGCATGCCGCCAACAAGGCCGCGTTCGAATCCTGGTACAACCGCTTCGGCCCGATCAACCTCTCGCTGGCGCTGTACATCGGCGTCTTCATCCTCGCCGCCTTCTCCTGGGTCGGCTTCTCGCGCCCGCTCGCCCGCGCCGCCTTCTGGGTGCTGGGCCTGGCGCTGGTCATCCACACCTTTGGCCTCGCCGCCCGCATCTACATGTCAGGCCGCCCCCCGGTCACCAACCTCGCCTCCTCGGCGATCTTCATCGGCTGGGGCATGATCGTCTTCGCCACCTGCCTCGAGCTCATTTACAAGAACGGCATCGGCTCGGTCCTCGCCGCCGTCGCCGGCATTCCCACGCTCATCATCGCCCAGCGCCTCAGCCTCGACGGTGACACGATGAAGGTTCTCCAGGCCGTCCTCGACACCAACATCTGGCTCGCCACCCACGTCGTCTGCATCACGCTGGGCTACGCTGCCACGTTCCTCGCGGGATTGATCGGCATCGCCTACATCACCACCGGCCTCTTCACGCCCTTCGTCGATAACGACCTGAAGAAAACCTTCGGCCGCATGATGTACGGCATCACCTGCTTCGCCCTCCTCTTCTCCTTCGTCGGCACGATTCTCGGCGGCATCTGGGCCGACCAGTCGTGGGGCCGCTTCTGGGGCTGGGACCCCAAGGAAAACGGCGCGATCCTCATCGTCCTCGCCAACGCCATCTTCCTCCACGCCCGTTGGGGCGGCCTCGTCAAAGAGCGCGGCATGGCCAACATCGCCATCTTCGGGAACATCGTCACCGCCTGGAGCTACTTCGGCACCAACATGCTGGGCGTTGGCCTCCACTCTTACGGGTTCATGGCCTCGGCAGTCATGTGGCTGATGCTCTTCATCGGCAGCCAGATCTTCTTCATCGGTTGCGGCCTGCTCCCCCTGGAAACCTGGCGCAGCTTCAAGAACGTGGATCTGGAAGCCGAGATTCTCGACGCATCGGACGCCGTCGATCAACCCGCGCGCCCTCGTCCCAAGGCCGCGCGAAACGCCTGACGCGCGCGATCAACCCCAACGTGGACATCCTCCTCAGCGACGAGCTGCGACTCACTTACGCCCTGCTCCTCCAGGCCGCCATCCTGGCCGGCGCCTGGCGCTTCGTCAGCCGCCGACTCACCACCGACTGGGCCGACCGCGCCGCCGACATCCTGCTCCTCGCGCTCCTCGTCCAGTACGCCGCGGTTACCCTTCCCGGCCTGCTCGGAATCCTCAACCCACTGACGATTGCCGGCACAACGCTGGTCCTTTCCGCCGCGCTCTTCCTCGCGCCCCCCAAAGGGGTGGCATGGGCAAGCGTACTCGCTTGCCCATCGTCTTCGAGAAAGAAAGATCACGGGCAAACAAGCTTGCCCATGCCACTCAACTACACCCTCCTCGCCGCCACCCTTTTCGCCCTCGGCTACATCGTCGCCATCGACGTCAACCAATCGGGCTGGCCCGTCACCGCCAATGACGCCCTCACCTACCACTTCCCCGCCGCCACCCACTGGCTCCGCACCGGCCATCTCTCCCTTTTCGAAACCTGGTTCTTCAACCCCGCCAACACCTACTCCCCCCTCGCCGGTTCGACATTCATCGCCTGGTGGATCGCCCCGATGGGCAATGACGTCCTGGCGCGCAACGTCCAATCCCCCGCGCTCCTGCTGATCTTCTTCGCTGCCCTCCGCCTTATCCGCGCACTAGGCGTCCGCGCTGCCGTCGCTGCCCTGCTCGCCCTGGCGCTCCTGCTCGCTCGCCCATTCATCCGCCAGTCGATCATCGAAAAAGACGACCTCTACCTCACCGCATTTTTCACCTGCGCCGCCGCCGCCTGCGCTGCCGATCGACTGCGCGACCCCCTCGCCCCTTGGCGCGTTGGCATCGCGCTGGGCCTTATGCTTGCCACCAAGTACACCGCCCTGCTCGCCCTTCCCCCCCTGCTCCTGCTGATCGACGCCCCCGTTCGTGCCCGGTGGTCCCTCCGCCGCTACGCGATCGCCATCGCCCTGATCCTCCTCATCGCCGGCCCTTGGTATCTCCGTAACGTCATCCTCACCCACAACCCGCTCTACCCGATGCGCACGCTCGGCCTGCCAGGCCTCTTCGCCTCTGCCCGCAGCACGCAGTTCGCAAGCCCCGGCTCCGCCTGGACGCTCCTGACCACCCGCGACCAAAGCCTGCCGCGCCCGCCGATGCTGCTCGTCCTGCTCGGCGCGTTGGTCGCGCTAGCCCGGCACTTCCACAGGGTGCGCTCCGAGCCGCTCGCGCGCCTATGCCTGCTCGGGCCGCCGCTGGTGCTGCTGATCTTCGTCACCTCTTCTCCATACGCCGAGGTGCGTTTCCTTTATCCCGCCTTTGTTCTTCTCTTTGCCGCCACTGGACTTGCGCTCCGCAAGCCCCCGCTCCAGCTTGTCGTTGCGTCGCTGCTCCTCTTCGTTTCGTGGCTTACCGCATTTGATCTGGTAGGCCTCCGCACGCAGATCATCCTGGGATTCGTCGCCACCGCCTTCATCGTCACCCTCGTTGGCCTCGGCTTCGCCTGGACGTTGTCGCGCTTCCCAACCCGCCGCCGCACCCTCATCGCGTCCGGCGCGTCACTCGCCATCATGGCGCTCGCCGCCAGCATCTACGTCGCATGGCCCGCCTACATGAAAAGCTGCCGCGAGCTGGCGATCGTGTGCTACCGCACCCAGTACGGCCCCGCCGCCGACGCCTGGCGATTCGTCCGCGACGAACTTCCGCCCACCGAGACCCTCGCCTACGCCAATACGTTCCTGATCCACCCGATGGAGGGCTTCGAGAACCGCCGGCCCATGGTGTACATCCCCACGCGGCGCGGCATCACCCATCTGCGCGACCTTCCGCCTTTTCCTGGTCATCTCGCGGGCGAGCAGATCGTCCCCGCCCTCGCCGCTGCGCTCACCGCCGATACCGGCGGGGCCGGCTGGCTGCAGCATCTTGCCGAAAGCCGCGCCACCCACCTCATCGTCTTCCACCACGACGTCACCCCCAACCCGCCCGAGTTGGCGATCATCCAGAGCCATCCCGATCGCTTCGAGCGCCTCTTTCAAAACGACGCCGCGTCGGTCTTCCGCCTCAGGCGATAGTCCTGTACCATTCCCGCCCCTTCACATGCCTGCGGTGACCTATCAACTTCTCCAGCGCGACCCCGCCACTCGCGCCCGCCTCGGTCGCGTGCAGACTCCACACGGCTGCTTTGACACCCCCGCCTTCATGCCCGTCGGCACCCAGGGTACCATCAAGGGCGTCCTGCCCGATCACGTCGCCGCCACGGGTAGCCAATGCATCCTCGCCAACACCTATCACCTGATGCTCCGGCCCGGTGAGAAGGTCGTCGCCGATCTAGGCGACCTCCACCGCTTCATGGCATGGCCCGGTCCGATCCTGACCGACTCCGGCGGCTTCCAGGTCTTCAGCCTCGCCGACCTCAATAAGATCAACGACGACGGCGTCACCTTCCGCAGTCACATCGACGGCGCAAGCATCCACCTCACCCCCGCCCGATCGATGCAGGTGCAGAACGACCTTGGGGCGGACATCATCATGGCTTTTGACGAGTGTCCCCCGGCTGATGCCCCGCTCGAGTATCACCTCACCGCCGTCGAGCGAACCCTTCGCTGGGCTAGGGTTTGTATCGAAGCCCACGCCCGCCCCGATCGCCAGGCCCTTTTCGGCATCGTCCAGGGCGGAACCGACCAGGCCCTGCGCGAGCGCTGCGCGGCCGAGCTCATCCGAATGGATTTCCCCGGCTACGCCATCGGCGGCCTTGCCGTTGGGGAAGGGTTCGAGGCGATGAAGAGCGTCCTTGGATTCGTAACCCCCCTGCTCCCCGCCGATAAGCCCCGCTATTTGATGGGGGTGGGTTACCCTCGCGATATCATTTCTGCCGTGCGCGAGGGGGTGGACATGTTCGATTGCGTCCTCCCGACGCGTAACGGGCGCAACGCCTACGCCTTCACAGCCAGCGGCCCGATCCGCCTGCGAAACGCCCAATATCAGCGGGATACCGGCCCCATCGAGGCGGGCTGCGACTGTTACGCCTGCCAGCATTTCACCCGCGGCGCGATCCGCCATTACTTTTTTGCGTCCGAGATGCTTGGCCCGGTTCTGGTTTCAGTGCATAATATCCGATTCTACCAACGGTTCATGGCGGACATCCGCCGGGCGATCGCCGGCGGCGTCTTCGACGACTTCTGTCGCAACGACCCCCGGTGTTCACTGGGACCGACGGAAACGCAATTGAAAGGACAACCGCCTTGAACTTCGTTCTCAACCTGCTCGCCCAGACCACCCCGGGAACCAACCCCACCACCGCCGCGCCACCATCGATCCTCCAAGGGCCGATGCTTCCCCTGCTGCTGGGCGTCGCGGTTCTCTACTTCTTCGTCTTCCGCGCCAAGCGCAACCAGGACAAGGCACGCACCCAGCAGCTCGAAAAGCTCAAGCCGGGCCAGCGCATCCAGACGATCGGCGGAATCCTCGGCACGATCACCCAGGTCAACGACAAAGAGATCACCGTCAAGGTCGATGAGACCAACAACGTCAAGATCAAGTTCACCCGAAACGCGATCCACCGCGTCCAGGATGAGGACAAAGACAAAACCGAAGCAAAGTAACCGTCGTATTATCCAATCGCCTGGGTATTTGCTCCCCGCACTCAGGACTCAGCACTCAGCACTCAGGACTAATTGTTATGTCTCAGAACTACGCCAGCCGCGTGACGCTCATCATCGTCGTGCTGCTCGTTGGACTTTTCGGCATCCCGCCGCTGACCGACGGGATCTTCTCCATCAAGCGCTTCGTCAGCCCGAGCGTCCCCTTTAACGAGAAGCTCAACCTCCGCCCTGGCATTGACATCGCCGGCGGCACCAGCCTCCTCTATGAGATCAAGCCCCCGCCCGGTGGCGCCCGCAACACCAACGGCAACCTCGCCGAACAGGTCGCGGCGCTGCTTAAGAAGCGCGTCGATCCGACCGGCACGCGCAACCTGATCTGGCGTCCGCAAGGCGACACCCGCCTGGAGATCCAGCTCCCCCGCTCCTCGATGACCAAGGAGGGCTCGGGAAACATCAAGAGGGAATACGCCGCTCTCATCGAGCAAATCGACCACGGCAACGTCACCACCGCCCAGGTCGTCAATGCCGTCGAGAGCCTGAGCAGCGACGCGCGCGACAAGGAGCTCAAGCGTCTCGCTAACAGCAACACGCAGCGCGAAGCCCTCTTTGCCCAGCTTCGATCGCTTTACGACAAGCGCGCCGCGGTTGACGCCCAGCTTGTCGAGCTCCGCAAAGCCGCCAAGAAGGACGATGCGAAGATCAGTGACCTCAGCCGCCAGCGCGCCGAGGCCAACATCGAATATGACAAGGCCAAGACCCGCATCGAAGAAGCCAACCTCACCTCTGCCGAAGTGCTGGCGCTTCTCGAATCCAACGATCCGAACAAGGCCAAGCAACTGGCTGACCTAAAGGCCCGCTTCCCCGAACGCAAGGATACGATCGAGAAGCTCGAACAGGTCTACCCCAAGTTCCTGGCGACCAAGAACAGCATCGACGATGCCGCCGATCTGAAGCGCCTGCTCCGCGGCTCGGGCGTGCTCGAGTTCCACATCCTTGTGGACAACCCGCAGGGTGAGCAGGCCGAGATGGTGAAGCGCCTCGAACCCGGCGGCGAGGGGCCCTCGCCCCAAGCCAATGACCAGTCGCGCTGGTTTGAGGTTGATAAGCCCGAGGAATTCCGCCACGCCGGCACCATGAAGTGGCGCGAGAAGCTCTACGCGCTCGCCTGGACGACGCCCGAAAGGTCGATGACCCACCGCGACACCGGCCGCGACTGGGCCCTGCAGCGCGCCTACCCCACCGCCTCGCAGCGCGGCGACCTGATCGTCGGCTTCGAGTTCGACGACGCCGGCGCCGCCCTCTTTTCCAAGCTGACCGCCGACAACATCAATCATCCGCTCGGCACCGTCCTGGATAACAAGATCATCACCGCCCCAAACATCCGCAGCCAGATCGGCAAGAGCGGCACGATCGACGGCGGCGAGAAGGGGTACACCGAGGGCGAGCGAAACTACCTGATCAACACCTTTAACGCCGGATCGCTCCCCGCGCAGCTCGACGAGCAGCCGATCAGCGAACGAGAGGTCGGCCCGCAGCTTGGCGAGGCCAACCTCCGCGCCGGCATGTTCGCCTGCATCGCCGGGCTCTGCGTCGTCGCCTGCTTCATGATCTTTTACTACCACATCACCGGCGTGGTCGCCGTGATCGCGGTCGTCTTCAACCTGATCGTGATCCTGGGCGTTTTGGCGATGATGGGCGCGACCTTCACGCTCCCCGGCATCGCCGGCCTGGTGCTGACGATCGGCGTGTCGGTTGACGCAAACGTGCTGATCTTCGAGCGCCTCCGCGAGGAAGAGATGCGCGGCCTGCCGCTCAAGCTCGCGATGCGCAACGCCTACGACCGCGCCTTTACCGCCATTCTCGACTCCAACGTCACCACCGCCATCACCAGCGCGTTCCTGATCTACTTCGGTTCTGAAGAAGTGAAGGGCTTTGGCCTCACGCTGCTGATCGGCATTCTCTCCTCAATGTTCGCCGCGCTGTTCGTCACCCGGACGATCTTCGGGATCATGATCGAGAAGTACGGCGTGCGTAAGCTGGGGAGCTTCCCGCTCTCCTATCCGAAGTGGAACAAGATCATGCACCCCAACATCGATTGGATGGGCAAGATCCCCTACTTCATCGGATTCTCCGCGGTGTTCATCATCCTCGGGATGATCGCGCTTGTGCAGCAGGGACGCCAAGGGAAGGTGCTCGACGTCGAGTTCGCCGCCGGCACCGAGGTGCAGATCACCACCAGTCGCCCGATGTCCGACGGCGAGGTGCGCGAGCGCATCGCCAAGCGGCCGGAACAGATTCCCCAGCCGGCGGTGGTCGCCATCGGTGACCAGTTTGAAAAAGGCAAGTACAAGACCTTCTCGGTCGTGACTGCCAACGACAAGCGCAAGGAGGTCAGCGACGCGATCTTCTCCGTGATGGCCGACGTCATGGACGTCGCCGTTCCCTCCAAGTTCGAACAGTCCGGCGCGGCGTTCGATGAGGCCACCAAGGCCGGCGTGATCCGCCCGGTGCTCCTCACCAAGAACCGCTTCGTGGTGAACGGGCAGGAGGTGCCCGATGCGCCGCAGTTCGCGGGCGGCGAGGCGATCATCCTCAACAACATCGATCCCCCGCTTGAACCCGACGAAATCTACGGGCGCATCAACCGCGCGCTGCTGAAGTTCAACGACCCCGAGGCGCTCAAGCAGATCCGCGTCAACCGCATCGACGGCAACACCGGCCAGAGCCCGACGCGGGCGGCGGTGGTGCTGGTTTACAACAAGAACTTCGACTACTCCAAGAACCCGGCCGACTGGCGCGACAAGCTTGCAGCGCCGGCGTGGAAGGTCGTTAATGAAGGGGTCGTGACCGACCCCAGCCTGCAGAAGGTGAGCAACTTCGACCCGCAGGTGGCAGGCGATACCCAGCGGGCGGCGATGCTTGCCACGCTCGGCTCGATCCTGGCGATCATGGTCTGGATCTGGCTGCGGTTTGGCGACCACAAGTACGGCACGGCGACGGTCGCCGCGATGATCCACGACACGATCATGGTCATCGGCGCGGTCGGTTTGTCGCACTGGCTGGCCGACACCGCGATCGGCCGCGCGCTCGGGTTGGAGGCGTTCCGCGTCAACATGACGCTGGTCGCCGCGATCCTGACCGTCATGGGCTACTCGATGGTCGATACCATCGTCGTCTTCGACCGCATCCGCGAGAACCGCGGCAAGTATGGAACCATCTCGCGGGCGCTGATCAACGACTCGATCAACCAGACCCTCTCGCGAACGTTGCTGACCGCCGGCACGACCATGATGACGCTATTTGTCATGTATGTTTGGGGCGGCCCGGCAATTCACGGCTTTACTTTCATTCTTTTGATTGGCATATTGATCGGTACGTATTCTTCGATTGCGATTGCCGCCCCAATTTTGTTGATCGGGGCGAAACAGACGCAGACCGGGCAACGGCCGACGACGAAGAACACGGGCGCTGCCGGGGTTGTATCGGGCGCTGCGGGAGCTGTACAAAAGGTCTGAGAACGTTTGGGAAGAACATACGAGTCGGCGGGCTGTAAACGCGGCCCGTCCGATTCACGTTTGACAACTAGGCGGCTTGAAATACGAGCCTTAGGGAAGGAGTCCCGATTATGCGCAAGGAAGTGAAGCTCGGCATGGCCATTGGCGGTGGCCTGATCGCGGTGCTGGTCGTTTACCTGTTCGTCGCCCCCCCTGCCAACAACAAAAACGGAGCCCAACTTGCCACCGGCGGCGGCGCTGGTGGGAATGGGAGCATCATCGAGATTACCCAGCCGGGCGAGCCCTTGGCCGCCGGCGCTGCGGGCACCGATGATAAGGGGACGGTCGGGAAGATCGGTGGCGCTGAAACCGCCGGACAGGCGGCTTTTGGCAACGCCGCTTCACCGAACGCGCAGACTGCGCTGCATGATGCTGGCAATGAGCAGCCGGCGGCGCCGGCCGGCAAGTCGAAGGATCCCTGGAAGCGAGCACTGGTCGACGGCAAGAGCGAGAAGATCGCCGCCCCGACCCCGGCACCCGCGGGGACATTGGCCAAGGCAACGCCGGTCAAGGATCGCGAACCGGCGGTCAAGCCGACCGCCATCAAGCATGACGTCATGGCGCTGGGAACACCGGCGACGGGCGACTCCGAGCCGAAGCTTTACTTCAAACCGAATGATGCCTGGGGCGGCGGGGTAAGCACGCATGACCTGCTCGGCGCCGCTGAGAGCCACGCGACCAAGAGCTCGACCGGACGCGCCTCGGTGACGCATGCGGCCCCGGCCGCGGCCGCGGCTCCGGTGGCGGCTTCGGCGGGAAGGACCGCCGAAGGCACGCACGTCGTGCAGTCGGGGGATACGCTTTCTTCGATCGCGATCGAGGCATATGGCAGCGCGGCTTACTATCCGCACATCCTGCGGGCCAACCCGACGGTCAACCCGAACAACATGAAGCTGGGGACGACGCTGATCCTTCCCAAGGCCGACGAGGTCAAGACAATCGCGGTCGCCAGCGAGCGGCCGACCGGCGTGGTGGCGAGCGTGGTTCAGGACGTGAAGATCGACCCGAAGACCCAATACCAGGTGCAGTCGGGCGATAGCCTGTACAAAATCTCGCTCAAGGTTTACGGCAAGTCGACCTTCGTGGAACGGATCTACGAGAAGAACAAGGCGGCTATCGGGTCTGATCCGAAGAAGCTGAAGCTGGGGATGATCCTGGAACTGCCGGAGAAGGCGACCGTGGCTGCGGTTGCCTCACCCAGCCAGGAGCGGGTCGATTCTTCGATTGAGAACGACCGCCGCTAATTGCCGCTGAACACTGATTTGAAATCCCATTCGGGGCGATCCTTTTCGGAGGGTCGCCCCGAATTTATTTGCGGAACGCATCCTGAAACATGAAGACGTGAAACATGAAGAGCGGGGAGAGTCATCTGAAAAATGTTCGCGGAACGCATCGATGCTCGTTTGATTTGATGGAAGTGGTTGTAGAAGCTAGGGTTGCCGGTGAAATCGGGCGGCGAATGAGCTGAAAAAGTGAAGGTAAATCGCGGGTTTATGCGGGTCAACCGCGGGTTTGGGCGGGTCAAAACGGGGGTAAATTGTCAAAGAACGAGGGGTGACTCACTAGTTGCTGGCGGTCGCGAGGGGGCGCGGAGCGCCGAGGCGGCAGCGGAGGCTGGCACGGTGCCAGAGGCGGCGGCTTTCGTCGTCGAAGGTGGCTTCGTTTTGCGCCAGCCATGCGACGGCGTCTTCGAGGCGGACGGCGGCGCGGAAGGCGGGTTGGTCGGCGAGATGGAAGAGGATAAAGGCGGAGACGTAAGGGTCTTCGGGGGTGCGGCGGATGGGGTAGGCGGGCCAGGCACCTTCGGCCTTCTGGAGATTGGCGAGATAGGCGATGCCGCGATCGATCGCGACCCCCTGCCCGCGGTTGCACATCAGGGCGCGGAGGCAGAGGGCGGAGACGACGAGATCGCCCCAGCCGCCGTCCCCTTCCTGGGCGGCGATGATCGTGCGGATGAGCTTATCATTGAGCGGGTGAAAGCCCTGGTTGAGCTCGTCGAGGCGGATGAGCGCCATGGCGGCGGCTGGCACCGGGTGGGCGAGCTCGGCGACGAGGCGCGGGGAGCTTTCGACGCGTGCGGTAAGCAACTCGCGAGCAAGGCGGTCATACTGCCGGGCGTTCCAGAAACGGTCGAGTTGACGGGTCGTCTGCATTGTGAGGCTCCTTCCAGATGATTGGCGTCCGTTAGGTGAATTATGCCCTAACTAATCTGGTGGAGTCAAGGGAAATGTTTGGGCTATTTTAAGGATGAGGTTGGTGGGGGAATTTAAAGGCGGCAGCTTGGGGGGAAGGTTTCAAGCCTTCACCCCCCCGCCGGCCGCCGACCCGCCGGAAACATCAGGGGGAGCGAGGGCGCCAGAACTGCCACCAGTGCTCGCGCGGCCGCGGGTCGGAGATCAGAAACCATCGCACGGCAAGGCGGATGATCTCGTCGTCCGCCGCGCGCTTCACATCCCATTTGTATAAGGACCGCAACGCCCGTCCGGTCCGCTGCAACGGCTGGTTATCACGCCGGCTGATTGCCTTCGAAGGGCAAAGTCGATCCGCTGGAGTCGAGTTCTCTACCGGGCTCGCGGTGCTTGATCGCAGCGCCTCTGACCATCAGACCGACCGCTAGATGCACGCAATTGCCCACGAAGCGCTGTCGGCGGGTCTTAACTCTATCAAGCAGGATGTCGCGTTCCTCAGCCGACATCTGACCACGAAGCAGCGACATCAATCTGATTTGATTCAGGTTGTCGCACAAGTCGCAAATGGGCTGCACGTCAAACGACAGCGCCTTGTGCGAGTGCGCGAACTCGTTTCGGATCTTCCGCAGCGTGTTGAGATCTGCCAGCTGATCGTCACGTATCAGGCCAAGAGCATAAACCAAATTTATCCTGCTCGAGAACGTACCAAGTGGTCCTTGGGACTCCAGCAACGCGTCGACCAGCTTCGCATCGTCAACCAAGTAGCTGCGAAGCATCCCCGCAAGCAAATCGTCAACGTACGCCGCGCCCACCACAGCGGTACCGCGATCGGTCTCTGCCTGAAACTCGTGCAGATGCCTCTACGGTCGACACAACGCTCGAAAAGGTTGTTGATTCCTTCTTCGCCAAACGCACCTCGATGGATGAGGGGTAACGGACCAACATTCACTGGCCGGGGCTGACGACCAGCGTTCGAATCACAGGGACCGTCATGGCCCCGGTCAAGTGCAGTGTGTGGTTATGCAGCCGGACCGCGCGGCCGTTTGCGCAGCACGGACCAAGCTGACAGTCCACCGAGAACGAGACCGAGCAACGCGCCGGCCCAATTCGTTGTCCAGTATTCCGCTTCCAAGACGCTCACCGGATGGTCCGGCATGGGCGGAAGATGCGGCATCAGAAACCAGCCGCCAAGAACAAATCCGATCATGAAGACGACAATTAACGAGACGACGGCTTTTGCCATAGCGGCTTCCCTAGGCTGCATACTAGTGATTTATTCGGACCGGCCGCGCAGGATAACATTCCGCCGCCACATGCTGGACGCGGCTCGTATCTCCGTACCATACCGAAGATTTATAGCGTCAGCCATGAGCGGACCGATTCCCGCGCGCGCCGCTCGACCGGCCCGTCGGGTCGCTCGGGGCCCGAGGGGCAGAGTCGCCCCCTGGATCATGCGACGGAGTGGAGCGGCTTCGCCGCAGAAGAATAAGGATTCTCGACTTCCGCCCCTCGCCCTCCCGCCCGCCGGGCCTCGCGGGGCCTCGAGGGTTGCGCGATCGCGCGTTCTCAAGAACAAGAGTCCCGGCTCCTCAGAATCTCCTTCGAGGTCGCGTCATCCGACGGCACGTAGCAGTGCAGCGCTCCGCCTCGTTTGTCATAGATGTATAAGCGGCCGCAGACGCTGCACTGGTACATCAATCGGGACGCGCGGCTGATAACGCCGCGCGACAGGTGGAAAGCCTTCTGGTTGTCGATCGCACCCTGGGACAGCGGAACGATCACCTCGTCATCCATCGCATCGTAGGTTGCAAACCACTCCTGATCCGGGATGAGATGGCCCTTTTGAGGTAAGTCGTCCGTGTTGTCGAAGATCGTCGCTCCGCAGTGACACCCGAACTTCATGGCGACTCCGTACGAGGCATCAATCGTGATTAACCTGATCGTCCGCGCAGAACGACATCCCTCCGGCACATACAGATGCGGCTTGTAATGATACCGGCGACCTGAGGCGGCGACCATTCGACTATGAGGCGGACGGACACGCGCGCGCCGTTCGACCGGCCCGTCGGGTCGCTCGGCCCCCCCTTGGCCCGAGGGGCGAAGTCGCCCCCCTAGATCATGCGACGGAGTGGAGCGGCTTCGCCGCAGAAGAATAAGGACTCTCGACTTCCGCCCCTCACCCGCCCGCCCCGCGGGACCTCGCGGGTTGGGCGAGTTGCGCCGTCGCCGCTAACGCCTCACCCATTCTCTGTGTCTTTGCGTCTCTGTTCCTCTGCGATCCCTTTCGCCGACGGCGCGGATTCATCCACACGCGGCGGATCGTTCAATTCCGCACGCAGTTGCGGAATCCCGCCTTCAAATACCCAGTGCCCACCGAGAATCCCGGCCATGGCGTACATCACCACCATCGGTCGAACCTCTGGATTCTGTCCGTGCTCACACATCAGGGTGTAGCTGTACTCCACGAGCTTGCGACCCGCATCCTCGACAACTCGTTGCTCTTCGGGTGAGAACTCGACTCCGGCGAACATCTTTTCAATCGTCCGAAGCGCCTCGAGATTGAGTCGCTCGCGCTCGCGATAATCTTGATGTGCTGCCATCACTTGGGTCCTCCCTCTTGTACTGGCTACTGCCTACTCTCACCCCTTCTTCATGTTTCACGCCTTCATTTCTCCGCCGCTTCGATCTGCTTCAGCGCCGCGCGCAACCGATCGAACGTCACCGGCTTGGTCAGGTGGTGTTCGAAGCCCGCCTCGCGGCTGCGGCGGATGTCTTCTTCCATGCCGAAGCCGCTCAGCGCGATGCCGCGCACGGGCTGGCCGCCGCCGCCGCGGTGGCGGAAGTGGCGCATGATCTCCAGGCCGCTGCCGTCGGGGAGGCCGATGTCGCTGATCAGGATGTCAATCGGCAGTTCCCCCGCGGCCCCGGCGATCGCGCCCTGCACGCTGTCGGCGGTGGTCACGTGGTAGCCGGAGCGCTCGAGCAGCTTCTTCATCGCGGCGCGGGTGTCCTCGTGGTCGTCCACCATCAGGACGCGGCAGGGCGTGCGATCCGGCGCGGCGGCGGCGGCGGCCGATGCGGGGACCGCGCCCGCCTTGACCCGCGGTTGGGCCGTCTTTGCCGCCGTGACGACGGGTGCGCCGCGGACCACCGTCGCGGGCGCGTGTCCCGCCAGCTTGATCGTGAACGTCGCCCCCTTGCCTTTGCCCGCGCTGCTTGCGTGGATCTGGCCCCAGTGCATGCGCATCAGCGCCCGGCAGATCGCCAGGCCCAGGCCAAGGCCGCCGAAGCGCCGCGTGATCGTCCCCTCTCCCTGCTCGAAGGCGTCGAAGATGCGCGGCAGCGTATCCGCGTCGATGCCGATCCCGCTGTCGCTCACCTCCGCGACCAGGCGCTCTTCCTCGTCGTGGCTGCGGATGGTCAG
The DNA here is from genome assembly GCA_028291615.1 of Phycisphaerales bacterium. Lineage (GTDB taxonomy): Bacteria > Planctomycetota > Phycisphaerae > Tepidisphaerales > Tepidisphaeraceae > RYN-433. The sequence continues at coordinate 12,360 of JAQGHM010000201.1, read as the reverse complement.
TGCCCCGCCCGCGGGGGTGAACTTGACGGCGTTGTTGATCAGGTTCCAGAAGACCTGCTGCAGCCGCGCTGAGTCGGCGTAGACGACGTGCCGCCGCGCGGTCAGCTCGACGTTGACGACCAGACCCTTGTGTTCGATCTCGCCGCGGCAGATCTCCAGCGCGCTGGTGATCAGGTCGTGGGCGTCGATCATCTCCAGGTGGAGCTGCAGCTTTCCCTTGGCGATGCGGGTGAGGTCCAGCAGGTCATCGATCAGCCGCGCCTCCAGCTCGACGTTGCGGCGGATCATCGCCAGCATGCCGCGCAGCTCCTCGGGCACGCCGTCCTCCTGCATCGCCTGCACCGCCATCAGCACCGGCGTCAGCGGTGTGCGCAGCTCGTGGCTGAGCACCGCGAGGAATTGATCCTTGGAGCGATTGGCCGCCTCAGCCGCCTCCTTCGCCTGCGCCAGCTCGCGCTGGTGCCGCTTGCGGTCGGTGATGTCGATGACGGTCGCCCCGACGCCCAGGGTTTCCCCGCCCGCGGAGCGCACGGGGTAATAGCTGACGATCCAGTCGTGCGCCGCGCCGGGGTCGGCTGGGGTTTCGCCGGTCACGTCGATGTTGACCACCGGCACGCCGCTGCGCAGCACCTCGCCCAGGTCGATCATCACCTGCGGGTTCATGTGCGGCAGCAGCTCGGCGACCGTCTTGCCCAGGTGCGCCTCGACGCTCACGCCGTTGATCCGCGCCAGCTCGCGGTTGACGCGGACGTAGCGCAGCTCGGTGTCGAAGAACGCGATCCCGACCGGGGCGCCGCCCACCAGAGTGTCCAATAGCGCGACCGCCTCGTCTCGCGCGCGATTGGCCGCCAGCACGTTGGCCCGCGCCGCCGCCGCCGCCATCTCGGCGCGATGCACGCGGACGGTGCTGCGCACGCTGCGCGCCAGCGCCTCGCCCGAGACCGCCCCTTTGATCAGGTATTCGCTCGCCCCCGCCTTGAGCAGTTCGACCGCCGGGCGCGGGTCGCCGTCGGCGGTGAACACGATCACCGGCAGCCCCAGCCCGCCGTCGCGGACTTCGCGCAACACCGCGCCGGCGTCGATAGTGGATGGATGATGACCCGCAAGCACGCAATCGATCCGGTGCGCCATTTCCCCGATCGCCTTGAGTGAAAACGTCCCGGGCGGCGAATCGACCAGCTCGATCCCCTCGGCCCCCGCCAGCATCTCGCGCACTGCCAGGCGCGATTCGGCCTCGTCCAAAAGCAGCACTCGAAGCGGCTCACTCATAAATCCCGTCACTCCGGCATCGCGCTCGCGCACACTGTCGTGCTGCGCCGGCTGAGAATGTACTCTGCCGGCTCGGAATTGTATGTATACTTTCCGCGACGGCGCGGCACCCGTTTTCTCCGACCGCTTCGGGGTATAATCCCCCCCCTGTGCCCGATTCGACCGACCCATCCCGCCGGCCCTCGCCCCCCGACCGCATCGTCTATACCCTGCGCGCCTTGGGCAAGGCCGACCTCCCCGCCACCTTTACCCTCGGCAGCGTCTGCTACCGGCACGAGCGCACCGTCAAGCACGACTTCTTCGCCGCCACGGGCTTCTATCTTTCCCCCAGCGGCGAGCGCGTCGTCCTTAAAATCGGCCGGACGCAAGAATATGGTGGCGTCCCCCTGCTCTGGCTGGGCAGATGGCTCTGCAACCGTGAGACGCGCTTCTATCAAGCCTGCGCCGACCTGCCCAACATCCCTAAGCTGCTCGGCCGCGTCGGCAAGACCGGCTTCGTCCATGCCTACGTCCCCGGCCGCCCGCTTTCGAAAGAACACCCGATCCCCGATTCTCTATTCGATGAGCTCTTCGCCCTCCTGCGCACGCTGCACCAGCGCAACATTGCCTATGTCGATACCAACAAACCGCAGAACATCCTCCAGGGCGATGATGGCCGGCCGCACCTGATCGACTTCCAGATCAGCTTCGACCTGCACGATTTCGGCGACAACGTGCTGACCCGCGCGATCGTCCGCCGGCTGCAGAAGGAAGACTTTTATCACGTCCTGAAGCACAAGCGCAAGTTGCGGCCGGATCTGCTCACGCCGGAGGAGAAGGCGCGCGGCAAACAGGTGAGCTCGTTCATTAAGGCGCACCGCTTCATCACCAAACCGTATTTCCTAATTCGCCGGCGGACGTTCAAGCGATTGCGCGACAGCGGCCAACTCGCCCCCGAAGGTTCCAAGTAATAATTCGCTGGGTGGCATGGGCAAGCGTACTCGCTTGCCCGTGGTGCTCTTCGAGATCAATAAAATCCACGGGCAAACAAGTTTGCCCATGCCACCCAAACATTGCCTGTCAGAGTTCTCGCGCGTCAGACGCCATCGCTAATCGCTCCATCTCCACCTGCCCGCGCGCCTCGGCTACTCGCACCTGGATCTGCCGTCGTCGCCACATCGCCCAGACCTTCAGGCCCGCCCAGATCGCCGCCAATCCGACAAGCAGCGTCGCGATCGCTCCGATCGGCTTAGTCAGCAACCCGAGCACATCATGCCACACGCGCGGCACGAGTCCTTCGCGCCGGCCAATGGCGTGGCCACTCGCGTCGGCGCCGTCACCGGGTCCGAGGATCTCATCCTTCGCCCCAAGGATCACCGCCACCCCCGCCGCCGTCAGCAGTGTCTTGGGATGGCGTTCCAGAAAACCCGTCACGCCGGCCGCGTTGCTCCGCAATCGCGCGAACAATCCCGCCTGCTGCTCGGCCGGGAGTTTCGCGATCTCATCCGCATGCCGCGCGACGACGATCGCCTGATCGGTCGTCAGCGACCGTGCCGCCGCCAATCCTTCGCCGCCCAGTTTCTCCCCCAGCACGGTGCCGACGCCCGGCTGTTTCGCCGCCGCCTCCAGTGCCTGCGCGCCGTATCGTTCGACCAATCCTGCCAGCGCCTGCGGATCACGCTCCACCGCGCGCAGCGCCGCCGGCCGCAGCTCCGCAGCCAGGTTGTCCAGCGCGCCGACCATCTTTGCCGGCGAGCGCCCGATCGCCCGCAGCGCGATCGGCCCCTGCTCGATCCCGTATGCGGTCGTCTTGCGCACCAAGCCTTCGCCCCCTTCCGCGGCGGCGCGTTCCAGCGTCTCGCGGACGGCGACGCGCCCGCCGGTTTTGCCCAGTTCCTCCACCGCCTCGCGCCCGGCGCTTTTGAAGATTTGCTCGACGCCTTGCTCGACGATCTCCCGCGCCACTGCTGCCACCTGCGCGCTAGCCAGCGGCGCACCCGCTGCCAGCGCCACCAAGGTTATCCAAGCTGCTGCCGTCTTCATCGCGTCACCTCGTCAAATGCCTTCTTCATTGCGCTGCGCTGCGTCTCGCCGCCGAGCTTCACCGCGTCATTCAGCGAACGTTCCAAGCCCGGCGCTTTGTCCGTCCCATTCACAAGCTGCCGATCGACCGAATCGAAAAACCCGTTGAGCTGCGCCGTCATCTTTGCTTCGAAGCGCTCGCTCATCCACCAGTCCACCACCGCCCCGACGGCGATGCCAACGCCCAGCCCGATCACCGTCCCCGCCGGCCCCGCGAACGATCCTCCGCCACCGCCCGCCGCTGCTCCCGCCGCCGTCGCGCCGCCCGCCGCCACCGTCTCCGCTGCAATCTGCGTTCCGACGCGCGACAGGATCGCCACCACCACGCGCGACGTCACCGCCTGCGCCACGTCCATCGCCACCCAGCCCGACACGAACCCGCCCAGCCCTGACACCACCGAATCACTCGCCCAGCGCTCTCCCATTTCCCGCGCGCGTCGCCCCACGTCCGCCTGGAACGCGGCGTAAGTCACGTCCGACGCCGCCAGCGGCGACTTGATCTTCGCCAGCGGCAACCGCACGTCCACGTAAAGCCGGTTCCGGCTGGCGTCGAGGTCCTCGCGAAACTGCTTGAGCACTTCGCCCATGTCATGTTCCAGCGCGGCTTCCGAGAGGACATGGTGGCGGAACTTATCGTTTACGTATGTCCGCACCGCGGCCGCGTTCGGTTCTTTCTTGATGTGCTTTTTCCAGAGGTCCGACGTCGTCCGCCCGATCACGCCGAAGCGCGTCTTCCAACTGCCGACGTCTTTTACGAACGGCTTGATCCCCCAGCGTCGCCCGTTAAGGCGTTCGTGCATGTTCGCCACCGCCCGCGCCACGGCTGCGCGATTGCGCGCATCGAACTGATCGAGCAGTGGCGTGACCTCTTCGCGGTAAATTCTCTCTGCGTCAACACGGTCTTCCGGCACTTCAACGACGTCCGTTGTGGTTCGCGAAACCGCAAGCGACGTGACGACGGGCACCGGCGGCGGCATGATCGACCGCCAATATCCGTACCCCACCACACCCCCGGCCAAGCATGTCAGCACCGCCCATCGCACCATGCGCAGCGAGCGCGGCCGCACGCGACCGTAGTCCAATGTCGATTTGTCATCCAAACGTGCCATGCAACCTTCCAACGCTACGTCCCGCTGCCCCCCGCCGTTCGCATCCATTCAAACCCACTATCACTCTACAAATCCCCGAATTCGCACCATTATAATTCACTGCCTTTCCCTCACCCCAGCGCAGCGAAGAACCCGCGAAGCGATCGCCTCGCGGGTCCGTCGATCATCAAGTTATGAGGCGCCGCGACTTATTTCGCCCGATTAAACCGATCCTCCGCCACCTTCCAGTTCACCACGTTCCAGAACGCCGCGATGTAGTCCGGGCGGCGGTTCTGGTACTTCAGGTAATACGCGTGCTCCCACACGTCCACGCCGATCACCGGGAATGCCCCATCCATTAGCGGGCTGTCCTGGTTCGCCGTGCTGATCACCTCAAGGTTCGCGCCGCGCTTGACGAGCCACGCCCAGCCCGAGCCGAACCGCGTTACCCCGGCCTTGGTGACCTCTTCCTTGAACTTGTCGAACGATCCGAACTTCGCGTTGATCGCCGTTCCCAGGTTCCCCACCGGCGTCGTTCCTGACTTGCCCGCGGGGTTGAGGATCTCCCAGAACAGCGAGTGATTGTGGTGCCCGCCGCCATTGTTGCGCACGGGCGTTTTGATGTCTTCGGGCACGATCGCCAGGTTGCCCTTGAGCAGTTCGTGCATCGGCTTGCCGTCCAGCTCGGGGTGCTTGGCGATGGCGGCGTTCAGGTTGGTCACGTAAGCGGCGTGGTGCTTGCCGTGGTGGATCTCCATCGTCTGTTTATCGATGTGCGGCTCGAGCGCGTCGGTCGGAAACGGCAACGGCGGCAGTGTGTAAGGCATGGTTAATTCCTGTTCCAAAAGGGTGGTGAAAGCGGATCGAAAACGATCCCTAAGCCTATACCCGCTCTGTGAGGCGGTCAACGTAAGCCAGCGTAAAAGCTACGCCGTTGCGTGATGGAATTATCCCCGCGCCGTTGCGTCCTTGCCCGCCTTCGCCTCCGGTGACCGGCCGGGTAGCGGCAGGTGGATTCCCTTTTCCGCTACCTTTTCGATGGTATCCACTGCGATGTCCGTTGCCCCCCGGTGGCCTGACCGCCGCCACCAGTAATAGCCCGCGACGATCAGCGCACTGAGCACTATCCCAATGAAGACCCACTCCCCATACTCATGGATCTTCTTCGAGATGTAATGCAGGTTCTGTCCGAACTTCATCCCCAGCCAGACGAAGAGCCCGCCCGATAGCAGGGCCGCCAAGCCATCGGCGATCAGGAACTTGATGAAATTGAACCGGATCGTGCCCGCAGCCACCACCATCGCGCCGCGAATCCCCGCAAACAACCGCCCCACCGCCACCACCCACACGCCATATTTCTCGAACAGTTTTTCCGCGCGGAGGATGCGCTCTTTCGTCACGTGCTTCCCCACCACCGGCACCTTGGTGATGTTCAAGCCAAACCGATGCCCAAGATAATAGAGAATGCAATCGCCCCCGACGATTCCGCACCACGCCGCCAGCGCCAGCGGCAGCATGTGCATCTTCCCCGCCCCGTGCAGCATCCCCGCAACCAGCAGCGGGATATCCTCCGGCAGCGGCATCCCGAGGCCGCACGAGAACAACAGCCCGAACAGCACGACATACCCCGCCCAGCCGATGTCCATCAGCTCGGCGACGTGCTCGAGGTTGATCAGGCCAAGGATCTCCATGCCGCGGGTGTCGAGGATACTGTCTGTTCATCGACCGGGCGAGGGGAAGAATCCAGAGAACCCCGAGTGGCGCGACGGGGGATGTCATCTCTTCCCAGCCACTGAAGTGGCTGGGCCCTCAGATGTAGTACATCTCCTGATTGGCGCCGCCGGCGCGGTTCACCTGCTCGACCAGTTCTTCGAGCGTCATCGCGTCGAGCACCTGGTCCATCGCTTCGGTAAGCTTTTCGTTGACCAACCGCACCGCCGCCTTGCCCGGCGACGCCTCGCCCTTCGAGACGCCCTCCTTTACCGTCAGCCGCCCTTCCAGCCGGCGGATCAAATCCCCCACGCCGATGTCCTTAGGCGCTCGTGACAGACGATATCCCCCCCCGGAGCCCACCTTGGATTCCAGGAATCCGCCCCGCCGCAGCGCCAGCAGGATCGATTCCAGGAACTTATTGGGCAGTTCTTCCTGCTGAGACAAGTCCTTCGATTGCACAAAGTTGCGCGGCCAAAGCCGGGCCAGTTGCACCACCGCCCGCAAGCCGTATTCAGTTCGTTTTGATAAACGCACAGGAGGACTCCAACAATTCCTACTAAAATAGTACGAGTTCGACCAAAGGCGGTCAAATTCACCGCACCATTGGAATAGCCGCGCCGCCTTGGCACTATATAGACAATGAACCGCCGCCTCCCCCTGCTGCTATTGGTCCTCCTGTCGACCTGTGCGACGTTTGCACAGGCCCAGATGAAAAATGCGACCGTGTCGGCCGCACTCAATCGATCGGCCCTACAACCGGGACAGGATGCGGCGGTGGCGGTGGTGCTGGACATCAAGCCGGGGTTTCATTCGCAGTCGCACACGCCCAAAGATCCGGATCTGATCGCCCTGACGCTCAAGGTTGAGAAAACGCCGGGGGCGACATTTGGCGATACCATCTATCCGCCCGGTCAGGAGGAACAGTCGCCCGTGCTGGGGGCGCTTAACATCTACACGGGAAAGGTGATCATTTACGTCCCGATCAAGGTGGCGGAGGACGCCAAGCCGGGACCGCTGACGCTAAAGGGGACGACCCGATATCAAATCTGCGACGACAAGGCCTGCTTCGCTCCCGAGAGCAAGCCGTGGAGCGTCGAGACGAAGGTGGTCGGTAAAGACGAGGCCACTGAGGCCGCTTCGCCGGAGCTCTTCAAGGACTACAAACCGACGGCAGGCGCGACCACGCGATCGTCGACGACGACGGCGCCGGTGAAGCAGGGCGCCGCCGCGCCGAACAGCGCCGGGCCGCCACCGGTGAAGGTGGACGATACAAGCGGAAATCGGGGTTTGATCTCCGCGCTGGGGTTCGCGTTTCTAGCCGGCATCTTGTTCAACGTCGTCCCCTGCGTGCTGCCAATGTTGCCGATCAAGGTGCTTGGCTTTGCAGAAATCGCCAAGCATGATCGCGGCAAGACGGTTGCCTTGGCCAGCGTGTTTGCGGCAGGAATCATCAGCGTATTCGCCGTGCTGGCAGTGCTCATCCTGGTGCTGAAGAAGATCACGTGGGGCCAGCAGTTTTCCAACCCCTACTTCGCGTGGGGGATGGTCATCGTCTTACTCCTCCTGTCGCTCTGGTTGTTCGGCTTGCTGAACGTCAACCTCCCGAGCACCGTCTACGCATTTCAACCGAGCCACGAGACCTACTTCGGCAACTACCTGTTGGGAATCCTGACGGCGATTCTCTCCACCCCCTGCACCGGTCCGCTCTTCCCGCCGGTGATGTTCTGGGCGCAATCGCAACCGGTATTAATCGGCGTCTGGGCGATGATCATGGTCGGGGTCGGCATGGCGTTCCCGTACGTCCTGCTGAGCGCGTATCCGGAGGCGGCGCGCAAGTTCCCGCGCACCGGCGCGTGGGCCGACCTCTTCAAGCAGATGCTCGGCTTCATGCTGCTCGCCTTCACCGCCTTCTTCGCCGCCGGTCGCTTCACCACGCCCGCGGGGCAATGGTGGGCGGTTGTGCCGGTGGCAGCTATGGCCGCGTTTTACCTCCTCGCACGCACCGTCCAGCTTTCCAAAGAAGCACGGCCGGTCGGCATCTCCTCCTTCATTGCCGTCGGAATCGTAACGGCGTCCGTTCTGGTCGCCTGCCGGTTCAGCGGCGTCTTCGACCCGCGCCCGGTTGGAACCTCAAATACCGCCGCCGTTACCTGGGTGCCGTATTCCGATGAAACCCTGGATGCCGCGCGCAAGGCCGGCAAAATCGTGCTGGTGAAGTTCACCGCCAATTGGTGCCTCAACTGTCAGTATGTCGAAGCCACCGTCTACCACGATGAGACCGCCATCAAGTCACTGCGCGACCACGGCGTGGTGACCCTTAAGGCCGACCTCACCAAGGACGATGCGCCCGGCTGGTCCCGACTGCGGGAGTTGACTGCGACGGGCGGCATCCCCCTCACCGCCATCTACGTCCCCGGTTACGACAAGCCCATCCAAATCAGCAGCGTCTACACCACCGAGACGCTGGTTAAAACCCTCGATCAGCTCGGTCAGATCAAGACCGCCCTCGCCCAATAGCCGTGCCGCGCTGGGTATTGGAAAGCATCCTCTTTCTAATATCACAATTGCCGCATTTGCCATAACTTACCCCCTGCTACAGCAACGCATGTAGCAGAGAACTGCCCCTCGAAAAAAGCGTATAATCAGTGAGGCAGGTCAGAAGGTGAGTTATGTGGATCTCTAATGTGTTAATCGTGGTGAACAGGAACAATGCGGACCGAAATGGTCTGCTGGATATTGCCGCGGCCGTCACGGATACCGGAACGACCGTCGTAAACGTGGACGAAGATCACTTCGTCATCGAAGCCGCCGCCCCCAGTGCCGTGGTGCCGATCATCATGGCGATGGAAGGCGTGACATACGTGCGATCGGTGTTCAGTTACGTGACCGACGATCCGTCGCCGGCGAAAGCGGCGTAAGCGCGCGAAGCTTGTGTGGCGAAATCTGAACTCTAACGAAATGACCGCCCCTTTAAACGGGCGGTCATTTTCATTGCTGATACCGCGCCGGTTCGCTCACGCCTTCTTCGACGCGAAATCCTTCATGAACTGCGCCAGCGCCTGGCACCCTTCCACCGGCATCGCGTTGTAGATGCTCGCTCGGATTCCGCCCACCGTGCGATAACCCTTCAGCCCCACCATCTCGTTCTTGGCAGCCGTCTTGACGAATTCATCCGTCAGCTCATCGCTGGGCATTCGGTACGTCACGTTCATGTGCGACCGCTGCTCCTTGACCGTCACCGTCCCCTTGTAGAACCCGTTGCTGTTGTCGATCGCGTCGTAAATCATGCCAGCCTTGGTCGCGTTGCGCTTCTCCATCGCCGCCAAGCCGCCCTGCGCTTCGAGCCAGCGGAAGACCTCAAGGAGAATGTAGATCCCAAACGTCGGCGGCGTGTTCACCATCGACTTGTTCTCCGCCTGCTCCTTGAAGCTCCAGAGTTTGCTCGGCGTCTTCTTTTGCTTCGCGTACATGTCCTTCCGAACGATCGCCAGCACCACGCCCGCCGGGCCGAGGTTCTTCTGCGCGCCGCCGTAAACCAGGGCGCATTCGCTGGCCGGGTGCGGGCGGGACATGAACTCGCTGCTCGCGTCCACGATCAGGTTTGGATGCTTGGGCCAGGTCGGCAAGCGGTGCCCGTGCACGGTCTCATTCGAACAGACGTGGAAGTAATCCGCGTCGCTCGACATCTTCCACTCGCCGGGCCGCGGGCTATGGTCGAAGTTGCTCGCCTCGCTGCTCGCGACGACGTTGATCTTGCCAACCTCCTTGCCGAACGACACGGCCTTCTTGCTCCATTCCCCGCTTGATAAATAGTCCGCGCTGCCGTGCAGAAAGTTCATTGGAATCAGCGTGAAAAGCTGCGTCGCCCCGCCCTGCAAAAAGACCACATCGTGCGAATCGCCCAGCCCCAGCAGTTGCTTGCACCGCGTGATCGCCTCGTCGTTAACCCCCTCAAACTCCTTGCCGCGGTGGCTAACCTCAGCGATGCCGAATCCCTTCCCCTGAAAGTCGAGCAGTGCCGCGGCGGATTTCTCCAGCACCTCGGTCGGAAGCATCGCGGGACCGGCACTGAAATTGAAGATGCGGTGGGACATGTTTAACGATTCCTTTGGTTCAATCGAATGCACGAAGATGATCTACGCAGCGCGAGCGGGGAATAATAGGGCAACGCAACAAGGGGAACAACATCGAGAAGACGAGCGAGGCGGCCCAGATCAGACAGAAATCGCTTCCGAAGCCCGGAACGACTCCTCCGTCTGCGTCTGAATGCAAACCAGAGTCAGATCATCCGGCAGCGCCCGCGCCCCGCGGAACTGATTGATCCGCCCCACGATGCTGTCGATCAGCACCTGTGCCGATTCGCAGTGGCCGCGCGCCGAATCGATGATCCGGTTCACGTCGAACCGCTTCCCCTCCGGCGATTGCGCGTCCAGCACCCCATCGGTATACAGCACCAGGCTGGCGCCGGCCGGCAGGTCGAAGCGCTCGGTGGGATATTTCGTGTCTTTCTCCACGCCGAGCACCAGTTGCGGCTCGACCGGCAGCGAGCGGAAGACCCCGTGCTCACCCATGATCGGCGGATAATGTCCCGCCGTCGCCACCTCAAGACTGCCCGCTTCCATGTCGATCACGCAGACCAGCATCGTCACGAACTGCCCGTTGAACACCTGCGTGCAAAGCTGTTTGTTCACCTCGAAGAGCGTCTTGCCCGGGTCTTCGAGGCGCAACATCGTCGTATGCACGAGAAGCTGCGTGGTCGCCATCAAAAACGCTGCCGACAGCCCGTGCCCGGTCACGTCGCCGATCGTCACCACCGTCCGCCCGTCGGGGAGTTCGAACCAGTTGTAGAAATCCCCGCTGATGTGACTGGCCGGCTGGTTCACCGCCGCGATGTCCATCGCCGGGAACGCCAGATCCTGCCGCGGCAGCCATGCAAGCTGGATCTCGCGCGCCTGCGTCAGCTCGCGCGTCAGCAGGTCGTTCCGCACCCGCTCGGTGCGGATGCGCGCCCGGATTAATTGGATCGCGGTCGAGAACAAGATCGCCGTCATCGAGCAGACCACGAACACCGCCCAGAACACCGCCCGCTTGAACACCCGGTTCACCACCGCGTCCACGTCCGACAGAGGCGTGGTGACCATGAACTCCCACTTCTTCCCCGCGATGCTCACTGGCTCGATCGCCACCATCCCCGGCGGGAACGCCTGGCCCGCCAGCACATAATCGGTCTGGATGCTCTCCACGCCGCGCTTCCCCTTGCTCAGGTAACCGCTCGCCAGCTCGCGCAAGCGATCGTCCTTGAACGACTCCACGTTGCGCCCGATCAGCGCCGGATGGCTGCTGATCATGATCGTGCCGAACTCATCGCACAAAAACGCGCTGGTCGAATCGCCGTCAGTATTGAGTTTGTCGGTAAAACGCGCCTGCGCGATGTGGATCGGCACCGCCGCCACCAACAGCCGCGGGTTCCTCTGCGACACCGGCACGCAGACCAAGTTCAGGCCGATCGTCTCACCCTCCACCTCGTACTGCTGGAACCTGCTGATGTGCGGCTTCTCGATCGTCTTCAGCCAATCCGCTGATTTCAGGACGATCTCCTTCTCGCTCAATCGCTTGTCCGCGGTGCCGATCAACTGGATCGTGAACTTTTCCTTCTCCAGTTGTTTCTCGAGGTCCTTCCCCTTGAGGCGATCGCGATTGACGGCGAACAGAATTGAGACGCGCCCGTCGAGTTGTTTCCAGAGGATGCCCCCAAAAAATGTCTGGAACGCCACGTTGCCCGCGTTCGGGCGCTCGTCGAGCTTCAGCAACCGTCGCCAGTCCAACCCGCCCGCCGCTGGGTTGGTGGTCGGCTTTTCGGTGTCGTCCCCCTCGTCCTTATCGGCCTGGCGGAGCAGGTCCAGGTCATTGAAGATCGAGTGATAGAACGCTTCGATCCCCCGCGCCGTCTGCGCCGCCAGCAGCGCCTGCCGCGATTTCGCCTGCTCGGTCGCCTGTGCCCGCGTCTCCTGATACACCTCGCGCGACGCGAAGAAGACCAGGCCGATCACCGCGACCAGCAGCGCAAGGTGGATCAGCAGGATCCGGCGGGCGAATTTTCTGGCGGCGTCTTCCATCGCATGATCACGCGAAAAGCTCTACCACATCCTACCCCTTCCATTCCGAACGTTGAACGAATAGTAGGCCGCAAATATTCGCGGAACGTCAGCCGACCCTCAACGTAAAGCGG
>JAQGHM010000192.1 GCA_028291615.1 Phycisphaerales bacterium | reverse complement strand
CGCGGACGGTTAAGTCGTGGTCGGGGAATTCTTCTCTCGCGACGTCGGAGGCGGAGTAGATACTGGCGCCGGATTCATTAACCATGACGATGGGGATGGGATTGCCGATTGCGGATTGCGAATTGCCGATTGTGAGGTTGAGGCGGCGGATGAAGGTTTCGGTTTCTCTTGAGCCGGTCCCGTTGCCGATGGCGATTGCTTCGATCTGGTGTTTTTGCACTAGATGTTTAATCGTCTCTTCTGCTTCTCTGGTGCGCTGGGCGCCCTGGTCGGGGTAGATAACGTCGTTGTGGAGGAGTTGGCCTTGGGCGTCGAGGACGACGGTTTTGCAGCCGGTGCGGAAGCCGGGGTCGATGGCTAACACGCGCTTCTGGCCCAGGGGCGGGGCGAGCATGAGCTGGCGGAGATTTTGCGTGAAGACTTCGATGGCGGCGGTGTCGGCGCGGCGCTTGGATTCGAGTCGCGCTTCAGTTTCCATCGAAAAGGCGAGGAGGCGTTTGTAGGCGTCGCGAACGGCTAAGCGGGTTTGCTCGGCGCTGGGGTTTTGGCTTTTGACGAATTGGGATTCGAGGATTCCCATCGCGTCTTCTTCGGGGGGACGGACCTGGAAGGAGAGGAAGCCTTCGGCCGCGCCGCGGCGGATGGCGAGAACGCGATGGCTGGGGGCGCTGGCGAGTGGCTCGGACCAGTCGAAGTAATCTTTGAATTTCGCGCCTTCAGTTTCCTTGCCGGTGATGACTTCACTGCGGATGAAGCCTTTGGTGAGGAAGAGGTGGCGGATCTTCGCGCGGGCGTCCGCGTCGTCGTTGATGCGCTCCGCGATAATGTCGCGCGCGCCTTGCAGGGCCGCGGCGACGTCGGGGACGCGGAGCTCTTCGCCGACGGTAGAATCCGCGGGCGTGATGTATTTCTTGGCTTCGGTCTCAGGATTCGTGGCGGCGGATTGTTGGAAGAGGAGATCGGCGAGGGGCTCAAGGCCTTTTTCCCTGGCGATCATGGCGCGGGTGCGGCGCTTGGGGCGGAAGGGTTGGTAGATGTCTTCGAGCGCAGCCATGGTTTGGGCCGCATCAATTTTTCTTTGGAGGTCTTCGGTGAGCAGCTTTCGCTCTTCCAAGGATTTGAGGATGGCCTGGCGGCGCTGGTCAAGCTCGTGGAGCTGGACGAGGCGGTCGCGGATGGCGGTGATGGCAACCTCGTCGAGGGAGCCTGTGGCTTCCTTGCGGTAGCGGGCGATGAAGGGGACGGTGGCGGCTTCTTCCAAGAGGGTGGCGACGGCGTGGACCTGGTGGGGGTTGAGGTTAAGTTCCTGGGCGACTTTCTGAATGTGGAGTGGTGTCATCGGGGTACCGTCCTTGGTGAATAGCGTTGGGGGAGAAGATAGCGGGGAGTGGAGCGGTTCGCGAGTCGGGTTGGGGTGGAGAAATGGCGGGTTATCGGTCGATACGGAAGTATGCGGATTGGGATGGGGATTGTTCTACCTTTGCGGAGGCTGCCGTGATGGATGCGGTGGCGGATACTGCTGCGCCGGCTCGGGGGCTCGCGCGGTTGTGGGGGTGGATTCGGCGGACGATCCTGGGATCGGGGGTAGTGGCGCAGCGTCAGGTGACGAGGGACGATTCTCGTGTCGAGAAGGAGACCGAGGCGGGGGAGGACGACGCGCCGGTGGAGCCGCGCGGGGCGGTGTTTCGGGGTGTGGCGGCGCGGCGCACGACGCCATCGGTATTCGCGCCGATTCGGCAGGGGTTGGCGGAGGTGCCGCCGCTGCCGCACGTGGTGCGGGAGCTGATGCGGGAACTGTCGGATCCGATGTCGAACGCGCGGAGCGTGGCGCGAATCGCGGCGAGCGATCCGGCGCTCGCCGCTTCATTAATTCGCACGGTCAACTCGGCGGCGCTAGGGGTGCGGCGGAAAGTGACCAGCGTCGCAGAGGCGGTCAGTTATCTCGGGTATTCGCTGGTGCGGTCGCTGGTTGTGCGGATGCGGCTCCAGCAGGTGATGCCGGCGCGAGCGGGACAGGCGGCGTACGACGCGGAGGACCTGTGGGTGCATTCGCTGGCGGTGGCGTATGCGGCGGAGGCGCTGGCGGACCGCTGCCCGGGGGTGGATAAGGCATTCGTCTGTACGCTGGGGCTTCTCCACGACATCGGGAAGCTGGCGATCAACAGCTATTTTCCGGCGTCGGCGGCGCAGGTGCGCACGCCGTCGCCGGATCATCCGTCGGAAAGTTTTCTGGACCGCGAGCGGCGCATCCTCGGGGCGGATCACGCCGAGATTGGCGCGATGCTGGCGACGCATTGGAAACTGCCGGCGGATCTGGTGGAGGCGATCCGGTGGCATCATTCGCCGCAGGATGCGCCGGCGACGCTTGGCGAGGGCGTCAAGACTGCGACGATCTTGGTCCACGTGGCCAACCAGCTTGCGAAGTACTGCTACGTCTACAGCGAGGATATGGAGATCGACATCGTGGGGGATGAGTTGCTGAAGGAAGCGGGGTTGCCGGGGCCGCTGACTCGGCTCTTGAACCAGCGGGTTCGCAATTCGATCAGCCGTGCAATCTTCTTTGCGGATGACAGTTCGACGCAATCGCTCGGGGCGATCCGGCGATTCGTGAGATTGGGGACGTGGTCTCCGGATGCGCCGATGCCGCCGCGAGACGGCCGAAGCGCGGAGATGCGGATCGGTTGGGCGGAAGAGGGTTGGGAGCGTCGGTTTTTCGGAGAGCCGGCCGACATTGATTGTTCGCCGAGCGCGGCGTTTGCGTTGTCGCGGTCGCTGGCGTCGGCGGGGAATTGTGCACGGCTGACGTCGCGCTGTAACGCAGGCGGGATCGATCGGCTGCTGACGGCGGCGCTGGCGCACCAGGAGCGCTTGGGGCTGGACGAGCGTATGACGGTAGCGGCGCGGTTCGTGCTGCGGCGGTTGCTGCCGAACTTGTCGGAAATCGCAGCGGCGGAGGTGGTGGAGGTGTTGCAAACGGTGCGCGAGGGGATGCTGATCACGGCGGTGCGCTCGCCTGGGTTGTCGTTCGTGCAGCGGCTGGGGTTCGGGGTGGAGGGGCACGCGGGGCGGGCGTGGCTGCAGGGGGAACTGGCGAACGTGCTCAACCTGCGGTGGTTTAACCGGGTGCTGACCTCGCGCGACGGGGAAGTGATCGTGTTCGTGAACCGGGCAGCGTGACGTGTCGCAAACGGCCCGGATTTCGCTATCCTGACGATCAATATGAGTTTGCCTTTTAAGACTGCATTGGTCACCGGCGGCGCCGGGTTCATCGGACATCATCTGACGCACGCGCTGGTGGCGCGCGGCGTGAAAACGCGCGTAATCGATGACCTGTCGCGCGGTTTGGCGGCGCGGCTTAAGGACATCGCATCGCAGATCGAGTTTATTGAGGGGTCGATCCTGGATGAGGCGAAGTTGTCGCGCGCGGTGGCGGGGGTGGACGTGATCTTTCACCAGGGTGCGTGGGCGTCGGTGCCGCAGTCGGTGGAGATGCCGATCGAGTATCACGAGATCGACGCAACCGGGACGTTGAAGGTACTGGAGGCGGCGCGAAAGGCGGGGGTGCGGAAGGTCGTGTATGCGGCGTCCTCGTCAGCGTATGGGGAGCAGCCGGAATTGCCCAAACGCGAGGATCAGTTGCCGTCGCCGATCAGCCCGTACGCGGTGGCGAAATACGTCGGTGAGCTTTACCTGTCGGTTTATGCGCAGCTTCATGGGATGGAGACGATCTCGCTGAGGTACTTCAACGTGTTCGGGCCGCACCAGGATCCGAAGAGTCTGTACGGCGCGGCGATCCCGGCGATCGTGTCACGCATCGTCAAGGGAATTTCGCCAACGCTCTACGGCGATGGAGAGCAGACGCGCGATTTTTGTTACATCGACAATGTGGTTGACGCAAACCTGCGCGCGGCTTCGACGGCGGGCCTCAAGGGGCAAGTGATCAACGTGGCATGCGCGCAGCGGACGAGCGTGAACGACATCGTGCGGCTGGCCAATGCGTATTTGGGAACGAATGTAAAGCCGACGTATGCGCCGCCTCGGGTTGGAGACGTGCGGGATTCTTTCGCGGATATCTCGCGGGCGAAAGCGTTGATCGGGTATGAACCGAAGATCTTTTTCGAGGAGGGATTGGGGCGGTGGATCGAGTGGTACAAGACCAGCGAGTACATGAAGGGGTAATGGCCAACCGGTCAGCCGGGCCAATGGCGGACGTCGACGACTTTCATGCCGGCGTCGCGGGCGGCGCGGACGCCCAGGTCGGCGTCTTCGAAGGCGACGCATTGGTTGGCGGGGACGCCGATGCGGCGGGCGGCCTCTAAAAAGATATCGGGGGCGGGCTTACCATGTTTGACGTCGTCGGCGGTAACGATGTGCTGGAAGTACCGCAGCAGGTCGAGGGCGGCGAGGGTCTTGGTGCAGATGGCGCGGGTGCCGCCGGTGGCGACGGCCATGGGCAATCGGCCGGCATATTGTTCGATCAGCCGCACCACCGGGTCGATCGGGCGGACGCGCGGGATCAGGCGGACGTAGAGCTCTTCCTTATGGTCGGCCGTCGCTTGCACCGGTAAGTCGTGGCCGTGCCGCTCGTTGAGGATCTCCACGATCTGCATGCTGGGGATGCCGGCCATCTCGTAAAAGAGCGCTTCGGCAAACTCGACACCGTGCTCGCCTAATGCTTCCACCCACGCCTCGTAATGGAGTGGCATGGTGTCGGCGATGGTGCCGTCGCAGTCGAAGACGAGGCCCTTCACATTTGCATCGATAACATCATTCATCGGCGGGATCTTACGCGCGGCGGCCGCAGGTTCAACGCCCTTCACCCTTTACATCCTCTTGCGTTTGTTTATCCTCAATCTCTCTCCAAACGGGCCATGAAACTAGAGCGATCACAGTTCGAAGCCCTCGCGCTGGAGCACCTGGACATGCTCTATCGGGTCGCCCGACGAATGACGCGCGACACCCACCTGGCGGAAGATCTCGTGCAGGAAACATATCTGCGGGCGTTTCGCTCAGCGGGGGAGTTCGACTTGCAGGCGTTCGGCATTCGCCCGTGGTTGATTCGTATTCTACATAACCTTCATGTAAGCCGGGGGCAGCGCGAACGGCGTCAGCCCGCGGCGCTCGACGAAGATCAACTGGTCGATGCCGCGTCGGCCAGTGGCGAGGGGCCGCAACCGGCGTCAACCTGGGATGGGATGGATCAGCAGCTCAAGCGGGTATTCGAAACGCTGCCCGAAGAGTATCGCACGGTAATGCAGTTGTGGGCCATCGAAGAGCTGAGCTATAAGGAGATCGCCGACGCGCTGGAGATCCCGCTGGGAACGGTCATGAGCCGTCTGCACCGGGCCCGCCAACGGTTATCGGAGCAGTTAAAGGATTTCGCGGTTCGCGAGGGGATTATTCGGGAATAGAAGGGATTATATAGCGAGTTACCCCATTAATGATCAGATTCACGTCGTTTTTGCGTTGCCGCGGAGATTGAGAAGCTAACGAGCAGAATATATCGAGATTTATGGAGCAACGTCCAGTTCAATTTACAGACGATCCCGCTTTGAAGTCGGCACTCCGCCGCACATTGGACGTGGAATCGGCCCCGGCTGCCTTGCGCGAGCGAGTGATGGCGTTGAAGGCGGGCGGCGATGCTCAGGCGGGGAATCCGATCCCGATGTTTCGGCGGCGCAGCCCATTGTACTGGCTGGCGGTCGCCGCAGTGCTGGTGCTCGGGGTGGGGATGCTGGGATACCAGATCTGGCAGATGAACCGGGGCCCGGTTTATGACCCGAGCAGGTTCGCACTGTCGCAATCACTTTATAAGGCGATGGTCGATGCCCACAGCGCGCGGGCGAAAGAGGTAGGTACTGGGGATATCGGTCCAGTGGCGACGGCGGCGAACCTGAGCCAATCGATCCAGCGGCCGGTATTTGTAGCCGACCTCACGCGCGATGGGTGGACGTACCGCGGGGCGGGTGTGCGTAACGTCGGTTCGAATACGGCGGCGCAACTATATTTCACGAAGGGGAAGCAGGCGATCTCGGTCTTCTCGCTTCCGGCCTCGACGGCTTCGGGGGCGCGCGAAGATGAGGAGTACGACAAAGACTTCAACGGCTCGCCGATCGCGGGGTTTACGCACGGGCCGGGGTTGTACTGCATCGTCGGATCGAGCGAGGATGATTCGCTTCCGCTGGCGGAGGTGAAGCGGTTGCTGGCGGCGCATCGGGGTGAGATCAGCAAGGGTTGATCGCGAGGGGTTTTGAAGCGCGGGGGGTTCGCGTAACATGCGTTGACCATGGATGATCCGCGTAAGTTGCCGCCCCCGCCGACCGCCGCTGCCGCGGAAAAACCCCTGCAACCGACCGCGCCGCCTGCCGACGCGCCGATCTCGACGGGCAAGGGGGTCAAGGAGACGATCGAGTCGATTCTGATCGCGTTCATCCTCGCGTTCGTATTTCGGGCGTTCGTGGTGGAGGCGTTCGTGATCCCGACGGGGTCGATGGCGACCACGCTGCTCGGGGCGCACATGCGCTTTACCTGCAAGGAATGCGGGTACACGTTCGACACGACGTTCCCGTCGTCTCGGAGCGGGGAGGACGTGGATATCCCGTCGCGCGCGGGGCCAGTGGAGGTCGAGGAGGTAAACAGTCGCACCGGCGTCAAGACGACCAGGACATACGACCGCTCGTTCGGCGCGTACTGCCCAAACTGCCGGCACAAGGTCTCGCAGGAAGAGGCGACGAATCCGGCGGTGCGGTACGGCGATCGCATCCTGGTGCTGAAGTACCTGTACATCCCGTGGCTGTCGGCGCCGCGGCGGTGGGACGTGGTGGTTTTCAAAACCCCGACGAAACCCCCGGCGGGCACGCCCTGGTACACGATCAACTACATCAAGCGGCTGGTGGGCCTGCCGGGCGAAGAGGTGATGGTGCTCGACGGGGACGTTTACGTCCGGCACGGGGAGATGGAGCCTTGGGAGATCCAGGCCAAACCGAAATACGCACAGGATGCGCTCTGGCGGGTGGTTTACGATCACGACTACCGGCCACAGGAACATGACCGCACCGATGGCTGGCGATTGCCGTGGGTGCACAACGATGGCGATGGATGGGACACCGGCGACAAGGTGAAGGCGCGGGTGATCAGGTTCAACAGCTTAAGCGGTGGCGGACGGCTGCGCTTCGATCCGACGACCGTTCCGCATTACAACCCGTCGTTCGCGCCGGGCGGCTATTTCACCGACTGGCTGGCATATGACGCGACGATGAACCAGGAGGGGAACAGCTTTGGTTCTACCGGCGACTATACGGTCTACACGGTGAGTGACCTCAAGCTCTCCTTCTTTTACGAGCGCAAGGCGGGGGATGGACCGCTACGGGCGCGGATGACCAAGCACGATCACGAGTTCGTGGTGGAATTCGAGCCGACGCGAGTGCGCCTGAAGCATCGCCTGCCCAACGGAAGCGAAGTGGAGATCCCGGCACTCAAAGAGCTAAATCCTTCGACGTTGGCGGGGCCGATGCGGGTCGATTTTTCGAATGCGGATTACCGGGTGAACGTCCGGATCAATGAAGAGTTGGTGTTCCAGACGACGCCGGAGCAGTACAGCCCGAACGTGGAGGATCTGCTGGCGCGTTACGGTCACTCGATGCGGACGCCATTCGCCACGCCGGCGGTGTCGCTGGACGCTGCGCGGCAGGAAGCGGCGTTCTCGCATGTCAGTCTCTCGCGGGACATTTATTACACGCCCGAGATCGGCAGCAGCGAGATCACGCATGCCGGCCCGAGCAGGCCGGTGCTTTTGAAACCGGAGGAGTACTTCGTGATGGGGGACAATTCTTCAGCCAGTTCAGACGCGCGGTATTGGACCGAAGAGGTGCACCTTCCCGATGAGAAGCTCAATGCGGACTCGGGGCGGGTGCCGGGGCGGTTCATGTTGGGGCGGGCGTTTTTCGTCTATTGGCCGGCGGGGTATCGGCCATTGGATCGTGCGCCGGCGCTGGTGCCGAATTTTGGGGATATGCGGCTGATTCACTGAACGCGCGTGTAGTTTTACAGGGTCGCGTTCACCCACTTGAAGACCTCCTCCACCGAGAGATGGGCGAGATCGTCGGTCTGCTTGATGTGAACGTGGGGCCCGAGGGGTCGCCAGCGGTCCGGGTTGGAGGCGGGGCCGAAGAGGGAGAAGGTGGGGGTGCCGATGATGCCGGCGAGGTGCCCGGGCCCGGTGTCGTTGCAGACGAGCGCGTCGGCGGTGCCGAGGTGGTCGAGCAGCTCAAGGTAGGTTTTGGGCTCGACGAGCTGCGCGATGGCGGCGAAATGATCGAGGTCTTCCTTGGGGAGTTGCTCGCGCTCGACTTCGCCGATCAGGACGCGCACGTGGTGGCGGCCTTTGACGAGTTTCCGGACGAGCTGGACGTAATGTTTTGCAGGCCAGCGCTTAGCCACCGCGCCGCCGCCGGGGTGGACGCAGATCGTGCCCTCGGGCGAACGCTTGTAACCGACGCCGCGCGTGGCGATCGAGCGCATGATCTGATCGACGCCGGTCTTGATGACGGGGACGGCGGCGAGTTGGTCGGCCATCCATTGGGTGACATGACCCGCGAAGGGAGAATCATCAGGCGGGCGCGGCTGGAGGTGAACGAGTTGGGCCTCGGGGGCGATGGCGCGAACGCTGTTGCTCCAAGCGTCGGCGGGGGAGGCGACGAAGGTGTAGATGGAGTGGGTGTTCTCCAGGGTTTTGCGCGCGGGCTCGGGGAGGGAGTCCGGAGCGCCGAAGAGGTGGTGCCAGCCGGATTCGATGTCGAGGGATTCGGTGCGGATGGCCTTTTCGGCGAGCTTGCCCTTTTGGCCGGCGGCGACGTAGATGATGCGCGATTGGGGGTGGAGGCGGCCGAGCGCGAGGGCGAGGGGCCAGGTGAGGATGAAGTCGCCCAGCGCGCCGGCGTGGAAGATCAGCACATTGCGGCGTAGCACGAGAGTAACAATAGCGGGGCGTTGGTCGCGAGGCGAGCGATGCGGTTACTCTGCGGCGTCGATCCAGCCGCCGCCCAGGACGATGTCGCCGTTGAAGCAGACTACGGCCTGGCCGGGGGTGATGGCGCTTTGGGGCTCGTCGAAAGTGACGCGGATTTCGTCGGGGGCGGTGAGCTGCATCGTCGCGGGTTGGGGTTGGTGGTTGTAGCGGATCTTGGCGCTACAACGGATCGTTGACGAACCGGCGTGATCACTCAGGAGGTTGATCTGGT
This sequence comes from Phycisphaerales bacterium, assembly GCA_028291615.1. GTDB lineage: Bacteria > Planctomycetota > Phycisphaerae > Tepidisphaerales > Tepidisphaeraceae > RYN-433. Next base: position 882 of record JAQGHM010000192.1, on the reverse strand, counting down.
GGGCGATCAAGGTCGTCTTTAGGAGCGCGTCTTTGTCACCCAGGACTACGCGGTTTTGTCTTGGGTCGATGTCTACGACGTAGATGGGGTAGCCGAAGGCTACGCCTACGCCTTTGCGCTGGCCTATGGTGAAATGCTGGTGGCCTTCGTGCTGGCCGACGACGTTGCCGTCGGCGGTAACTAGCTGACCTTGGCGGAAGGTGTCGGGGCTGCGGCGCTGAACTAGGCCGGCGTAGTCCTGGTTGGGGACGAAGCAGATTTCCTGGCTGTCGGGCTTGTTGAAGACGGGGAGTTTCATCTCTTCGGCGATCTTGCGGACCTCGTGCTTCTCATAGTTGCCGATGGGGAGGAGCGTGTGGTCGAGGGTGGACTTGCTCATGCCGAAGAGGACGTAGGATTGGTCCTTCTTGTGGTCCAGGCCGCGCATGAGGGACTTTTGGCTGGTGATTGGATCGACGCCGACGCGGGCGTAGTGGCCTGAGGCGACGTAGTCTGCGCCGACGGCCTCGGCATATTTGGCGAGCTTGCCGAACTTAAGCCAGTCGTTGCAACGGACGCAGGGGTTGGGGGTGCGGCCGCGGTTGTACTCATCGACGAAGTAATCGATGACGCGGCCGAAATCTTCCTGGAAGTTGAGGACGTAGAAGGGGATCTCGAGCATGCCGGCGACGCGGCGGGCGTCGTCGGCGTCGAGGACGGAGCAGCAGCCTTGCTTGTTTTTGCCGGAGGTATCGCAGGATTCGACGGCGGGCTCGTCGTGGGATTCGACGCCTTTGGGACTGCCGAGGCGCATGAAGACGCCTACGACGTCGTACCCTTCGCGCAGGAGGAGTGCGGCGGCGACGGAGCTGTCGACGCCACCGCTCATGGCTACACCGACTT
>JAQGHM010000189.1 GCA_028291615.1 Phycisphaerales bacterium | reverse complement strand
CTGATCCTGATCCAGAAGGGTCGCGGCGGGGGGCTGGCGAGCGCGTTTGGCGGGGGCGGCGGGAACACGGCGTTTGGCTCGAAGACGGGGGACGTGCTGACCTGGGCGACGAGCATTATCTTCGGGGTGTTTTTGCTGCTGGCGGTGATTCTTAATCTGATGACTCGTCCGGGTACGAAGACGACCACCGCGGGCGACCTTCCGCCGCTGCAAGGTCAACAGGCGCCTGTTCAGCAGCCATCGCGGCAGCCAACGCCGCCTGCGCCGCGCGATACTCCCCCGGTGCCGGCGCCCAACGTGCTGCCCTCATCGCCAGCGACTGCACCGATCAAGGCACCATCGACGCAGCCGGCGGCGTCGCAACCGAAGTAAGGTTTTTCTCCTCTTAACCCCCTGCCGCGCTAGAAGGTTCCTGCATGATTGTCAGCATGACTGGTTTCGGAGACGCGACGGCCGAGAAAGACGGCACGCACTACTCCGTCGAAATCCGCTCGCTGAACAACCGCTTTTTCAAGGCGAGCATCAAGCTGCCGGAGAACGTGAGCGGGTTGGAGCCGGAGCTGGAGACGATGCTGCGGGAGCAGCTTGGGCGCGGGTCGATCACGTACATTTTGAAGATGCGCTCGCAGAGCGCGGAGGCGGCGTATCTGATCAATACGCAGGCGCTGGAGGCTTACCTCGAGCAGTTGCACAAGATCAAAAGCAAGAGCGCGAACCTGACGATCGACCTGGGAGCGCTGCTGGCGTTGCCGGGGGTTTGCCAGGAGCCGCGGGATGATTCGGATGAGATCGAGCGGCATGGGCCGATGGTTCGGGAGATGACGGTCAAGGCGATCATCAAGCTGAACACGATGCGGGCGCGGGAGGGGGAGGCGCTATTCAACGATTTGATGAAGCATGCGAAGACGATCTCAACCAACCTGGCTGAGATTGCCAAGCGAGCGCCGTTCGTGATCGATGATTATCACCGGCGGCTTTCGCAGCGGGTGAACATGCTGATCAGCAAGGCAGAGCTGCAGGTGAACCAGGCGGACCTGCTGCGGGAGGTGGCGGTGTTCGCCGAGCGGGCGGACATCAGCGAGGAGATCCAACGGTTGACGAGCCATTTGGAGGCGTTCGAGTCGGCTTGCCGGACCAGCGAGCACGCGGGGCGGAAGCTGGATTTCATCACGCAGGAGATGCTCAGAGAAGCAAATACGATCGCGAGCAAGGCGAATGATGCGCAGATCGCGCGGCATATCGTGGAGATCAAGGGAGCGATCGATCGGTTGAAGGAACAGGTTCAGAACGTCGAGTGACATGAGCACGGTCGCGAACAAAAAACCTCACGGCTTGTTGATCGTCCTCGTCGGCCCCTCCGGCGTCGGCAAGAGCACGATTTCGAAGATGCTCGCCCAACGTCTCAATGTGGCCTATATCGTCAGCGCCACCACGCGTCCCAAAGAACCAGGCGATGAGATTGGCAAGGAATATGATCACGTCTCCCAGGACGAGTTCTTCCGCCGTCTCGACCGCGACGAGTTCCTGGAATACGCCCAGGTGCATGGCAACTATTACGGCACGCCGATGCACCCCGCCCTGGATTATCTCAACGAGGGCAAGGATGTACTGCTGGAGATCGACGTCCAGGGGGCTCTACAGGTCCGCTATCAGTACCCCGAGGCGCTGCTGATCTTTATCTTGCCACCTAACGGGCCTACACTTATGCAACGCCTTAATGACCGCGGGCGCGACAAACCCGAGGATATGGATAAGCGATTTCGCGCCGCGCGACGCGAAATCCACATGGCCAAGGGCAGTCGGGCGTTTGACCACATGGTCATTAACGACAGTTTAGACCGCGCCGTAGAAGAACTAACCAAAATCATCAACCTCGAGCGCACCGGCGGCCTGTGACGAGCGACAACGTTTAGTCCGCGTAACAAAGACCAATATTCTCCCCAGGAGCAACTGCACTATGATCGAAGCACTCAAGAGCGACGAAATCGTCAATAAGATCGGTGGCCGGTTTAAGCTTACCGCGCTCATCCAGAAGCGGATGATGGAGCTTATGGACGGGGCGCGCCCGCTGGTCGAGCGGGGCGGGCTGACCGACCTGGAGACTGTGATCCAGGAGATCCTGCAGGACAAGATCACGATTGATTACGAGGCGAGCGGGATTGCTCGGCCGGAAGAGGCTTAACTACTCCGGGTGGCATGCGGGGCAGGAGCTAGCCGCTGAAGACCCACGGGCAAGCGAGTACGCTTGCCCATGCCACCCAACAATAGTCCTATGTCCACATTGCCTGCGATTGACGATCCGACTGCGCCGCCGGTCCTGGAGGGACGGGAGGTGGTGGTCGGCGTCTGTGGTGGGATTGCTGCGTACAAGGTGGCGGACATTGTCTCGAAACTGGTGCAGCGCGGGGCGGGGGTGACGGTCTGCATGACCGCGGAGGCGCAGCGGTTTATCACGCCGCTTACGTTTGAGGCGCTTTCGGGAAGGCCGGTGCGGACGGGGACGTTTACGCTTGTTGAATCATCTGATCCGCAGCATATATCGCTGACTGAGCGGGCGGACCTGATGCTTGTTGCGCCGGCGACGAACAACATCATCGCGAAGGTGGCTCATGGGCTAACGGATGATCTGGTGAGCCTGATGATCTGCGCGGCGGCGTGTCCGGTGGTGTTTGCGCCGGCGATGAATAATCGGATGTGGGCGCATCCGATTGCTCAGGAAAACGTTCAGAAACTTAGGGGATTGGGGTATAGATTCATTGGGCCTGAAGATGGGTGGTTGGCGTGCCGAAATATTGGGCCCGGCCGCCTTTCCGACCCCGCCAGGATCGTCGAAGAGGTCACGCAGATGATGACCGCTCCACGGCCAACCAGCGCCCGTCCGCAAAATTAGTTGAGCGCCTCCCCTTGCCCGTCCGATGAATTCTGCAGACGTTAAAAAATGGGGCTCCGTACAAAGGCCGGGCATCTGCACGGGAACAAATCATGAACGACTCGAAGGCAACCTCAATCGAGGCTCTGGAAGCGCGTACCCTCCTCACCACCGTGGTCGGCTTGACGCCTGCCAACGAGTTGGTCGTCTTCGACAGCGACGCTCCCGAGGTGATCGTCGCGCGGACCTCGGTCATGATGCCGAAGGGCGAGACGCTCATCGGGATCGATTTTGACTACCTGTCGCGGCTTTACGGACTCTCCGACGCGAATCGCACTTATCAGATCGACCCGGAGACCGGCGTTGCCATCGCGGCTTCGGAAGCGACCATCCCGGCGGCATCGGGCGATCGCCTGAGCTTCGACATCGACCTGCGGAATCCTGAAGCGACGTTCCGCGCGGTCGGAAAAAGCGACCGGCAGTTCAGCGGTCCGCTCCGCGCGCCGGCCGAGGCGGCTGTAGTGGGGTATGGGCCCGAGGATATCGCATTCGGACAGTCGCCTGACCTCGTCTCGCTGGCTTCGACGTCGGACGGCACATTTCCCGGCCCGACCACGGTCTATGCGATCGACGCCAACAGCGATTCGCTGGTGACGATCGGCACAGTGGACGGCTCGCGACGCCCCGCGGACACCGGCCGCTTGTACACCATCGGCCTGCTGGGGATCGACGCGGGCGCCAACGCGAGCCTTGACATCACGACCGATCGAGCGGCATTCGCATCGTTTTCCACGAAACACGGCACGCGCTTCTGCACGATCGATCTCGCCCACGGCGGGGCCAGTCGCGTCGGTACCATCGGTGACCCCGCCACGCTGCGCGTTACCGACATTGCCGTCTACCCGCAGTTTAATCCCTCGGCAACGGTACTGGGATTGACCTCCGGCAACGCGCTGCTCGTGTTCAGCTCTGAACGTCCGTCGGTGATCCTCGGCCGCACGGCGATCACCGGATTGCGCTCCGACGAAGCGATGATCAGCGTGGACATGCGACCGGGCGCGGGCGAATTGTTCGGAGTCAGCTCGCGCGACGTGCTCTATCAGATCGATCTGGCAACCGGCGCCGCGACGCCGATCGGAGCGCGATTCACCCCGTTCTTCAAAGGCGCGCCGGTCGTGGCCGACTTCAACCCCGTCACAGGCACGCTCAACGTCGTCAGCAGCCTGGGCGAGGCGCTGCGCCTCGACGCGACCACGGGCTCCGTCGTCGACGCGCGGCCGATGGTGCGCGGCATTCAGATCGACGCGCCGCTCGCCTACGCCTCCGGCGACACCAACGCCCTCGCGACGCCCAGCGTCGTGACCATCGCCCATGACCACAACGGTTCGGGTGCGCGCACCAGCACGCTGTTCGGCATCGATCCCGTGACACAGGCCCTGGTCGAGTTCAGCGGTTCGGGCACCGACCAATTGACCACCCGCACCAACCTCGGCGGGCTGATCGCTGACATCGCCAGCCTGGACATCCTGAGAAAGTCCGTCAGCGACGTCGCGTACCTCGCAGTCCGTACGCCAAGCCAGCGACCCGTCACCTTGTTTCAGATCGACCTGCAAACCGGCGCCCGCGTCGGGCTGGGCGACATAGCGAGCGGCAGAAAGCCGGTGCGCGATATCGCGGTGGTTACGCGCTGATGTGCATCTCATAGCAGCGTCTTCTCGAAAAACACACTGCGCTCGGTCGCGGCCGCGGGCATGGTGGCGTAGGCGCCGAAGGCAGCGCAACGGGTGAAGCCGGCGCGCTGGTAGAAGCGGAGGGCTGCGTGCTGGGCGTCGCCGGTTTCGAGGGTGAGGCGGGTTGCGCCATGGGCGCGGGCTTCTTGTTCCAGGCGGGCGAGGAGGGTTCGGGCGATGTCGCGGCCGCGGGCCTGGGGGCGGACGTACATGCGTTTTATCTCGGCGAACCCGTCTTCTTCGAAGGCGACGCCGCCGCAGCCTACGGGGTCGCCGTCTAATCGGGCGATGAAGAACATTACACCGGGCTGAAAGACGCGGGCGATGCTTAAGCCGTGACGCTGTTCGGCTGAGTACGGGCCGCTCAGCTCGGCGTCGAGTTCATCGATCAGCATGCGGGCGTCGTCGGTGGGGGCTTCCAGATGTTCCAGCAGGAGTGGCATCGCTGTCTCCGCATCGCGCGTTGTTTGTAACGACCGGCGGGCGCCGCCCATGCTTTATATCGTTTTACTTAATTCGCCGCCTGTCCCCTACCCCCCTCTGGCCCTACAATGACCCCACATGGATCTTCCCTATCTTACCCCCGACTTCCCAGGCATTGCCGGTTCCATCAAGCAGCGGCCTGAGGACTTTTACGTTCAGGAACTGCCCCTTTATGAGCCGAGCGGCGAAGGCGAACACGTCTATGCCGAGATCCAGAAGGTGGGGATCACGACGTTTGAGGCGATCAACCGGATCAGCCGGGCTTTGAACGTGTCGCCGCGCGGGATTGGGTATGCGGGGATGAAGGATGCGCAGGCCGTCACCGTGCAGACCCTTTCGATCCTGGATACGACATCGGAAGCGGTCATGGCGCTCAAGCTCGCTGGCATTACCGTCCGCTGGGCGATCCGGCACGGGAACAAGCTTCGGCTTGGGCATTTGAAGGGGAACCGCTTCGCCGTGCGGCTTCGGCACGTTAACCCGACCGACGTCGTCAAGCTTGCGCTGGTGCTTAAGACGATCGAGGAGCGCGGGCTGCCTAATTACTTTGGCGAGCAGCGCTTCGGGCGGCGGGGGGACAATCACCTGCTGGGGGCGGCCATCATTCGGATGGACGCCAAGGGGTTGCTGGATCAGTTGCTGGGGAAGCCGATGCCTGCGGTGGATGATCCGCAGACCACCGGGGCGCGCAAGGCATTTGAACGGAACGATCCGAAGCTGGCGATGAAGCTCTGGCCGCGCAAGAGTGGGATGGAGCGGCGGATTTTGGCGCGGTTCATCAAGACGGGCAAGCCGGTACCGGCGGTGCGGGCGATTGACGAGCGGCTGCGGAGGCTATGGGTCAATGCGGCGCAGTCGTGGATGTTCAACCAGGTGCTGGCGCGGCGGATGGAGGCGGGGAACTTCGATCAGCTTTTGGCGGGAGACCTCGCGTTCAAGCATGAGAACGGCGCGTGCTTTATGGTGGAGGATGCCGGAGCTGAGCGGCCGCGCGCTGCGGCGTTTGAGGTCAGTCCGACCGGGCCGCTGGTGGGTTACCGAATGAGCCTGCCGACGGGCGACCCGCTGGCGATCGAAGAGGCGGTCATGGCGGAGACGGGCCTGCACCCCGAGGACTTTAAGAAGGAGAACGGGGAGAAGGTGAAAGGGGCGCGGCGGCCATTGCGGGTGAAGCCAGAAGATATCGACATGAGCGGCGGGGTGGACGAACACGGGCCGCAGATCACGGTTGCGTTCACGCTGCCGGCCGGATCGTTTGCGACGGTGCTGCTGCGCGAGCTGACGAAGGATCGCGTGGCGGCGCAGAGCGTGGACGATGAAGAAGCGGAGAGCGGGGCGGAGGAAGTGGCCGCGCCGACACTGCGGGATCGTTAAGCGGCGATCGCCTTGTTGTCGGCGAAGCGGTTGGAAATCCGTTTGAACTCCCCTTCGCAGCGGAGGAAGGAGTCGACCAGGATCGGGTCGAAGTGGGTGCCGCGGTCCTTGACGATGACCGACCGGGCCACCTCGTGGGTGGTTGCGCTCTTGTAAACCCGGCGCGAGGTCAGGGCGTCGTAGACGTCGGCGATCGCGGTGATTCGTCCGCAGAGGGGGATGTCATGGCCGCGCAGGCCGTCGGGGTAACCGTTGCCGTCGAATTTCTCGTGGTGGGTGAGGGCGATCTGCTGCGCCATGCGGAGGAAGCGGGCCTCGGGGAACTCGCGGATGGCGGCGGCCAGCGTGTGCGCCCCCAGCGTCGTGTGGGTCTTCATGATCTCGAACTCTTCCTCGTCGAGGCGGCCGGGCTTGAGCAGCACGTGGTCCGGGATCGCGACCTTGCCGATGTCGTGCAATGGGCTGGTGAGGTAGAGGAGGTTGATGTAGGCCGCGTCGATCGTGCCGTGAAACTCGGGGAGGCGGGCGAGGTCTTCGGCCAGGGTGCGGGCGTAGTTGCGGACGCGCTCGAGGTGTGCGCCGGTCTCGGGGTCGCGCGACTCGGCCAGACGGGCCATGGCGAAGATCGTCATGTCCCGCGTCTCGAGGGAGACGATGCGCTCACCGGTGCGGATGCGCATGGCGAGTTCTTCGCGGTTGAATGGCTTGTGCAGGAAATCGTCGGCGCCGGCGCTGAGACCTTCGACGGTGTCAGCGCTCTGGTTGCGGGCGGTCAGCAGGATGATGTAGATGTAGCGCCCGAATTCCGAGGCGCGGATGCAGCGGCAAAGCTCCGGGCCGCTCATCTCGGGCATCTCCCAGTCGGAGATGACGAAGCGGACGGTCGTGCTGCGCAGGATCTCCAACGCCTCGCGGCCGTTGTTGGCGACGATCATCTCGTGTCCGGCGGCGGTCAGGGTGACCCGCAGGAGGTTGATCGCCATCTCGTCATCTTCCGCGACCAGGATCTTCATGGGCTGCTCGTGTTGGTACGGCTCGCAAGAACTCCGGCGGCGCGATTCCGTTATGCGCCGCTGCCATTTGGATATCGACACGGAGGCCCCCCGACATCAGGTCTGCGGTCGATTTGTATCGGTGCAGGCCGGATAAACCGTCGAGGCAACAAAATGCGAATGAATTTAACGCGCCGCAGGCGCGCGAACTTCGACTTCCACCGAGGAGATGGCCTTTGGGTCGCCGCGCTCGGTCAGCGTGCGGGCCAGGGCGCCGATGGTCCGAGAAACGGTGCCTTGGAACACCGGATCCGCCCCCCAGCGGATGGTGATCGGCTTGTCGAGATCCATCATGCGATCGTCGAGACGGACGATCAGTTGGGCGACGTCGTTCGACTCGATCTTGATTTCTTGCCCCGCGTAGGTGGCGACAACCTCGCTGCCCGCCTTCTCCGTTCCGGCGGGCATGGCGAGCCAATAGAAGCGATGGTGGGTGGTGGAGGCCTGCTTCCAGATGATGCCTTTGGGGCGCGGGTCGCGGGTGTATTGGGCCATCCACGGAACGGCCTCGGCGTCCTCGCGATCCATCCAGTGGCCCTTGTTGGCGTGGAGTTTGACGAGGTGGAGGTAGGCGGTCGGGTCGGCCTTCTGCAGGTCGTCGAGCTTGATGCTCCATTGGGCGGCGACCTCGTTGCGCTTGAAGCCGCCGTCATTGGCGCCGACGTGGATGGCGAAGGGAAGGTTGCGCAGGCCCAGCGGGGAGGCGTCGTTGGGATGGCCGGCCATCATGGAGGCGGCGGCGAAGCGGTCGGCCATGCGCGGGGCGAGTTGATAGACACCGTCGCCGCCGGCGCTGTAGCCCATGAGGTAGACGCGGTTGGGATCGACGTCTTCGAAGACGATGAGGTCTTCGATCAGGCGCGCGAAGAGGCGGTCTATGTGCGGCTCGTGCCAGAGGTTCCAGTGATCGGTCGGCGCGCGGGGGGCGAGGTAGACGCCTTCGGCGAGTTTGTAGAGGCGCTTCTGGTTTTCCCACTGCTGGTCATTGACGGCCTTGGTGGTGCCGCCACCACCGTGCATGGAGATGAAGAGGCTTCGGCCGGTCTTGGGCTTGTCGCCGAAGATTGTGTAGGCGAAGGGCATTTTAAGGTCGCCGTCGGAAAGGGTGTGCTCCTTCATTTCTGCGGCGCGCGAGGCGCGGATCTGGCGGACGTGATCGTCCCAGAGGAGTTTCTCGATGGATGCCGCATCGCGGCGCTGAAGCGGGATCTCGAGAAACGTCTGCTCGTCCCACGGCGCACGCGCGCCCGGCGCGGGTTTCAGGTATTGCTCGAGGAGTGCCACTGCGAGTGCGGAGCGGCGCGCGAGGTTCACGTCGTCCGCAGACCGTGCCGGGCCGGCAAAAATGACGCACATCATCCAGCAGGTCAGGCAGTGGCAAGTGGGACTGCGCATTCGAATTGTCTCCTGGAGGAAAAGTGGTGCGGAGTAATTGTAACCAGTGGGTCCGCGCGACGCTCGCCAGCGATAAAGCTGGGGTGTGCTGGCATCCGATATCATTGCAATGTCGTACTCCATCAAGTCTGAAGCAGCGGACGATCTGGAACACGAAAATGAGTCGGCGTGGTCGCGGCGGATCGTTGCGGATCTGTACACGCCGCGTCCGGTGATTTACTGGGCGGACCTGCTGTTGACGACGAGCATTGGATGGGGCGCGTTCGTGCTGACGGTAATCGCGCGACCGGGGTCGCTGGCGATGTGGGGGTGGGGGGCGCTGGCGGTGATTGCGCTCTATCGGGCGAGCATCTTTGCGCACGAGTTGAGTCATCTAAGGACGGCGGCGCTGCCGGGATTTACGGCGGTGTGGGATCTGCTGGTTGGCATCCCCCTGCTGGTGCCGGCGTTTGTTTATGTGGGGATGCACAAGGATCATCACACGATCAGCACGTACGGGACTAATCGCGATCCGGAATACTTTCCGTTCGCGGGGGCCAAGGCGCGGATCGCGTGTTTTGCGGTGACGAGTTTTTTGCTGCCGGTGATGGTGTCCTTGCGGTTCATCATCTTGTCGCCGGTGGGGTTGTGCTGGCCGCGGTTTCATCGGGGGCTGGAGCGGCACGCGTCGTCGCTGACGATCAATCATGCTTATGTTCGCGAGATGAGTGCGCGGGAGCATGTGCGGACGGTGTTGACGGAGATTGCGATTCTGGTTGCGTGGGCTCTGGTGTTCGTGCTGGCGGCGCGCGGGGTGCTTCCGCTGCGGGTGTTTGGCGTGTGGTATGCGGTGCTGGCGACGACCGGGTTTGTGAACACGCTGCGGACGCTGGGGGCGCATCGGTATGAGAGTGATGGGCATCCGATGACGCGGCTGGAGCAGTTGGCGGATTCGATCGATACGCCGGGCGCGTTTTGGACGGAGTTGTGGGCGCCGGTGGGATTGCGGTATCACGCGCTGCATCATTATTTTCCGGGGTTGCCGTATCACAGTCTGGGGACGGCGTATGCGCGATTGACGGCGGCATTGGGGCCGGAGACGGTCTATCGGAGGGTTTCGAGTTCTAGTTTGGGGGCTTCGTTGGTTACGCTTTGGGGGCGTGCGCCGCATGCGGCATCTAACGTTCGTGAGGAGCATGCGAAAGAGAACGACGCGGTTCGGGTGAACCGCGTCGCTTAAAGAATGGGTGGGACGGCCCGGCACGGGCCGACTCTCCGTTGCGCTGCGCGTTTGGGCGCGTTGTTACTTGTTACTTCTTCGCTAGTTCGGTTTCGAGTGCCTTGACCACTTCGGGGGCGTCCGGTTTAGTTTTGGGTTTGAAGCGGTTGATGATCTGGCCGTCGCGGCCAATGAGGAATTTCTCGAAGTTCCAGGTGATGTCGCCGGCGTGGGCGGGGTCGGTTTCCTTGCTGGTGAGGTACTTGTAGAGATCGGCCTGGCCGCTGCCCTTGACGACGATCTTGGAGAACATGGGGAAATCGACCTGGTAGGTGCTGGTGCAGAATTCCTTGATCTGCTCGTTGCTGCCGGGTTCCTGCTTGCCGAACTCGTTGGCGGGGAAGCCGAGGATGACCAGGCCCTGTTCCTTGTACTTCTTGTTCAGTTCCTCCAGCTGCTTGTACTGCGGGGTGTTGCCACACTTGCTGGCGACGTTGACGATCATGACGACCTTGCCCTTGTACTGCGCAAGCTCGACGTCTTTGCCGTCGATGTCCTTGACGGTGAACTGGAGCGGGCCGGCGGTTTTGGCGTCCTTCTTATCATCGGCGGCCACGGCGCAGGTCGCGGCGAGGGCGAAAAGGGGAACGGCGAGGAGGATCGATTTCAACATGGGGGTCTCCGACTAGATAAAGGTGAGTGTCATCGCGATAGCGACGCATGATGATACAGAATTTGACGGGGGTTGTTGAGTCGGTCATACGGAGCGACATGCGAGCGATTATCTTCACCGCCGTCCTTTGCCTGGTGATCTCGGGTTCGGTTCGCGGTGGGGATTGGCCGCAGTGGCGGGGGCCGACGGGGCAGGGGCGGGTGGAGGATGTCGGTTTGCCGACGACCTGGGATGGAAAGACGGGGGAGAACGTGCTTTGGCGGGCAGCGCTTCCGAAAGGGGATACGCCTTATTCTTCGCCGATCGTGCAGGGCGATCGGGTGTTCGTGACTCTCGCGATAAACAAGAGCCGCGAGCACCACGTGCTTTGCTTTGATAAGAAGGAGGGGAAGCCGCTTTGGGATACGGAGGTTCCGCCGGGGCCTTGGAACCTGACGGATTTGCGCGGGGGATATGCGGCCTCGACGCCCGCGGCGGATGGGGAGCGGGTGTATGTGCTGTTCGGGTCGGCGGTGCTAGCGGCGCTCGACTTCGAAGGGAAGATCGTCTGGCGGACGGAGTTGCCGCGGCATGCGTTTGACGTGGCGATCGGGTGCAGCCCAATCGTGTATGGGGAGACCGTGATCGTTCAGGCGGACATGGTGCAGAAGCAATCGAGCTTGATGGCGTTTGATCGGAAGGCGGGGGAGATGCGGTGGGAAGTGAAGCGGCCGGAGGTGGGGTTTGCGCATAGTACGCCGACGATCGTAACGGTGGGCGAGAAGCCGCTGATGCTGGTGGCGGCTTCGGATGCGTTGCAGGGCGTGGACCCTTCGACGGGGGAGTTGCGATGGTGGTGCAAGGCGAAGGGGGACACGGTGTCGCCGGTGTTCGCGGAGGGGGTGGCGTATGTGGATAGCGGGCGCGGCGGGCCTGGGTTTGCGGTGGCGGTGGATGGGGCGATGAAAGGGACGTGACGAAGACGGCGCTGCGGTGGACAATTCGGCAGATTCCGGAGGGGTTTGGGTCGCCGGTGATTGTGGGGCCGCACCTGTATCGGCTGCACAGTCCGGGGATTCTGAAGTGTTATGGGATGGCGGATGGGGCGGAGGTCTATAGCCAGCGGCTTGAAGGGGCGGCGCCGGCGGTGAGCCCGATCGTGACGGGGGATGGGACGATTTACTTCGCAACGTCGGGGCGGAGCTATGTGGTGAAAGCGGGGGCGAAGTACGAGCAGGTGGCGGTCAATAACCTGGACGATGCGAATTACGCATCGCCGGCGGTGTCGGAGGGGCGGATTTACCTTAAGGGGCAGCGGTTTTTGTACTGCCTGGGGCGCAAGGTTCCCTAGAGCGCCATGGTTATCAGTCGGCGCGTTTGCCGCGGAGAATCGCGCTTTGACAGGGCGCTGCGCGTATTGGAAATCTTTTGAAGTCGGCCGGATTTCATGGGATTTTCAACGGGAGCAGTCGTGAAGAAGAAAGCACTGTGGATTTGCGTGACGATCGCCGCGATGGGAATTGGCACCGCTGCTGCGGCGGCGAATGGGGCGAAGAACGAGCAGAAGGCGACGACGCCAGCCACACCAACGAAGCGGACGCATTCGACGGTGGCTGAGAAGCATGCGCGGCATGGGAAGGGATCGGCGGAACGGACGGCGAAAGCGACGAGTCGACCGCATGGGGCGGATACCCGGCATCTGAAGCCGGTGAGCAAGGTGGTTCAGAAGCCTCAGTTTAATTCGTTGAGGCTTAGCCGGATTGAGCAGCGGCGGGCTTAGGGTAAATACGCCGCTGGACATGGCTCGCAAGCGAGCCGGCTAAAAGAACTATTTTGACTTGCTGGTTCGCTTGGTACGGGTCGCGGTGCGTTTGCCGTTGGCGCTTTTGGGGGCGCGGCGCGAGGGTTTTCGTTCGGCGGCCTCCTCGATGATTTCGGCTAGCATTTTTCCTGTGGCGCCGCCGCGGGCGGGGCGGTGGGATTCCCATATGGCGGGTTGATCCTTGGCGAGGATGTCGGCGAAATCGCCGAAGCTTTTCACGCTGTCGGGCGCGGCTTCGACGACGTTGACGTCGCCGGCCCACTGGTCGCGGTGCTTGATCAGCAGCCAGGTGCGGCCTTCGGGGTAGCCGTCGGAATGGGTGCGGACGAGCACCCAGGAACCCTTTAGCTTTATCCCATTGAGGCGGAACTTCAGCTCGCCGTTGACGAGCGCGGTGTCTACGTCTTCGAAGCCCGGCTCGGGCGACCATGTCCCCTTATCCCACACCATGACGATGCCCGCGCCGTATCCTTCGGGGATGACGCCTTCGAAGTCGGCGTAGTCGAAGGGATGATCTTCGACGCGCATTGCCAGGCGCTTGTCTTTGGGGTTGAGCGACGGGCCCTTGGGGACGGCCCAGGAAAGCAGGACGCCGTTGTGCTCGAGGCGGAAATCGTAGTGGAGGTGGGAGGCGAGGTGCTTCTGGACGCAGAAGATGAGTTCGCGTTTCTTCTTGAGGGCAGGCTTGGTGCGTGGGCTGCCCGCCGGCTCTGGGGAATTATTGAAGTTGCGCTTGGCGTTGTAGTCCGCCAGCGTGGGAGAGCGCGTTTTGGTTGGTTTACGGGGTGGCATATCGTTGCATGATAACAAGCGACTCAACTGGGCGGGGAGGGGTGAAATGGCAGCGAAATGGCACGGGGTGTGCAACTCTCTGACTACTTCTTTTACACGGAGGATTGTCATGCCGCGCGACAGCATCTTTGACCCAGAGGGAACACAGACCGAGCACAGCGGCAGCACTTTCATGGGGCCGCGCGCGGATCAGGACTCGCATATGCCGCCTAGCATTGTCGATGGAAAAGCGGATCCGGAGGACGACCTTGAGGCATTGGAAGAGGCGAGCGATGAGGTTGAGGCGGAGCGGCAAGAGAAATTGAATCCTGACGCGGGCTGACCTTGCGGCGACAGGGTGCTTCATGGAAGAATCACCGGCGATGACAGCGCTTTCGTTTGGAACGATGGGGTTTGGTTATTCCGACTGGGCGGGGACCTTCTATCCGGCTGAGATGAAGGCGGGGGATTATCTGTCGTACTACGCGCGGCATTTCGACACGGTGGAGTTGGATACCACGTTTCATGCGACGCCGCCTGTTGAGCGGGTGCGGCGGTGGCGCGAGCTGACGCCGGACGGGTTTCGATTTTGCGTGAAGACGCCGCGAGAGGTGACGCATGAGGGGACACTGGATCGGCGGTTGGGGGAGATGAAGCAGTTTCTCGATGTGATGCGCGAGTTTGGGCCGAAGTTGGCGATGGTGTTGATTCAGCTTCCGCCTAGTTGCGGGATCGATCAGTTCGAAGCGTTGGAGCGGTTGTTGAAGGGATTACCGGGGGATCTTCGATTTGCAGTTGAGTTTCGCAATGTCTCCTGGGGTCAGCAGCGGACGCTGGATTTATTACGCGAGCATCGGGCGGCGCTGGTGGCGGCGGAGTATCTCACCCGGCCTTCGCAGATTCACGTGACTTCGGATCAGCTTTACATTCGCTGGATTGGGGAGCACGAGCGGTTTAAGGAGTTGAATCACGAGCAGTTCGATGTCAGCGCCAACCTGGCGTGGTGGAAGGGGGAGATCGAGCGGGTGACGCGCGCGGGGGCGATCGAGCACGTCTGGGGGTTCTTTAATAATGATTATTCGGGTTACGCGATCGCAACCTGCCGGCGGTTTATGCGGCTGATGGGTCTTGCGGTTCGAGAGGAAGCGGATCTGGCGGGACAGGGGCGGTTGTTTGGGTGAGGCGCTGGCGCATGGCCTCGGCCATGACGACGCTGGCCGCGTGGGAGAGGGAGAGCGAGGTTGCGGCGGCCGCGGAGGGGATGGTGATGAAGCGGTCGCAGATGGAGCGGACAGCGCCGGAGAGGCCGCGCTTTTCGCCACCGATGGCGAGGATGGCGGGGCCGGCTAGATCGACGTCGTAGATTCGGCGCTTAGCGCCGGCGACGCAGCCGTACAGACGCAGGCCCCGGCGCTGGAGCTTGATGAGGGGCTCGGTGGTGTCGATCTGCACGAGGGGCATGCGCTCATAAGCGCCCGACGCGGGGCGGGCGACTTCTACGGCATCGAAATCCCAGAGGTGCTTCTTGATCAGGACGGCGTGCGCGCCCAGGGCCTCGGCGCTGCGGAGGGTGAAGCCTAGGTTGCGGGCGTCTTCAACACCTTCGATCAGGAGTAGGAGCGGCGGAGTGCGGAGCGTGTCGATCAGGTCGATCAACTGCTCGGCGGACATGCGCGGTTTGGCGCTGACCAGCGCGACGATGCCGCCGTGGGATTGGCCGTGGGCCATGGCGTCGAGCTCGCGGCGGTCGACGGTTTTGACGGGGACGTTGAGCTCGGCGGCGAGGTCGAGCAGCTCCTGGAGCTTCTCCATGTGCGCGCCGTGGCTGACCAGGATGACCTGGAACATGCGTTGCCGGGCGTGCAAGGCGGAGAGGACGGATTGTCGGCCTTCGAGGTGTTCCATTCGTTAAAGGCGGCAGAGTCTAAACTAAAGCCCGGTGGTTTCCGATAGCTCTGATATGAAAGGTCTATTGCCAAACGAGTTTCCGTTTTCCCGCAAACGCAAAACGACGACCCGGCGGAAGACCGCCAAGCCGACGGCCGCTCAAAAGGCGATCGCGGCGGAGGCGATGTTATCGGTCGTGGACGTGACGGCTGCGCCGGCGGTGGAAGCCACGGCGACGATTCAGTCGGTTCTCGCGGAAGCGACTCCGGCGGTGGTGGCGGCGGCGGAAGTTGCGCCGGTGGTTTCCGTGGTGGCGCCGGCTGCGGCCGATGTCGTA
>JAQGHM010000115.1 GCA_028291615.1 Phycisphaerales bacterium | reverse complement strand
TGATGAATTGCGCGATGGGTTTTTGATGAGCGAGTCCGCGGCGGCGATCTGCCTGGAAACGTCTCGGGAGAATTCCGGTGCTGATTGCGCCGCCGACGAGACAACGCCGGGGAGCACGCGGCTTGTTATCGAACGTTATGCTCAAGGCGCGGACGGCTCCCACTTAACTTCGTCAGATCCCAACGGCAGGGTGCGTCGACACCTTATTAATAAGGTCACTGAGAATCGTGCTGTCGATCTCGTCCATGCCCACGGCACGGGCACGCTGACCAATGATCCGCTCGAGCTTGCGGCGATCGAATCGGTCTTCACAGGGGCGTCCAATATTCCTTGTCTTTACTCCCACAAAGGCGCGCTGGGCCATAGCCTCGGTGCGGCGGGTCTCGTGTCGGTGGTGCTCAACGTTTTGGCCCACCGGCACGGGCAGATTCCCGGCAACGTCCGCACCGCCCGGCCCCTCCCCACGCGCGCGATCAGCATCGATCGCGTGGCGAGGCGGTTTCCAATCCACCGCAGCCTGACATTGGCCGCCGGTTTCGGGGGCGCGACGGCTGCGGTTACGCTGGCGTCCACATAACGAGCCCGGGTGCGCGCACCGCCGACCGTGTACAATCCCGCCCACTCGGCACCACTGCAATGAAGCGCGGAAAACGCCAAGGTGAATCTTCCTCTCGTCGGCCTGAGGTGCGGGACGCGCCACGTCTGCGCCGCCGGTTGCCCCTGACTCGCCCCTCCGCATTTGCGCTATCCGCAATCGCCGTCCTGGTCATTGCCGCGGCGTTGCGCCTCGCGGGTCTGGGCGCCGCCAGCCTGTGGTACGACGAGGCCTTGACGCTCGACATCGCCGCCGGACCCCTGGCGGACCTCGCCGCCGACGTCCGCGCTCGCGAACAGGTTCCGCCGCTGTATCACGTGCTGATGCACGGGTGGATCGATCGGTTCGGCGATTCCGAATTCGCCGCCCGGTTGCCGTCGGCGCTGTTCGGCGTCGCCGCCGTCGCCGCCATTATCGCGCTCGGTTGCGCGCTCTTCGGCCGACGCGAGGGGACCGCCGCGGGCGCATTGATGGCGCTCTCGGGGTTTCAGGTTTACTATGCGCAGGAGGCCCGGCCCTATGCGCTGCTGGCGCTGGCGTCCCTGCTCTCCTGCCTGGCGTTTGTGCGGATGAAACGAGCGGGGGGGTGGACGGGCCGGGCTTCTTACGTCGGGGCTACCGCGTTGCTGCTCTGGACGCACTTATTCGGGATCTTTGTCATCGCGGCGCAGCACCTCGCCTGGTTATGGGCTCGCGCCGCCGAGCGGCGCGCGCCTCCACGGTCCGATGAGGCTGAAATGGACGCCGGCCCGGGCTCGGTGCAACTGCCCGGATGGCTTGGCCTTAACGCGGTCACCCTTTTGCTGTTCGCTGCCTGGATTCCGACCGTTTTCCTGTGGTTCAGGCAGGTTTCGGCCAATTTCTGGATTCCACCGATCGGTCCCGAGCGCGTCATAAGCGCGTACACCGCGTACGCCGGCTCGGTGCCGCTACTCGTCTTGTTGCTTGTGATTGCATTTTGGGGTGCGGTGCGCACGCCGCAACGGTGGAAGATCGTGCTGCTGGCGGGGGTGTTCATATTGCCGGTGTTTTTGCCGGTTGCCGTCTCGATGATCAAGCGGACGCTGTTTGTACCGCGTTATGGCATAAAGGCGGCGACGGGTCTTTACCTGCTCGCCGCGCGCGGTTGGACCGCCCTGCCCGGCCGCGCTTGTCGCGGGATCGCCGCCGCGGCGGTTTTGGCCTTGGCCGACATTGACCTTCAAGGGGCCGGTCGGCGGCTTGACCCCAAGCCGGATTGGCGGGCGGCTACGGCCTACGTCGTGGAACACGATCGGCCGGATGACGCGATCCTGCTTAACGCGGATTTTAACAACCTGGTCTTCCAGCATTACGCCGCCCGCCGCGCGGCGGAGGTTAATGCCTCATACCTGATTGACGGCCGGGTGGGCGGCGGTGATAACCCCGCGTCGCTAGAGCTTCCAGCAGCCGGCAACCTCTGGGTCGTCACACAACCGGCGGCGTACCACAACTATCGCGTTCGATCGACGCAGGAGATCGAACGGCTGGGCCTGGAACTCGCCGAGACGCATGTGTTTGACGACATTACCGTCCAGCGATTTATGCCGAAGCGCCGTTGATTTCGGGTTGATGCCCCCCTGCAGGATCGAGCTTAACATAACATGGATTATCGGACCTTAAGCAGGGGGGTTCAAATTGGGAAGCATGCATCCGAATCACGCCATCCGCACGGGTTTTCGTGACTTCGTCGTGATCCGTAGCGTCGGCACGTGCGCAAGCATTTCCAGGCGCTCGTCGATTATCTTGCAGGCGCGGATCGCGTCGAACTGCGAGAGGATCTCGTCGAGCAGGAACTCCAGGCCTGTCGGCCGCTCCAGGTACCAGGCGTCGAGCACTCGGCTCACCAACGACTCGGCCGTGCCGTCGTGCAGGCAGGGGGCGTGCAAGGGTTCCGGGAGCAGTTCAGGATAGAGGCCGGTGTTGGGGACGATCGGATAGCAGCCGCTGCCCAGGGCGCGGACGGTCAGGTCGTCGTGGGTGGCGTTTGGCCGGGCGGAGACGAGGATGCTCGACTTGAGCAATGATTTAACGTGCGACTGATCGTCGCGCTCGTCCAGCGTTATTGGGCGGAGTGAAGTCGGCATTCCTTTGACCCGGCCGATGACGGTCAGTTCCATCCGCTCCTTGCGCCGCTCGAGCGTCGCGAACGCCTCGGAGACCATGGCATGATCAGCGCCGCGGGCGTCGAGCAACAATGAGCGCGGATCGCGTCTCTGGGCAGGGGCCTGTGATGCCATGTCGTGCATTGCGCCAAGGTCGATGGGCGGCGGCACGAGGTGGGCTTTGGCGGCCAGACTTCGCATGGGGTCGCGCATCTGAAGTTCCGGATGCCGCGCGACCAGTCCAGACGCCCTGCCGAGGAAGGTTCGCAGGTTGTAGAGGGAATTGAACCAGATCTCGCTTGCAGCGGTGGCGCTGTTCAGGTTTACCAGATCGGTTGGGCCATCCCCCTGTCCAACGGAGACGTCCGGCAACTGGTTGTCGTGGAAATAGACGACCGACGGACGCCGGGCAAGGTCGGGGCGCAGTCGCAGGAAATCCGCGAGGTTCAGCGCCTCGCTGCTGAAGACGACGTCTACGCGGCCGACGCCATTTCGCGAGAGGACTTCTGCGAACCACGTTGCGGCGACGAGTTGGCGGCGCTCGAAGCGCCGCGCAGGTAGCTTGAGCAATGTCCAGCGATGCCGGCTGCACCGCGAGATTGCTTCCAGCATCGCGCGGCGTGCGCCGCCGTGGTATGGTTCGAGCGCCAGGATGTCGAGC
The DNA here is from genome assembly GCA_028291615.1 of Phycisphaerales bacterium. Lineage (GTDB taxonomy): Bacteria > Planctomycetota > Phycisphaerae > Tepidisphaerales > Tepidisphaeraceae > RYN-433. The sequence continues at coordinate 26,700 of JAQGHM010000115.1, read as the reverse complement.
TGCTTTGCCATGGCCGGGATTACACTGTCCATCGCGAGGTGCGCGTACTATAAGATTAGACGCATTCTGCACCCGCTAACTTCCACGAATTCCAAAAAATTGTAGGCGCACTCCCCTGCCGCCGGAGCGTCTAACGCCTATTTTAAGATTCGATCCGTCATGTAAGTATCTACCTTGTCGAGGCTCACGCGTTGCTGTTGCAGCGTATCGCGCTCACGAATCGTCACGGATTGATCCTTCAATGTCTCGCCGTCTACGGTGATGCAGTAGGGCGTGCCGATTTCATCCATTCGCGCGTAGCGCTTGCCGATCGATTGCTTGGGATCGTACTCGCACATGAATTTCGTGCGCAGGTCCATGTACAACTTCTCCGCGACCTCGGGCATTCCGTCTTTATTCACGAGCGGGAAAATGCCCGCCTTGATCGGCGCCATCTTCGGATCGAACCGCATGTACTCCCCGCTGGGGCGATTTGGATCCGCGGTGTATCCCTCGCACAACAACACGAGCACCGCGCGCGTGAGACCGCTCGCCGGCTCGATCACGTTGGGCACGTAGCGGCTCTTGGCTTTGATTTCCTCAGGCGAAGCCCCCTGCTCCTTCAGTTTGAGCTGGAGTTCCTGGTCGAAGTAATCCAGCTTCTGTCCGGAGTGTTTCTGGTGCTGCGTGAGATCGAATTCGCCTCGATGGGCGATGCCTTCAAGCTCGCCGAAATCGGGCGCGGTGAAGGGATACTTGTATTCGATGTCCACCGTCATCTTCGAGTAATGCGAAAGCTCGTCCGGCGCATGATCGCGCAGCTTGAGGTTTTCTTCCTTCACGCCCAGCGATTTCCACCAGCGCATCCGCTCGGTTTTCCAGAACTCATACCATGTCCGCGCTTCATCAGGATGACAGAACCATTCCATCTCCATCTGCTCGAACTCGCGCGAGCGGAAGATGAAGTTGCGCGGCGTGACCTCGTTGCGAAAACTCTTGCCGATCTGCGCGACGCCGAAGGGGACTTTGACGCGCGTGGTGTCGACGATGTTTTTGTATTGAAGGAAGATTCCCTGCGCGGTTTCTGGGCGCAGGTAAACCTTATTGTCAGGCGTCTGGGTGAGACCGGCATAGGACTCCATCATGAGCTTGAACGGCTCCGACGGCCCGAGTTCCGCCCCGCACAAGGGGCATGGGTCCTGGAGACCAGTTGCATTGAGTTGCTCCGTCGCAATATGCCGCGTGAACTCCATCATCTCAACCGGCACATCAGGTTGGCCGTTTACGCGTGTCGCCAACCACGAGAGGGTAACCTCCGGATTCCGGACCAGCGCCAGATTGGGCGCAAGCTTGCGTCCCTTGGTCTTCGCCCAGCGCATCAGACGTTCGGTATCGATGTGTCCGGAAATTGGGGTGAACTCTTGCAGCAGATCATCGAACCACTTCGAGCTCGTCGCGAGCATGTCCCAGAGATGATCGGCGCGCACGAAGTGGCCGCACTTCGAACACTTCCGCATCGGGTCAGCAAACGTCGCAAGGTGACCGCTCGCCTCCCAAGTCTTCGGATGCTGAATGATCGACGAATCCAACCCCACCATGTCGAGCGGATGCCCATCGGGGCCGATCGGCGGACACTCCACCATGTCCCGCCACCATGAATCGCGGATATTATTCTTCAGCAATACGCCGAGCGGCCCGTAATCCCAAAAGCCGCGAATCCCGCCGTAGATTTCGCTGGCCGGGTAAACAAACCCCCGGCGCTTGCACAACGACACGATCTTTTCCATCACGCTTGCTTCGGCCATCGCATCACTCTCGCGGTGTTAGGTTTCAAAAAAGAAAAGCATCCGGCACAAGGGATCGATCGCCGACTCAGAGTGGTCAATACCACTCGATCGAGGATCAATGCCTAATGCCGGATGCCCTGTGTGTGTCGCTCAGGTATCTCAGCCGTTTGGCCGCGTTAGGCGGTCGCGGCCTTGGTACCGCCCCCGGCCTTGGCTGCCTTCAACACGTTCAGACGCTTGGTCAAGCGGCTGCGCTTGCGCGCCGCGGCGTTCTTGTGGATCGTCCGCTTGGCGGCGGTCTTGTCCAGGATCACCACGACCTTCTGCAGTTCGGCCTCGGCCTTGGTGACGTCGCCGGCGGTGATCGCGGCGTTGTAAGTCTTGATCTCGTCCCGCACCACCGTCTTGCGGTGGCGGTTGCGCGCGCGGCGCTTATCGTTCTGGCGGACTCGCTTCTTGGCGGACAATGAATGGGCCACGGTATCGGTTCTCCTAAGGTCTCAAATTCAAAAACAGCAATCCCCCTGCAAGGGCGAGGGATTCTAAGGAACCCAGCGGAAATGTAAAGGCTTGCACCCCAAATTCTGTGCCCCTGCATCACCCTTGGGCGGCATTTCCGCCCCCCTGGGCCCGCAGTTTGCGGATTCGGCCCTGGACGTCTTTATAGTTGAATTCCATTCGGACGATGCCGCTGTAGAGCTTGATGGCGCCTTCGGCGTCCCCGCGCTCTTCGTGGGCCCTGGCGGCCCAGTACCGCATCTCCTTCATCGCCACCTCGTCCCCCCCCTGGTACTCCTTGATCAGCCCGTCCAGCGTGTCCATGGCCTCTTCGAGGAACTTGGCCTCGAAGAACGCCCTGCCCAGGTAGACCCGCGCCCGAATCTTGTATTTCGCGTCAGCCTCGGACTGCTGGAGCAGCGGGATCGCCTCATCGTAGCGTCCCAACTCGAAGAGCCGCCTGGCCGCCTGGAAACGGAAGCTCATGTCGGTTGGATAATTGTCCGCCCAGAGCTGATATTCCGACAGCTCGAACTCGTTCTTATCCTTCTGGAACGCGTCGAAATCCGTCTTGGCCTGCTCGTCGTCCTTGTTTTCGGGAAGCGCGAGGTATTCCTTCTGCGACTGTTCCATCCGACGCCACTGCCGCATGTTGATCTCGCCGATGCGCTTGCGGAAGCGGAATTGCTTGGTCTTCTTGTGCCAGTCGGCCAACAGCTCGATCGCCCGGCCTTCGTATTCCGGATCTTCGGTTTTTTCCAGCACGTCCACCAGTTTCAGCAGCTTGCCGGGCTCGGTGGGGTCGTTCGCGTATTGCTGCTGCGCTTCGGTAATGAGCTTGCCCATGACGCCCATCGCCTGCACGCCTGAATCCTGGGCCTGCAGCAGTTCCTGCTCGTCGCGATCCTTGATGCTGTCGCGGAAGCTTCCCATCTGGTCGTAGTTGCCTTCAACCTGCGTGTGCAGCGCGCCGAGGTTCTTCAGCTCCGTCTGGAGATCCATCTCGTCCGGCCGCATCTTCGCGGCGAAGTGGCAGGCGTTGGTGGCGCGCTTGAGCAGTTCCGCCCGGATGCGCGGCGGGGTCGCCGTATCGACCGCCAACGACTTGTACACATCCTTCAGCACGATGAACTTATGGAAGTCAGGTTTTTTTGAGTCGGCATTCGCTTTCTGAAAGATCGGCCCGATCCACATGACCGTGTCGAAATACCCCGCCTTATGCGCGTTCTGCAAAAGGGCCTGCATGTAGTCCGTGCTGCCCGGGTCATAAGCCAGCAGCTTTTCGGCGTTCAGCATGTTTAATTTATCGTCGCGGTTGTGCGTGCTGAACTTACGGCTTTCCATGAACCCCATGGCTTTTCCGCCGCTCACCTTGCGCTTCATCGAGATGTCGCGCAGTTCGTTGTGGGCATCGGTATTCTCAGGGTCGATCATCAAACCCTGGATGTACATTTCGATCGCAAACTCGTAATTGCCGGTGGCGCCGACCGTCCGCGCCTTCTCGAAAAACGTGTCCGCTTTCTTCTGCTCTGCCTCGGTGATCAGTTTATATTGCTCAGCCACGTTTACTTCCTGCAGGATTGCCTTGCCAGACGCCCCAAACCATCTTACCCTCTTTCACGTACCCTCAGTAGGGACAGCACCTTAGTCTAGACGGGATCGGCCGAATCTGTCAATTACTTTGCCCGCTGTCGGCGGCATCGAGTTAGGGGTTTACCGGCTTCTGGTTTGTGGTTTTTAACGCATATGACGCAGGATCTGACCATCATCCGTTACCCCGACCCGCGCTTGCGGAAAGTGAGCGTCCCGGTCACCCATTTTACGCCTGAACTGCGCGAATTGGCCTTGCGCATGGTCGAGCTTATGAAAGAAGCTCGGGGCGTCGGTCTGGCCGCGCCCCAGGTCGGACAAAACATCCGCCTATTCGTCATGAACCCAACCGGCGAAGAGGATGACGTTCGCATTTACGTCAACCCGATCCTTTCCGACGCCGACGGTGAAGAAGAAGGCGAGGAGGGGTGCCTCAGCCTCCCCAACATCACGGCCAAGGTTTGGCGCAGCAAGCTCCTGCGACTTAACGCGCAGGACCTGGAAGGGAACCCGATCGAAGAGACCGCCGATGGGTACATCGCCCGCATTTGGCAGCATGAGACCGATCACCTGAACGGGACGCTGATCCTGGATCGCATGGGCCCCGTCGCCCGCCTGGCGTGCCGGCGCATCTTGAAAGAGCTTCAGCAAAAGTGGGACGACGAACACCCGGACCAGAAGAAGAAAAAGCGATGATCGAAGATGGAGGATCGAAGATGGGGCTGCGCATCATCTTCGCGGGGAGTGGTGAATTTGGCATGCCGACGCTGACTGCGCTGCACGCCAATCACGAGATCGTCCAGGTCTTCTCCCAACCCGACCGCCCCGCCGGCCGAGGCCGGAAGCTCGCGCCGACGCCCATCTCCCAATTTGCGCTCGATCACAACCTTCCGCTCGCCCGCACCGCCGACATTAATCAGGAACCGCTCCCCCCTGCCGATCTGATGATCGTCATCGCCTTTGGCCAAAAAATCTCAGAAGCCGTCGCGAACCACGCGAGGTTTGGCAGCGTCAACCTTCACTCTTCCCAACTCCCCAAATATCGCGGAGCTGCGCCTATCAATTGGGCGATTCTCGACGGCGAAACCGAGACCGGCAACTCGATCATCCGCCTCGCCCAGCGCATGGACGCAGGCAGCATCCTGGCCATGTCCACCCTCCCGATCGGCGAAACCGAAACCGCCGGGGAGCTTCATGACCGTCTCGCCAATGACGGGGCTCCTTTGATGCTCCATACGATCCAGCAACTCGCTAGCGGCACCGCGCGCGAGACCGGTCAGGATGAATCCCAAGCCAGCAAAGCCTCCAAACTAAGCCGCGAATCCTCGAAGATCGACTGGCACAAACCGGCTGACGAGATCGCGCGGCAGATCCGCGGGATGTACCCCTGGCCTGGTTGCCGGGTGCGACTCGTAGACCCATCGGATAAAGAACTCGCCCGCCTTATGCTGGTTCGCGCCTGCCCGACCCCCCTGTCCGGTCCGCTCGGCGGACAGATCAACGAAGATGGCACCGTCGCCGCGTCGGCCAACTCGATTGAAATCCTCGAAATCCAACCCGAAGGTAAACGCCCCATGCCCCTGACTGCCTACCGCAATGGCCATCCCTGGCCGCAAGGTGCTCGCCTCGAATCGCTTGCCTGATAACGCGGCATCAATATTTTGCACGTTGAGGCATCCGCTCAGCCGTTGCTACTCTCACGCAACACCTCATTCAGGAGCAAATCCATGTCACGTTCGATTCGCCGGTTTATCCTCGTCATGTTCATCCTGAGCTTCATGCTGCCAAGCCTCGCGCTGGCGCGAGCGCCCAAGAAGTATCAGGTGACCGGCAAAGTGCTCGAATTGACCGACGACGTGATCGTGGTCGAGAAAGGCGATGAGAAGTGGGAGATTGGCCGCGAGGCCGCTACGAAGGTTGATGGCAAGCTCAAGGTCGGGGTGAAAGTCACGATCGAGTACACGATGACCGCCGCTAAGGTGGACGTGAAGGATGAGAAGGCGGCTGAGAAAGCGAAGTAAAGCTTAATGTGCGGGGCGGCCCCAGCCACCGCCGCCGGCTGAGCGTATTCGTAACACGTCACCCGGCTGGAGTTGAAAGCGCGCCTTGCCCGCCAAGGGCTCGATGGTTCCACCGGCGGCGCGCACGACGTCGTTCACACCCGATGCCCCGGCCTCGCCACCGGCCAAGCCATACGGCCTTGAAGTTCGGCGATCGGATAACACCGTCCCCTCACACACCTCCAGCGCTTCGATTTCGCGCACGATCCCGTCACCGCCCACGTTTGCTCCGCGTCCGCCGGTCGCAAGCGCCCGCTCGAACCGCCGAACCCGCAGCGGATATTGCATCTCCAGTGCCTCGGCCGGTGTATTGAGCGTGTTGGTCATGTGGCACTGCACCGCCGACGCGCCGTCGAAGCCGGGTCCCGCGCCGCTGCCGCCGCCCACGGTTTCGTAGTACGTCCAACCCGTCCAACCCAGTGCCACGCTCGACATCGTGCCGCAACTGGCTGCGGGAATTAGCTCTGGCAGCGCCTGTGCCAGCGCACCGAAGACCACGTCCACCACCCGCTGGCTCGTCTCGGTGTTTCCCGCCACCACGGCCGCCGGATAGAGCGCGTGCAAGAGCGACCCTGGCCGCGTGAGCACGTCGATCCGCCGAAACGCCCCGGCATTTAGCGGCACCTCGTCCTCCATCAGGCAGGCGAAACAGTAATAGACCGCCGAGCGCATCACGGCCTCGGGGCAGTTGATGCAACCCGCCACCTGATCCGCGCTCGTTCGCAGGTCGACCTCCACGCGATCGCCTTGCGCGCGGATGACCACGCGGATCGGCACCGGCCCGCTGCCCGCGCCATCGTCATCCATCACGTCTTCGAACGCGTATCCCCCTTGCGGAATCGCCGCGATCGCGCGGGCCATGAATTGCTCTGAATAATCGAGCAGCGCACGGCCGTAGTGCGCGACTGTCTCCGCGCTGTGCCGCTCGATCATCCGCCGCAGCGCCACCGCCCCGACGTGGTTGGCCGCCAATTGCGCCTCCAGGTCGCCGAGGCGTTCATCCGGTGTGCGCACCGCCGCCAGCAGTCGCTCCAACGCTTCCATGTTTCGCACGCCCTGCCGATTCAGCAATGTCGGCTCGATCCGAATGCCTTCCTCATCGATATGCCGGCTTAGCGTCATCGAGCCCGGACTGATCCCGCCAACGTCCGCATGATGTGCGCGGTTGGCCGCGTAGCCGACCAACGCCCCATCGTAAAAGATCGGCGAGACGATCGTGATATCTGGCAGGTGCGTTCCGCCCATGAACGGGTCGTTCACGATCGCCACGTCACCGTTCGCCAAACTACCCAGGTGCGCAAGGACGGCCGCCACGCTCGCCGGCATTGAGCCCAGGTGCACCGGGATGTGCGCCGCCTGCGCGAGCAACTCGCCGACCGGTGAAAAGAGTGCGCAGGAGAAATCACGCCGCTCCTTGATGTTCGCTGAGAATGCGACACGCTGCAGCGTAATCCCCATCTCCTCGGCGGCGGCCTCGAAGAGGTTGCGGAAGAGGGAAAGGTGGATCGGGTCGATGGTCATGGCTCACCCGCGGTCAGGATCACTGCGCCATCCTCGCGCGCTTCAACTCGCCAATTCGGAGGAACGTAGGCGGTCGCCTCGGGGTCGATTACGAGCAATGGCCCAAACACGGGCCCATCCCTTAGCAGTGCCGCTCGTGAAAAGACGCGCGCCGATGTTTCGCGGGATTCAGTGGCGATTAGAAGCGTTTCTCTCGCCTCCGCCGGCTCACTAGAAATATCCAGAACCGGCAATCGAATCTCCGCCCCCCTGCCGATCCGGCGGACCCGCACCGTCACGATTTCCACCGCCCGCCCCACCGGCACGCGGCCGTACGTTGCCTCGTACGCGGCCACAAACTTTGCCTCAATCTCCTCCCAGCTCGGCCGGCCAACGCGCACGGTCAGCTCGTGCGACTGGCCCCTAAAACGCACGTCCGCCCACGCCTCCACCGCAGCCGTGCGCTCGTACGGAATCACCTCCATCGTTCGTCCCGAAACCTGCCCGTACTCCGCCGCCAGCCGCGCATCGTCCAACTCCGCCCCAAGCTGCACCACTGTCTTGGACGCCTCGGCTACAGGCGGCGCGACCACCATTCCCAGCGCGCTGAGCACGCCGGCGTACGGTGGGATCAATACGCGCCGGATGTCCAGACTTGCCGCGATGGCGCACGCGTGCAGGCCGCCCGCGCCGCCGAAGCTCACCAGCGTAAACTGCCGCGGGTCGTGCCCGCGCCGGCTCGTCACGGCGCGGATCGCGCCGGCCATGTTCGCTTCCGCCACGGTGATGATTCCCAGTGCGGTTTCGAGCAGCGATTTACCCAGTTGCTTCGACAATTCCGCGACTGCTCGCTCCGCCAGATCGCGCCGGATCTCCATCGCCCCGCCAAGAAACTGATCCGGCAGGATGCGACCGAGGATCACGTTCGCATCCGTCACCGTCGCTTCGGTTCCGCCGCGCCCGTAACACGCCGGCCCCGGCATCGCCCCCGCCGATCTCGGCCCGACGCGCAGCGCTCCGCCCGCATCGACGTAAGCGACCGATCCGCCCCCCGCGCCGACGGTAAGGATGTCGAACATCGGCAGCGCGATCGGCAGGCCGTCGATCGTCGTGCTCGTCGTCCATTGCGGCGCGCCGCCGATGATCGTGGCCACGTCCGTGCTCGTGCCGCCCATGTCGTAGGTGATGACGTCGTCGAAGCCCGCCGCCCGCGCCACGAACGCCGCTCCCAGGATCCCGCCCGCGGGGCCCGACAACACCAATCGCGCCGCGTGCGCGCCCGCCTCGGCCGGGGCGAGAGTTCCGCCGGCGCCGTGCATCACGCGCAGGTTCGATTCGCATCCGCCCAGTCCCGCCTCCAAGCGCTGCATGTACGATTCCACCACCGGCCGCAACGACGCATTGATCGCCGTCGTCGAAGCGCGCTCATACTCGCGGAACTCCGCCATCAACTCACTGCTCAGACTCACCGTCAGCCCCGCCCGGCGGCACATCTCCCCCACGCGCCGTTCGTGCTCCGGGTTTACGAAGCTGACGAGCAGGCAGACCGCGACATCGCGAATCCCCTTTGCCACCATCTGATCGATCACCCGCGTGACCGCCCCTTCATCGAGCGCCTTCACCACCCGGCCCATCGCATCAATGCGCTCCGGCACACCGAAGCAGATGTCAGTAATCGGCGTCACGCGCTCCACCCTCAGCGCGTAGAGATGAGGCCGATTCTGCCGCCCGATCAGCAGCAGATCCGAAAACCCCTCGGTTGTAATCAGCGCAACGCGCGCCCCCGCGCGCTGGAGCAGCGCGTTGGTTGCCACGGTCGAGCCGTGCACCATATGTGTGATTGCCGATGCCGCGTCCGTCACCCGCCTCACCGCCTCGATCACGCCGCGCTCGAACTCGCCCGGCGTCGAGGGCACCTTCACCACGCGCAGCGTCTCCCCGTCGCTCGCGACGAGGTCCGTGAACGTCCCGCCGACATCCACGCCAATCATCAGCCCAGTTTGTGAAGACGCCGGTACGGGCATAACATCCTGTCAATGAACCCCAGCAGACGCACTCGATTTCTCGCCGCCGCGAGCTTACTGATCGCCCTGGTCGGCTGCAATTCACGGTCCGGCCATTCGCTCGCCCTGGCGAACCAACCCGAGCAAACCGCGCCCACCGTCCTCGAAGACCAGATCCGATCCGACGTCTACTACCTCGCCTCCGATCGCCTCGAGGGGCGCGGCGTAGGCACGCAAGGCCTCGACCTCGCCGCCGACTACATCGCCACGCGCTTCGCGTCCCTGGGCCTAAAGCCGCTCCCCGGCCTCGGTAGTTACTTCCAGTCGTTTGACATCACCACCGCCGAATCGATCGATCCTGCCACCACCCTCGCGTCCGGCGACGCTGCATGGCAGCTCAAGGAAACCTTCACCGCCCTCAGCTTCTCCGGCGAAGGCCGATTCTCCGCGCCGCTGGTCTTCGTAGGCTACGGCGTGACCGATCCAACGAATCACTACGACGATTACGCGAACATGGACGTGAAGGGCAAGGTCGTCCTCGCGATGCGCTTCGAGCCGCACGATGACAAGGGCAAAAGCCGCTGGGCCAAAGGCGCCGCCAAGGAAGATTACACGCCCAACGCGCATCTCGAAACCAAGGTCCGCGTCGCTGCCGAGCACGGCGCAGTGGCGCTCCTGCTGGTCAACCCGCCTACGTATCATGACCACGGCGATGACCCCCTGCTTCCCTTTTCCCGCCAGTACGTCGGCGGCGTCGCGCTCCCCGTCCTTCAGGTCAAACGCAGCGTCGCCGACGACCTTCTAAAACGCGGCGGCGCGCCGACGCTCGCCGTCCTGCAACAGCAGATCGACCAGCGCGTCCAACCCGCCTCGAGCGACGTCAATAACGTCTCCGTCACCGGCAACGTCGCGATCAAGCGCACGAAAAAGACCGTCCGAAACGTCATCGCCTATCTCCCCGGCACAGGCGCGCACGCCGACGAGTACGTGATGGTCGGCGCGCATTACGATCACCTCGGCTGGGGCGGCCCCGGCAGTCTGATGAACATGCCCACCTCGCACGCCGCGCTGCAGGTTCCTGGCCAGATCAAGGACCTGCTCACGCCCGGCGGCGACGCCAGCAACCCGCACGCGACAACGCTTCCCACGACATCGGCGATCGCAGCGATCAAGTCCACCACCGCCCCCACCACGCGCGCCATCCATCATGGCGCGGATGACAACGCCTCAGGCACGGCGACGGTTCTTGAGCTCGCCCGGCTTTTCGCCCACAGCGCCGCCGACCATCCGCCCCAGCGCTCGATCATCTTCGCCACGTTTACCGCTGAAGAATCTGGCCTGATCGGCTCCGCCCGCTTCGCCAACCATCCGCCGATCGACCTGAAGAAGATCGTCGCGATGCTTAACCTTGACATGGTCGGGCGCATCCGCAAGAACCTCCTGTACGTCGGTGGCGGCGGGACCGCCGCGCCGTTCCATGACCTTTTGAAGAAGGCCGATGCCGACTCCCCCCTCGAATTCAAGAACTTCGGCGACGGCGGCATGGGGCCGAGCGATCACATGTCGTTCGCGGTCAAAAAAATCCCCGTCCTTTTCCTCTTCAGCGGCATTCACGAAGACTATCACCGCCCCACCGACACCGCCGACAAGATCAATTACGACGGCATCGCAAAGGTCGCGCGCATGAGCGTCGAGCTGATCGACGACCTGGCCTGCATGCCCAAGTCGCAGTACGTCGACGCCGCCGACAAGGTAAGCATGATGAGCCCAATGTCCGCCGGCACGGGCGGCGAAGTCGAAGGCGGCCGCCGCGCCAGCCTTGGCGTCATTCCCGAATACGGCGAAGAGGAAGACGGCAAGGGCGTGAAGATCGGCGGCACCAGCGCCGGCACCCCCGCCGCGCAGGCCGGACTCCAGGCCGGCGACGTCGTCCTCAAACTCGGCGACCAGGCGACAGGCACGCTGATGGAACTCTCCACCGCGCTGAACAGTCACAAACCCGGCGACAAGGTCAAACTCATCTACCGCCGCGGGGCCAAGGAAGTCACGACGGAAATCACCCTCGCCGCGCGCGGCGGCTGAACGCGAACATACGCCATCCCAGGAGAGCGCTATGAGATGCCGAATTCTAATCGCGGCGCTGTTCGTTGCCCTGATCTTCCCGTCCTCCGTACAGAGTGCGCCCAACATCCTCTTCATCGTCGCCGACCAATGGCGCGCCTGCTCCACCGGTTATGCCGGCGATCCCAATGTCAAAACCCCCAACCTCGACAAGCTCGCTGCACAGAGCGTTAACTTCACCCACGCCGTCTCCGCCTGCCCCGTCTGCACGCCCTTCCGCGCCTCCATGCAGACCGGCCAGCGCCCCACGACCCACGGCCTCTTCATCAACGACGCCCACCTCGCCGATGACGCCACCACCATTGCCAAGGTCCTCGCCGCCGCCGGTTACGACACCGGCTACATCGGCAAGTGGCACATCGGCGGCCGCGGCCGGCTCTCCTACATTCCGCCCGAATCCCGCCAGGGCTTCGACTACTGGAAGGTGATGGAGTGCACGCACAACTACAATCGCTCGTTCTATTACGCCGACGACGATAAACAGAAGCGCCTCTGGCCCGGCTACGACGCCGCCGCCCAAACCGACGACGCGATTGCTTACCTGCGCGATCGCGCGAAGTCCGCCAAGCCGTTCGCACTATTTCTCGCGTGGGGCCCGCCGCACAATCCGTACGAGCAGGCGCCGCCGCAATTTCAGAAGATGTACGATCCCGCCAGGATCGAACTGCGTCCCAATGTCCCCCCGCCCGCTGCCGCCGCGGCCCGGAAGGACCTCGCAGGCTATTACGCCAATTGCTCAGCCCTCGACCAATACATCGGCCAACTCCGTGACGCCCTCAAAACCGCCGACATCGAAGACAACACGATCCTCGTCTTCACCTCCGATCACGGCGACATGATCGGCTCCCACCAGATGGGCCGAAAACAAAAACCGTGGGACGAGGCCCTGCGCGTGCCCATGCTCTGGCATTACCCGGCCGCCCTCGGCACAGGCGGCAAACAGATTGATACTGTCATAAGTTCCGAAGACCTGATGCCCACGCTCCTGGGCTTCTGCAACATCGCAATTCCCAAAACGGTCGAAGGTCTTGATTACAGCGCCTTCATGCACGGCGGCGAAAATCCCAACGCCGAAAACGCCGCCCTAATCACCTGCGTCGCCCCGTTCGGCGAGTGGACCCGCGCCGCAGGCGGTCGCGAGTTCCGCGGGGTTCGCACCCCGCGCTACACCTACGTCCGCGAGCTTGCCGGCCCCTGGCTGCTGTACGACAACGAGACCGACCCGTACCAGATGAAGAATCTCGTCAACACCCCCGACGCCGCCGACCTCCAGCAAAAGCTGGACGCACTGCTCCAAAAGCGCCTGACCGCCGCCCACGATGATTTCAAACCGGCCGACTACTATCTCACAAAGTGGGGCTACAAAGATCGCGTAGACGCAACGGGGACGTTGCCGACCAAGCCGTGATCCGTCGGGGAATTTGCTTATCCCGCCGATCGTCCGCTGACCGGGTGAGCGGTGAGTGCAACTGACGCGAAGGATACGCAAACCTCAGCATGCGACACGAGGATGAGCCGGTGTTCGAAGGATTGCCCGACGCGGTCCACCTCGTCGTACAGGATCTCGTCCCGCGGCAACTCCGCTGCGCAACGAAGCCGAGCCAGCGACGCCGCATCGATGGCAGCACCTGAATATTCAATGGTCAGATCAGCGCAGCCTCGCTGGAGGTCGCCGCAGCGCAAGCGAAGCCTCACACGTGCCGCGTGCCGCTCTTCGCTAACGTCGAGTACGTAAGCATCGTGGAGGTCAGCTTGCGCGAGAGCTATCGCGTGCTCCGGAAGTCGAAGCGACGCGAGGTGACGACGATACGCCTCCGACACGGCGTCGAACGCCTCGTCCGTTAATTTCCCGCTGAGCCATTCTCGGGTGAAGAATCGCATCCATCATGCATTGCAAATCGACGCCTCTTACACCTGCTCAGGCATCTCAAACCCCTTGCGATACTCGCGCCGCAACATCGCCAGCGCATCGGGCGTAGCGCTCGGCCCGACGAACGTCTCCTTCACCGGATCCAGTTCCAGCATCGCGCTCACCTTCAAGGCCGGGCTCTTCGGATCCACCTTGTTCGCTTCCAGGTGCGCATTGAAACCATCCACCAACTCCGCCCACGGCCCAAACTTTGGAGCCGCCGCCAGCGCCTTTTCCTTGTCGTATGCAGCCCCGAGGCGAAACGCGATGTTCGCCAGGTGGCACCACGCGCTGGAGTAGTGCACCTGTTCGATCTCGCCGTTCTGCTTCGACGCATCGCGGCTCTTGACCGCGTCAATGAAGTTCTGCGCGTGCGCGCCACCGCCGTCACCCTTGAAGCTTTCGAGCTGCTTGTTGTTGTTGTCAAAGCTGCGGCCGCCGCTGCGGCCACCGGCGTAGTACCCATGTTCGAACTGAATGACGTATCCGCTCTGGATGCCGCGGTAATTGGGTGCGCCGCCGTCCCCCTTCTTGCGGGGCAGATTCGACAGCGAGAAGATCACCGGCACCACGCCGGTGTCGAAGTAGACAAAGTGCGCGTTGGGCGTCTCGCCCGCATCATCCCACGCCACTCGCCCGCCGCCCGCCAGCACGCGCGTCGGCAAGCTGCATTTGTCGCTCAGCATGTTGCGGATGTCGTCCAGCACGTGCACGCCCCAGTTCCCCATCTCGCCCGCGCCGGTGTTCCAGACCCAGTGCCAGTCGTAATGGAACTTCTCCCGGTGCATCGGCAGGTCCTGCGCCGGGCCGAGCCACAGGTTGTAGTCGACCTCCGCCGGTGGCTTGAGCGGCGTCGCCGTCTTGCCGATGCTGGCGCGCGTGCCTAACCGGTTGCCGCGGATCCACTGCATCTTGCCGAGCTTCTCGGAGTTAATCAGCTCGCGGATCTGCGCCTGCACCGGATCCGAGCGCTGCTGCGTGCCCCCCTGCACGATGCGCTTATACTTCCGCGCCGCCTCCACGATCTTGCGCCCCTCCCACACGTTCTGCGACACCGGCTTTTCGACGTATACATCCTTCCCCGCCTGGCACGCCCATACCGCCGCCAGCGCGTGCCAGTGGTTGCACGTCGAGATGACGACCGCGTTGATGTCCTTATTATCCAGCACCTTCCGCAGGTCGATCTCCGCCTTGGCGTCGGGATACTTCGCCTTGTTGGCTGCGACGTGCGAAGAATCCGCATCGCACACCGCCGCGACCCGCACGTCCTTCACTCCGCTGAACCATTTGACCGAAGCCGACCCTCGATCCCCCACCCCGATAAACCCCATGTTGATCGCGTCGTTGGCCCCCTGCACCCGGCGGATCGGAAACGTCAACGCGGCCGCGCCTGCAGCGGCGCCCAGCACAAATCCACGGCGAGATAACTTGCGCATCGTTTGCTCCTTTGTATTTAATTCGGCAGCCAGAAATTCAGGACGGTCTCCGCGCCAATACTATCTACTGACCGCTGCCTACTGTCTACAGTCCAGTTCCCCGCTTTACCTCCCCCCTTCCCGCCGACTAACATATGTTCGTCATGCAAACCGGAATCATCATTGTCGATCACGGCTCCCGCCGCACGCAGAGCAACGAGATGCTCGAGGAAGTCGCCCGGCTCTTCGGCGAACGTTTCAGCGCGCTCTACGACATCGTTGAACCGGCCCATATGGAGATCGCCGAGCCGCTCATCCCCACCGCCTACGCCAAATGCGTCGAGCGCGGGGCAACGCAGGTCATCGTGACGCCGTTTTTCCTGGGCCCCGGCAAACACTGGACCGGCGACATCCCCCGCATCACCGCCGAGGCCGCTGCACACCACCCCGGCACCACTTACCACGTGACCATGCCGCTGGGGATTGACGACCTGATCCTGGACCTCTTGAACAAGCGCGTGCAATACTGCGCCAACCACACGTACCGTTGCGAATCGTGCAAAGGCACGTTGCGGTCGGGCGAGTCGGGAATCGCAATTCCCGCCGCCCCAGACCATCACGCCGCCACCGCCAACGGCCAATGCGCAAGCTGCCCCTTCACGGTGCAGGCCGACGGGACGATCACCGACAGTCGAAAGGCCACGGCGGCGGGATTGGCCGTCTGACTTACATAAGCACCGGACCCCCTTCATGTCACGACACCTCCTCGCTCGCCTCACGCTGCTGCTGGGCGTTGTCGCATTGGGCCTGGTCGTCCTCCCTGCCATGGTTTATGACCAACCGCCTTTTCGGGCTGCTGCGGACAAGGAACAGGACTCGCACGGCGACGATCGGACTTCAAAACCACCCGTCGCGCATCGCTTCAACGTGAAGATCAACAAGTTCGAGTTCGCCTTCGGCAAGGCCACGACTCAGCCCTCAACAGCCCCCGGCGAAACTCCCCTGCCGACGCAACCGCCGCCGCCACCGCCCAATCCCGTCAAGCCTTACCAGATTGGCGCAGTGGTCGTCGCCCTGCTCGGCCTGATCACCGGACCGACAGCCTGGACGACCGCCCGGCGGTCTCGCCCACTCGTGGTCAGCGGCATGACCTGCTGCTGCGTGGCGATCACGTGGCATTACGTGGTCGCGGGGCTTGTGATCGGCGTGGCGGTGGCGATCCTGCTGTTCATCCTCGGAGCAGCAGCGGGGTGATTCGACAATCCCATTCCCCTCACAGTGTTGGGCGCGGCACGCAACCCGCGTAGCATTCTCCGGGTGGCATGGGCAAACTTGTTTGCCCGTGGTGATGCAGTCCCTGGTAAAAGCCCACGGGCAAGCGAGTACAGTTGTCCATGCCACCCGTTTTTGCACGCGCCATGTTGGATACTGCCCCTTCTTCTACCCCCGACCTCGCCATCATCGGCGGCGGCGCCGCCGGCCTCACCGCAGCAATCTTTGCCGCGCAAGCCGCCGGCTCCGGCAAAGGCATCCTCCTCCTCGACACCGCCAAATCCCTGGGCGCAAAAATCCTCGTAGCCGGCGGTGGCCGCTGCAACGTCACGCACGAGCGCGTCACCCCCGCCGACTTCAACGGCGCACCCACGATCGTTCGCAACATCCTCGCCGCCTTCGACGCCGACGCCGCCGTCCGCTGGTTCGCCTCGCTCGGCGTAGAACTTAAACGCGAAGAAACCGGCAAGCTCTTCCCCGTCACCGACTCCGCCCGCACCGTCCTGAATGCCCTCCTCCACCGCTGCGAAGAACTAGGCGTGACGATCCTCACGGGCTGCCGAATCACCGCCATCGCGCCGCCGACGGATGGCACTGCCTATTTCACGCTGGAGATAACTGCGAATGCGATGGGAAGATGGGGAGATAGGGAGATGAGGAGCAAGGCAAGCGACCGCGCGCCCTCTTCACCCCCCACCCCCCCATCCCCCCACCCCCCCACCACTTTCCTCCGCGCCACACGCCTCCTCCTCGCCACCGGCGGCCGCTCCCTCCCCAAGACCGGCAGCGACGGCTCCGGCTGGCTCCTCGCCCAACAACTAAACCACACCGTCACCGACACCCACGCCGCCCTCGTCCCCCTGGTCCTCGACAACAACAAATTCTTCCACGCCCAGCTCTCCGGCCTCTCGCAAATCGTCGAGCTTTCCACTTACGCCAGCAACAAGCGCATCGACCGCCGCACCGGCTCCCTCCTCTGGACCCACTTCGGCATCAGCGGCCCCGTAGTCATGGACGCCAGCCGCCACTGGGTCATCGCCACCGAATCCGGCGCGGCAGCCGAGCTGCGCTGCAATTTCCTCCCCGGCGAAACCTTCGAAACCACCGAGCGCTGCCTGATCGACGCAGCCACCGCCCGCCCGCGCGCCTCAATCGCCACGATCCTCGGCGAGCGCCTCCCCCAGCGTGTGGCCGACGCCCTGCTTGCCCACGTAAAGCTCATCCCGACGACACCCCTCGCTCAACTCCCACGCGACGCCCGCCGAACGCTCGCCCACGGCCTCACCGCCCTCCCCCTCCCCGTCGTGCAGCACCGCGGATGGAATTACGCCGAAGTCACCGCCGGCGGCGTCCCCCTCGCCGAGATCGACTACCGCACCCTCCGCTCCCGCAAACACCCCAACCTCTACCTGGCCGGCGAACTCCTCGACTGCGACGGCCGAATCGGCGGCTTCAACTTCCAATGGGCCTGGGCCACGGGTTATCTCGCGGGAACGGCGGCGGGGAAGGGCGTGGAGACGCCCACCGACCGTAAGACGTAATCCTTGGACGCTCGCGCCTGTTCGATTTCTTCGCGGCGTTCTTAGCGCGACGGGAAATCCTTGCACAAACTGATCTCGTCCAGCGTCCCCTCTTCCAGGCGCACGTTCTCAACGTGCCCATCCGCAAAGGCGACCATCATGCGTTTGCGGTGGCGGTTGCTGTCGATCAGGTTCCACTCGCCGCAGTCCTTGGCGCCGGCCTTGTAGTTGGGGTTGGTGCCGGCGCCATGATCGGTGATGAAGATGTCGCGCAGCGTGATGTTGGCGTCGTGGTCATAGTAAACCTGCCAAGCCCCCGCGCCGTCGCCGCCGCGCGGCGCGCCGTCGGTCAACAGGCAGAGGATGGCCGGGTGTGGAAACCGCGCCACCTTGCCGCGCAAGCGCATGTGCCCGCGCACGCCGTTGCCGCCGCCATCGTCGCCCCACCCCAGGGCCGCCTCGTTGAACGCATAACTGTTAAAGGCGCTCCCGCCCATCCCCAGCGTCGCGCCGAAGCGGCCGCCCTCGCGGTCGGACGGGCAGACGAACAATTTGCGGAGCAATCCCTTCTGCATGTCCGCCTCGAGGTTCAACTGCGTGTCCGCCGCCACCACCTGCCCGAGCTGCGGGCCCAGCGCTCCCATGATCGACATCAGGTTGAAATTGCCGCTCGTGCCCCAGTAGTCGTACTTCTCCATGCGGACGTCCTGCACGGCCGCCGGCGTGGTGCCCGGCTCGATCGCGCCGACCAGCGGCATGTACCCCTTATGCTCCGAGGCATGCAGGATCATCGCCAGCACGATCTGCTTCTGCTGCGCCTGGCAGGTGACCTGGTTCGCCGCCTCGCGCGCACGGCTCAGGCTGGGCAGGAGGATCGAGATCAGCAGCGCGATGATGCCGATCACCACCAGCAACTCGACGAGCGTAAATCCCGCGCGCCGCAACACCCACGATCGTCTCGACATGTCCGTCTCCGCAAGGGGTGGGCCATAATGCGCCCACGAGGATTAAACAGATGTGACCCACCCCAGCATATCGCCAAAGCAGGGAAATACTCAAGTAAAAACGGAAATTCTCCCTTAATCCTCAGCCCGCACCGCCGTAGTCGAAATCTCCGGCGCTCGCTCCGGCAGCGCCGCAAACGCCACCAGCGACGATTCCATAGCCGGTACTTCCGCCCTTCCCATCCCCGCACCCACCAGCCGATTGGCGAACGTCTCCGCCTGCGGCTCCTCACCATGCACCACGTAAGCCGTCGTCTCAGGCCTCAGCGTCGGCGTCAGGAACCGCAGCAGCTCATCCCCATCCGCGTGCGCCGACAGCCCATGAATCGTCCGCACCTGGCACCGGACGTCATACCACCGGTCATAGATCCGCACCCGCTGCGCCCCATCCTGCAGCCGCCGGCCCAGCGTGTTGGGCGGGGTGTAACCGACGAAGAGCACCAGATCCTTTTCCCGCTCGATGCTCAACGCCAGGTGATGCAGGATGCGCCCGAATTCACACGTCGGGCTGCTGGCGATGATCACGCACGGCCCGTTCTGCCCGTTGATTTTCCGGCTGTCGTTGGCGGTGACGGCGAACGTTGTCCGCGACAGCCCGAAGAGATCCCTCATGCCGATCATCGCCGTCGTCTCGGCGTCGTAGTTCTCGCGGAACTGGCTGTACGCCTGGCTGGCCTCCACCCCCATCGGGCTGTCCACGAAGACCGGCATCGGCGCGATCGCCCCCGCGCTGATGAACTTCTGCATGTACCAGAGGATCGTCTGCGTCCGCCCCACCGCGAACGACGGCACCAGCAGCCGGCTGCGATCGCGCACCACCTGTTTGACGGCTTCGAGCAACTGCGGTCCCACTTCGCTCATCGGCGCGTGCTTCGCGTTGCCGTAAGTGCTCTCGGTGATGACCAGATCCACCGGCCCCGGTAGCGTCGCGGGATCTCGAATGATCGGCGTCTCGTAGCGCCCGATGTCCGCGGTGAAGAGCAGCGTCCGCGGCCTGCCGCCCTCCTCCCACTCCAGCACCACATACGCCGAACCCAGGATGTGCCCCGCATCCCGAAACGTGAACGCCACCCCGTTGCCCAACTCCGTCCGCTTCTCATACCCCACATGCTTAAACGCCCGCAGCACCGCCGGCACGTCCGCCCGCGTGTACAGCGGCCGCACCGGTTCCTCCCCCGCCCCCCGCGCCCGGCGGTTAAGATAACTCGCATCCTCCTCCTGAATCTCCGCCGAATCCTCCAGCACGATCCGCGCCACCGCCGCCGTCCCCGGCGTGCAATAGATCGGCCCCTTATATCCCGCGCTCGTCAGCACCGGCAGCTTGCCGCAATGATCCAAATGCCCGTGCGAAAGGATCACCGCATCCACCGACGTCGCGTCCCGCGGCAGCCACCGGTTCAAGCGGTTTGCGATCTCCCGCGACCCCTGATAAATCCCCACATCGAGCAAAATCCGCAGCCCATTCACCTCGATCAGATGACAAGACCCCGTCACCGTCCGATCCGCTCCGCAGAATTGGATTCGCATGCCCCGCAGCCTAACGGCCCCGCGCCGGACCGGGAAGGCGCGTTACTGTCCGGCCGCAATCAGATCGAACCGCTTATTAAACTCCGCCAGCGGCAGCCCGCCGTCCTCGATCGTCGCCCAGCCATCGTAGCCCGCTTCATCCAGCGCCTTGCGTACCGCCGGCCAGTCGATGTTCCCATCGCGCGGGTGGACGAACTTTCCGCCGTGGCCGTCCTCGTTCAGCTTGAAGTCCTTCACGTGCAGCTTGCAGATCAGCGGCCCCAGCACCTTGATCCACTCCTGCGGCGGCGAGTACTTCACGTGATTCCCGATGTCGAAATACGCCCGCGCCCACGGGTTGGCGAACGAGGAGACGAAGTGCTTGTAGAGCGCCGGCGTCACCCACAAATTGTTCCAGACGTTCTCCAAGCCGATGATGATCTTCAGTTCCTCCGCCAGCGGAAGAAGCTTCTCCACCGCCGCGCGCGACGTGTCGGTGGCGCGGTTCTGTGCGACAATATACTCTTCGAACTTCGCATCCCCCTCCTTCACCACGCGCGACACATGGCCGCTCTTCTCGTCAAAGACAACGTCAAACTCCCAAGGCTGCGGCATCGGAATCCCCGCGACGCGGCAAGGCACCAGCAGGATCGCATCAGCCCCATACGCCTTAGCCGCCCGCAGCGCCTTGCGCGTAGCCTCGATCGATACCTCCACCTTGGCCGGGTCCTCCGAATTAAACTCCATCCACCCGCGCATCACCGAGTGGATGCGCATTCCCAAACCTTCAGCCACCGCCCGCCCCCGCGCCGCTTCTTCCTCCGTACCGATCTGCCGCGTCTCCACCCCCTCAAAACCCGCCTCCTTGAGAGGCCGCAGCGCCGACTCGATCACCGGCCCAACGATCATCGCCCGATGCAACTTCCCCTTGAACTCCGCCGCGCCGGCAGTCCCAGGCTTCAAAAGTGCCCCCGCCGCAGCGGCCGCCACCATCCCTCCGATGAACCGACGTCGATCAACAGTTGCCATGAGTTACCCGTCCTATGAATAACCCCAGCAGGGCTCGAACCTGCAACCTGCGGCTTAGAAGGCCGCTGCTCTTCCAATTGAGCTATGGGGTCGCCGACACGCAATGATAAGCACCCCACGCGCCCAACGCCACTTCGGAGTGTGAATGACTTTCGAGCATCCCGCGTTTAGCCGGCTAGCTCGCGGGCCGTGTCCAAAAGCCCCACACGCGATCACACCCCGAATTCACTTCCGAACTTCCACCACCAGATCATCCCCCTTCGCGCCCCCCTCCACTTCATCCGGCCCCACGCTAAGCAACACATACCCATTCCCTTCCAGCCGATAAGTCAGCGGATGATCGTTAAATCGATCCACCGGCGTCTCCTTGAAATACGCCGGCACCAGTAATTTCAACTCCGGCGGATACTCCGCCGTCCGCGAGCGGAAGCCCGACAGCGCCAGCGCCGTCTCGGTCAGTTCAAGATTGGCCGCGATCTTCGTCTCATCCGTATACGCACGCTCCATCGAAGGCATGACGAGCGCGATCATCCGATCTTCCACCGGCGCGAAGGCGGCCTTCCACCCGTCATATTTGACCTTCAGTGCTTCGATGTCGCGCATGAACTGCTTGCACGCGCGCATCCGCTCGACGTGGCTTGGTTTCTTCCCCGCCTCAGCCAACTGATCGTACCAGCCATTGGCCTTGCGCATCGCCGCGTTCCAATCCTTGGCCACCGGGTCCACCGGCGCCAGCGTGATCGCGTTGCGCTGCCCGAGCGCGCCGAGCATCTTCTGCGCCTCGCCCACGCCGTGCACCGCCGCCGTCTGCAAAAACTCCAGCAGGAACCCGCGCTCGCCCCCTTCAAAAACGTCATACATCGGCCGCCGCGCCGGCGCGGCGCGAAGCTCCTTCAACAACCGATCCACCTGCGCCTCCGACAGCCACCTTCCCGTCGCCGCAACCTTCATCGCGTCCAGCCCAGACGCCTCGCACGCCGTGCCCACCAAATTCTCCACCAGCGTAGGTGCGTGCGTTGTCAGCCGCCCGATCCGCACGATGGCGATCACGTCATCGCAAAAGCCGTCCATCTCCTCGTTGCCCAGCCGAAGCATCGCCCGCGATTTCAGCGCGTTGCACAAATGTCTCTGGTGGCTGAGGTGCGGCAGCAACACCGACACCAGCGGATCGCTCGCCTGCTCGCGCACCAGCGGCATGTAATAGCGATCGTGCTTCGACGCATCCACCAGCAGCTTCAACTGCCCGTCCATCGCCTTCAGCCACTCCGCCACCTGCGGCGCCTTATCAGCCGTCCACAGGCCCTTCAGCGTTTCGTCCAGCCCCGCCGGATCATTGGGCGGCAACTCCGCCCCCTTCGCCTGCTCAGGCGGCGCGATCCCCAGCTTCTGACAGACCTTCGCATAGTGGCGCGCCTGCATCGGATCTTCCGCCATCGCCGCTTGCAGCAATGAGATCGCCGCGTTGTTCTCTTTCGTCACGCCCTTCGACAGCCGCTCGTTGATCGCCTCCACGTAATCGATCGTGCCATCCGCGCGCACCGGCCCGGCGACGTACGTCGTCTCTTTCGAAATCACAAAACGCGGCGCAGCCGGCACATCCGGTTTGGCCTCCTCGGCAATCGACGATCGATCCACCCCAAGCACCGCCACGAGCAAGATCAACGATCCGAAGCGCATGGATGGCCTCCGCGAAATCCGCATTCGATGGGGCACGCCGCCCGCGCGACGGTCCCGCTCTTCAGACGGAGCCGACCGCCGCCCCTCTCACTTCTCCGCCGCTTTTATCGCCCCGCCGCCGTGTGCCGGCACCGCGTTCCTCCGATGGGGCGGACATTCGTCAGCTTTATGCGTCATTGCCTCAGTCCCGCCTCCGACGGCGCTCAGCCGTCATCCTGAGCCTGCGAAGGATCTGGCCGGCAGTAAAAGTCAGTCTACTGCCGGCGAGATCCTTTGTCGTTGAAACTCCCTCCGAATGACGGTTCTGCAATTCAAGGGTTTACGCCGATGACGCGTAAAGTTGATTCTTGTCTGCCGTGGGCCGGTGAGCGGGGCCAATCCTAGCCCCCGAACCCGCCCATTCTTCAGAGCGCCGAGGATTCCCGCAGACCACAGCCCTCCTCACGCCCCCGTCAGAAAATGCGCCACATCCCCATCCCGCATCACGTAATCCTTCCCCTCGATCCGCCGCTTACCCGCCGCCTTGATCGCCGCCTCGCTTTTGAACTGCACCAGGTCGTCAATCGAGTAGATCTCCGCCTTAATGAACTTCTTCTCGAAATCTGTGTGAATCACCCCCGCCGCCTGCGGCGCCGTCGCGCCGGTCGAGATTTCCCACGCCCGGATCTCCTTCGGCCCAGCCGTAAAATAGCTCTGCCGCCCCAGCAGCTTGTAAGCCTCCCGCGTCAGCGCCGCCAGCGCCGGCTCGACCAGGCCCATGCTTTCCAGCATTTCCTTCTTGTCCGCCTCGTTCAGTTCCGACAACTCCGATTCCAGTTTCCCGCACACGGCCACCACGTGCCCGCCCTCCCCCTTCGCGCGCTCGCGCACCTTCTGCACAAGAGGCCCCTCCCCATGCAGGTCCGGCTCGTTTACGTTCGCCACGTACAGCACTTTCTTCGCCGTAATCAGCCCCAAACTCTTAACGATCCGCGCCTCATCGGGGTTGAACTCGATTCCGCGCACCGGTTTCCCCTGCTCGATGTGCGCCCGGCTCTTCTTCAGCACCTCAAGCCGCGCGATCGCCTCCTTGTCCCCGCTGCGCGCCTGCCGCTCGCTCTTGTCGATCGAGCTGTTCACCGTCTCCAGGTCTGCCAGCGCCAGCTCGGTGTCAATCGTATCGATGTCGCGAATCGGATCCACGCCGCCCTCGACGTGCATGATGTCGTTATCCACAAAACACCGCACCACGTGCAAAATCGCATCCACCTCGCGGATGTGCGACAGGAACTTATTCCCCAACCCTTCCCCCGTGCTCGCCCCGCGGACGATCCCCGCGATGTCCACCACCCGCACGGCCGCTGGGATGATCTTCTCCGTCGGCTGAAACTGGTTGATAACCCGCAGCCGATCATCCGGCACCGCCACCACGCCCACGTTCGGCTCGATCGTCGCAAACGGGTAATTCGCCGCCAGCGCCCCCGCAGCCGTCAGCGCGTTGAAAATGGTGCTCTTGCCAACGTTGGGGAGGCCGACGATTCCGACTTCTAATGCCATGTCTGCTCAATCCTTCTGATCCGTTCCGATGCCCGCCGCTAATTGCGGCGCAAGCCGCGTACTATACCGAAATTCCCGTCGAAGGTGAGGGCGCGCCCGGTTACGATCAATCGCCGGAAACCTGCAAGCGTCCTCATCGTCTAACGCAAACATGCGCCGGCACCTCCGCACCACCCTGCTCTTCCTCGCCCTGGGCCTGGTTACCACCCTGGCCGTCGCTTGGCTTCTAGCCCTGCTTCAGGATGTGCAACTCGGCCGCCAATCACAGGGCAGCGCGTTCATCAATGAAGAACAGTGGTCCGTCACCCGCTGGGACCGCGCCGGCGCAATCCAGATCAAATCGATTCGCATCAAAGGCGCAAGCTGGAGCCCCCAGCAAGCCGCCGGCGCGCCCGATACCCCCACCGTCGGCGATCAAACCAGCGCCTGGGCGTCACAATCCTCCGATGCCGGTACCGAATGGCTCATCCTCCAATACGCCCGCGCCGTCGTGCCGCGCCAAGTCCAGGTCTACGAAAACTGCGCCCCCGGGGCGCTATTCAAGGTCACGATCTTCGACGAAGCAGATCACGAGATCGAAGCCTGGAGCGGCACCGACCCGACCCCATCCACACCGGCATCAAGCGGCAGCAGCGTTCCCGTCTCGACCATTCCCATTTCGCTCAACATCCCCACCCGAAAGATCAAGATCTACCTCGCCTGCGACAAGGTCCCCGGCTGGAACGAGGTCGACGCCGTCGCCCTCGTCAGCGACAAAGGCGACCTGCAATGGGCCCGCCAGGTCCAAGCCAGCAGCACCTACGCATCAAGCTTCGGATCGAACGCCGGCAGCGGCGGCAATCCCGAATTGCTAGTCCCAGGCTGGACCACGCTCGGCTCCCCCGCCCGTCCCATGGAAGCAGGCCTAGCCAATCGCGAAGAGCGCCAGATCGACGCCCGCGGCTGGCCCATGGTCGCGCTGATGTCCGAGATCGATACCCTCGCTACAGGCACTGCCAACTCCACCTCAGTCCCGCCCGCCAACAGTTACAAAACGCTCGGCACCCGCGTGGGATCAAACTCCTTCGCGATCACCACGCCCTCAGCCAATCACGCCCCGATCCCCGTCCCGCTCCGCCCCATCTGGATCGGCCTGATCGGCGACACCCTCCTCTTCGCCACCGTCTGGCTGGCCGCCTGGTCCACCCTGGTCATCCCCCGCCGATTCATCCGCGAAGTCGCCCGCTTCCGCCGCGGCGCCTGCATCCAATGCGGCTACGACTTGGGCTACGACTTCATCCAAGGCTGCCCCGAATGCGGCTGGCGCCGAGACCGCCCGCGGTAGACCGTTAAACCCCCCGACCGCCCGAATTCCACCACAACCCGCCGAAGTCGCTTGCGGCTTCGCACCTTGAATTATCCAAAGAGTGGTTAGATGTTCCATCATGGGGATCAAGGTGAGGGACAATTCGATCAGCCGTAAAGTCTTGAAGGGTGCGGACCTGGACCTCCTGCGGACCCGCAACGGACCCCGCAAGGACCCAAAATGGACCCGCTTCGGGACCTCCTTTGGACCCGCTCCGGACCCGCAAAGGACCGTCAATAAAAATCGACCGTCATCCACAACCGTCATCTAACTATTTCTAAAGGAGGAACTTACATGCCACGCATCGACGGCACCACCAACGCCCAGACTACTTTTCTCCGCGCCTTCCGCAACAACCCCGCCGGCCCCCCGCCCGACCAGTGGCCCGCACCCGCCGTCCTCCGGCGCTGGCTTCGCCGGCCATGCTTCCAGCGGGCGCTTACCACCCTACGCGAAGTCCTCCGTTTCCGCGCCGACTTCCACCTCACCGCCGCCGCCACCCAGGCCGCGCGCCAACTCGCCCAGCCCGACTCCGCCATCACCGCCCCCGACTACAAACGCCTCCTCGACCTCATCCGTCTCAGCCACCTCCGCCAGCGCTTCCCCGCCGAAGACCCCGACCTCGTCATCCCCTCCCATTGGGACGAGTTCGGCGAACGCCTCTACCGTGACGAGGAATTCACCGACGCAATGGACGACGATAATTTCGTCTCGCCCCCCAAACCCGCCAAACAAGGCATCGGCCGCCCATGACAAAGCACATCACATCGCGTACAATCTCCCTCTTTCCCCCGCGCGGGCGTTCCGTGCGGGAACCCATTGGTATGGACGCCGCCCTCGCGTGGAGGTCGGCGGATTCATTCAAAACGAACCACGCACACAAAGGATCGGGAGCAGGTCACACGTAAAAACACGGCGCGAAACCTCTTCATGTTTCACGTCTTCATGT
>JAQGHM010000107.1 GCA_028291615.1 Phycisphaerales bacterium | reverse complement strand
TACGACCGGAACAGAGGTGCCGGCCACCAAGTCGCCGACCCCGCCCTTGAAGCGCCCGATCTCGCCCGTCGTCGATCGCGTCCCCTCGGGGAACAGCACCAGCACGTTGCCGTCGCAGGCGAGCAGGTCGCGGCAGGCGGCCAGCGTCCGCCGGACATGCGTATTGCGCTCGAACGGCAGCGCGTTCATGAACAAGCCACTGAGCGCGCCAGCCGCGGGGCTCTGGAAGAAATAATCCGCCGCAGCCGCCGGGAAGGCATGATGCAGCTTCGAGATCGGCAGCGCCGAAAGCAGGCAAAGCGCATCAAGGTGACTCGCATGATTGGCCACGATCACAAACGATCCACTCTGCGGCAAATGCTCCCGCCCATCAATCCGCATGCGGAAGTAGGTCGCCAGCAGCGCCCGCGTAGCGATCGCCCCGGCCGACCGCAGGCCGTAACAGAGCACGTCCGGCTCACGCCGCGCGCTGGCCCACCGCTGGGCAAGCGTCTGCTGCAAATCCGCCGCGACTGTGTACTGCCAGGCGTTCATATCCCATACGATATGTTAGCATTAGCTAACTGTCAAATGGAAAAGTTCCTCGAATTACAGTTTCCAACCTACCGCAAAGGTTCAATCCAATTTACCAGCCATGCAAATAGCGGCGCCACGATGATGAGGCTGTCGATGCGATCCAAAATCCCGCCATGCCCGGGAATAACCGCCCCCATGTCTTTCAGTCCCAGGTCGCGCTTGATCAGGCTGATCGATAAGTCGCCCAGTTGTCCGCCCACGCCGACGATCAACCCCGCGACCACCTTCGCCCGCCAACCAAACGCCGGCGGAAACGAGAACCCCAGCGCCCACGGCAGCGCCATCGCGACCGCCAGTGCCCCCAGCGATCCGCCCCAGGTTTTCCGCGGGCTGATGTTGCTGCGCAGCGGGCGCTGGCCAAACAGTTTGCCGCACGTGTAGGCGGAGATATCGCAGATCTCCACCGCGAACACGACAAACGCAATATAGCCATAAGCGTGTGCTGAGTTCGCCATGAACCCCAGGTGCGCGAACATCCACCCCACGTAGAGGAACCCGAGCGTCGCCAACGCCACCGCCTGCAACTGGCCCTGCGTGCGATCCCACACGATCGGCGCGAGCAGGATCAGCACGACCGCGAAGATCGGCATCGCCTCGAACGCATCCCACCAGCCCGCCCGCGTCCCGCCCGCGTCCCAGTCCGGCCAGACCGCCGCCGCGCCGACTGCCACGATCGCCAGGTAGACCATCCCCGTCATCCCCCAGTCGCGGTAAAGCCCCGTCGCCCGCGCGAACTCCTTGAAGCCGAAGATCGCCAGCAGCGTCACGCCGGCGATCGTCGCCTCGCGCCCCAGCCCCACGATCAATAACGCCAGCGGCGCCATCACCACCCAGCTCCGCCAGATCTGCCAGACCTTGGGGACGCGGCGCTTCAGGCCCCACGTGATCCCCGCCAAAATCGCCGCGCTCAGCGCCAGCAACCCGAAGATGAGGATGGCGTAGGTTCGGTAAACCGGATCCGATAACGCCGCGTGCCAATTCAGGATGTCCCGCCTTCCCCACGTCCGCGCAACTCGCGCATGATCTTTAAGAGCCGCACCCAAACCGTCTGCACGCACCCCACGATGATTACGATGCAGGCCCAATCCATCGCCGATAACGCCCCCACAGGGCTTGCCGCTCGCGGCGGGTCCTGCCTCAACGCAAACATCACCCACGCCCCCACCGCCAGCACCACCATCCGATGCTGCTTTGACATCATCCCCTCGAACCGCCGTCGCCCCGTCACCGCCTGTCCCAGCGTCCCCACATATGCCGTCAGTAGCGCCATGATCGCCGCCCAATAGGCAAGGAACGGATTCACCCACCCGCTATGCGCCACGCCGACGAAAATCAGGATATCGCTCACCCGATCCGGCAACTCGTTCACGATCTCGCCCCGCAGCGACGCCTTGCCGCTCGCCAGCGCCACCATGCCGTCCAGCATGTTGCACCAAAGCCGCGCGAAGCAGAGCAGGGGCGCCACGATCAGCAGCCAAGGCCAGCGCCCCGAAAGCCAGAAGCAAATCCCCGCCGCCGCCGCCGCTGCCATCGAAAGGTACGAGATCACGTCCGGATGCACGTCCCACCGCACGCACAGCCGCACCGCCCCGTCAGCGGTTCGCCGAAACGGCGCCGCGATCGGCCTGCGCGACGCCGGCTGATATTCGCCCATCGTCGCGATGATACCCGAACACCGTTCTGCTTTATCGGCCGCGTTCGCCGGCGGCGCTGGCGGGTTGCATCGTCGCCTTCATGTTTGCTTCGAGCAGCGCCAGATCCGCCGCGTCGACCCGACCGTCGCGGTTGAAATCACCTTCCGTCCACCACGCGCGATCGCGCCCGAGGTTGGCTTTGACAATCGCTAGGTCCGCCGCGTCCACCTTGCCGTCGAGATTCGCATCGCCAGCCGGCAATTGCAGCGCCATGCACGTGTCCCACCGCACGCTCCCGACCTGATCCGCGCTCTCGAGCAGTCCCCAGCAGCCGAACTTCCCGTGCGGGCCACAGAACGCGTAGTGCGCGAGTGGCCCGCCGCCGTTACGGGTCCAGATCGTCATCATGTGACGGTAGGTTTCTGCCATTCGCCGGTCGTTTTGCATCCGCACCTTGAGCGCTTCATTCATACCGTTGGTCGCGGTGAGGTGAGCGCCCCCTTCGTACCCGACCAGCGGCACGCCAAATCGCGTCGCCAGCGCCGCGTGTGCCGCCACGCCCGCGGCCAGTCCAGAGTCCATCCGCTGGTTGATGCGATCGAACAAAACATCCGCCGATACACCCGGTCGATCGACGTCCGCGATGTCGTCCTCGCCCCCGAAATAAGCCGCAATCGCAAGTTCCACGGCCAGGTCAGGGTGATGCACCTTCAGCCATTCGAGTTGCGTCTGCGCCCAGTAAGGCGCCGCGCAACATCCGCCGACCACGGGCCGCACTCGCGCCGCGTACGCGGCGTCGCCGTACACCTCGCGAAAGATCCCCGCGAAGTGCGCCAGCCGCGCCGCCGCCTGCTGCGCCGCCCGCCCGACATCGTCGCGCGCCGTTAAAGTCGCGTTCGCCTTGGCCGCCGCCATGTTCGCCCGCGCCTGTTCGAACTGGCGGTTCCACACCTCGTTGCTGTACTCGAATCGCACGATTGCCCCGGCGTGCAATCCGTTGCGCATCACGGTGGCGAACTGCCGCACGTAATCGTCGCTTGCCAGGTGCGGCAAGTTCACCCACACGCCTCGCCCGGTCGCGTTCCCAAGCGCCACAATCTCTTCCACCGGAACACCGCCCACTCCCGTGCGCCCGACAGCACTCGCAAGCGGCCGGTCCGCCCATTCCCGCGCCGCGCTACCGTTGGTCCGCTGCCAGTCCATGAACCGGATCGTCGAGAACACCCGCACGCGCCGCACGAACGCATCAGTAAAAACCGCCGTCGCGTCCGCGTAACCCGGCGCCAGCAACTGCAGCTTGCGCAGCGGGTCAGCGGCATTCACGCCGCGCACCTTGATAATCAACAGATCCCCAGCCCGCGGCGTGAGCCGCACCTGCGCCGTCGTCACCGCGCCAACCCGCCGCGACGGCGTGACCTCCGACGCGCTGAATCCTGAAAGGCTTACGGACGCGGTTCCTTCGTAGCGCAGCGTGTACACCCCAGCCGGGTAGCCGCGAAGAGACGTTAATGCATCGGCGTCGGAAAGCGGGCAGTTGTCCGGCGTCAGCTTGATCGCCGGATCGTCCACCCAGGCCGCCCCAGCTTTGCCCCACTTCCGCAGCATCGCCGTCGCGTCGATGAAGGGCGCCGCGGTTGACCAGTCCTCGATCACGTCAAGGTTAATCCCCAGGTCAGGCGTTGTCGGCACGCGCGGCGGAAGCGGCCGCGGCGCATGTGTCCCGATCCAGATCGCCGTTAACAATGCGAGCACCGGAATCATCGCCAGGCGCTTCATTCCGCGTCTTTCCTCATGGCGAAGCGTGCCACGCCGCAGGCCGCGTGATAGTCGCTCTCGCCGGTCGTCAACGTCCACCCCGCCCGCGCGACGCGCGTCAGGTCCTTTTCGACCGCCGCCTTGATTTGCTCGACGAGCGGATTCAATCGGATCCCCACGCCACCGGTCAGACAGACGTGCTGCGGCCGATAGATCGCATGGGCCACGCGAATCGCCCGCACCAGCGCGCGCACGGGCGGGTCCGCTGCTGTGAGTTGTGCCAGTCCTTCCGCGCCGCCATAACGTGCGGCGAGTGCCGCCGCGCCGATGTATGCCTCCAGCGAACCCGCGCCACCGTCCGGGCCGATGGGCACCGCGTCATCCAGCGAGACGTCGAGTTGTCCAAAATGACCGGGCGATTCACCGCTGACGTGGAGGAAACGTCCGCCTTCGTCGATCACCGAAGCGCCCACGCCCGTCCCCAGAGCCAGGCAGAGCAATCGCCCGCTCAAGCCCCGGCCCATGTAGATGTCGAATCCCACGGCGCCCGCGTCGCTCAAGATTGTAGCGCTCGGCCGCCAGGCGCCCAACGCCCGCGCCACCAGTTCGTCCAGTGGGACATCGACCAGCCCCGGCACATTTACGGAAAGCGTGATCAGACGCCTGTTGCGATCGAGCAACCCCGGGCAGCACAGGCCGATCGCATCGGCCGCCGTGTCATGCCCCTCAACCGCCTGTCGAATCGCGCCAACAAGCTGCGCCGTGTCCGGACGCGCGAACGGTCGGCTTTTACCCGTCCAAAGGACGCGCCCGTCGCCGTCGAGGCTGGCGACCTTGACCGACGTTCCGCCGATGTCGATGCCCAGTGAAACCATGGCAGCGTCCGGTTGTATTCGCTATCATGCCGTTCCGCCATCGCGCAGAGGCGCTTCAATCTCTCGCGGAAATAGATTATATAAGACTTTGATCGTCCCGCACTCCAGAGGAGAAAGAGGATGTCGAGCACCGCCCAACCCGCGTCTCCCGTTGAACTTAACGCTACGCCAGTCTTTGGCGTGGAGAAGATTCCGGTCACGGTTTATCCCTCCAGCCAACTCGCCGCCGCCGCCGTGGCGCGCGAGATCGCCGACCTGATTCGCGTCCGCGCCAGCGCCGGCGCGCAGGTCGTCCTCGGCTTGGCGACCGGTTCCACCCCGACCGGCCTTTACGATGAGTTGATCCGCCTGCACACCGATGAGGGTCTCTCGTTCAAGAACGTCGTCACGTTCAACCTCGACGAATATTGGCCGATGGACCCCAACGAGCTGCAAAGCTACGTGCGCTTCATGCGCGAGCACCTGTTCGACTTCGTCGACATCGACCCGAAGAACATCCACATCCCCGATGGCACGATCGCCCGCGAAGAGGTCGCGCAATTCTGCGCCAACTACGAGCGCGGCATCAAGGAAGCAGGGGGGCTGGATTACCAGATCCTGGGCATCGGCCGCACCGGTCATGTCGGGTTCAACGAACCCGGCTCGCCGCGCGACAGCCGCACCCGCCTGATCACGCTCGACCGCGTCACCCGCCTGGACGCCGCCAGCGATTTCTTCGGCGAATGGAACGTCCCGCGAAAGGCGATCACCATGGGCGTCGAGACGATCCTGTCAGCGCGCAAGGTCGTGCTGCTCGCCTGGGGCGAAGGCAAAGCCAACGTTATCCGCCGCGCCGTCGAAGGCGAGATCACCAACCAGGTTGCGGCGTCGTACCTTCAGCAGCACCCCAACGCGCGGATTGTTCTCGACAGCGCCGCCGCCGCCGAACTGACGCGCTTCAAGACGCCCTGGCTCCTGAGCAACCTCGAAGATTTCGGCCTGACGTGGGATGAAGCCATGACCCGCAAGGCGACCATCTGGCTCGCCCAGCAGGTGAAAAAGCCGCTGCTCAAGCTGACGGATGAAGACTACAACGAGCACGGCCTGCAGGAACTGATCGCGTCGCGCGGGGGCGCGTACGACATCAACATCGACATCTTCAAATCGCTCCAGTCCACGATCACCGGCTGGCCCGGCGGTAAGGCCAACGGCAAGGGCGAAGATCAGATCGACTTCCCCGGCTTCCATCACCGCAACGCCGAGATCTTCCCCAAGCGCGTGGTCCTCTTCTCGCCGCACCCCGACGACGACGTGATCAGCATGGGCGGCACGTTCATCCGCCTCTGCGAACAGGGGCACGACGTGCACGTGGCGTATCAGACCAGTGGCAACATTGCCGTGTGGGACGAGACGGCGCTGCGCCATGCGGACTTCGTCCGCGAGTACGCCCGCGCCTTCGGCCTGGATGAGAAAGTCGCCGCCCGCATAGAAGGCCAGATCGAGGGCTTCCTGGGGAAGAAGAAGCCCGGGGAAGTGGATAGCCGCGAGCTGCAACTAACCAAGGGCCTGATCCGCCGCGCCGAAGCCCGCGCGGGAGCCAAATTCTCCGGCATCAAATGCGAAGACCGGATTCACTTCCTCGACATGCCCTTCTACGAGACCGGCCGCGTGCGGAAAAAACCTCTTGGCCCGGACGACATCCGCATCATCAAAGAGCTTCTCGAACAGGTGAAGCCGCACCAGATTTACGCCGCCGGCGACCTCTCTGATCCGCACGGCACTCATCGCGTCTGCCTGACGGCAATCTTCAAAGCCTTGGAAGAACTCAAGGGCCAGCCTTGGCTTAAGACCTGCGAGGTCTGGCTCTACCGCGGCGCGTGGCAGGAGTGGGGCGTCGACGAGATCGAGATGGCCGTCCCCCTTTCCCCCGACGAGGTCGCCAAAAAACGCCAAGCCATCTTCAAGCACGAAAGCCAGAAAGACAAAGCCCTCTTCCCCGGCCCCAACGACCCCCGCGAGTTCTGGCAGCGCGCCGAGGACCGCAATCGGAACACCGCCGAACTGTACGACAAGCTAGGCCTCGCCGAGTACGAAGCCATCGAAGGATTTGTACGGTGGAAGGGCACAGACGCGGCACGATGAGCGGATTCTATGGAGTTACCCGGGGCGCATCGACGAGCTTGAGGAAATCGGGTGGCGAGACGATGCGCAACTTCGGGAATCGTGCGCAGAAGTCCCGTCCCTCCGCGGTGTCCTGTTTCATGAGGTAGGTGAGGTGCCGTTCGTTCCAGGTGACGAGGTAGTCGGCATCGCCAGCCACGGCAAGATCGATGAGCGGTTCGTCTTTCGGGTCGCGCGTAAGCGAGAAGGCCGATGCAGGTACGGGGATCGATAGCGCGAGCGATTCAATCTCGTTGACGAAACCCTCGACGCGCTGGGGCGTGAGATGGGGGTATTTCCGCGTGAGTTCGGGTCGGAGCGGCACGTCGCGCATTTCCGCGAGCAAGGCGTTGCTCAATAATACGACGAATCGGCCAGCTTTTAGTCGTTCAACGCAGCCGGCCGACGCGCCCCGCCCGCTGATTAGGGCTTGGACATATACGACCGTGTCGAGAACCACGCGCGACAGGGATTGGCTCATGCCGTCTTCTTATGTTGCTCGGCGCGATATGCCCGCTGGGCGGTCGTGATCTGTTCGACGAGTTCCTCGTCGGTGGTGCCCGATTCGGCGAATTGCCGGCGAAGGGGCGCGAGTAACTCATCCAGCGCGGGCTTGGCGGCCGCTTGCTCGACAAGCTGGGAGACGAAGGTCGAAACGTCCTTCCCGGCCGATTCAGCCAGCACACGCAAGCGCGTTTCCGTTTCCGGAGTGATGGAAATCTGGAGCGTCATCGGGCAAATTGTAGCATAAAAGAGCCGACCGGGTTTGCCTAGCAGTCTGCAAAGAATCGATTACAATCCGTCTACTAGCGGAAGACGTCATCCCCACTTGCAAGGGGCGTTCAACGCTGGATTTAGCGATTTAAGTTGACTGTTTGCAGTCACTTGAGGATAATTATAGAAGACTGGCGGAGTAAGGTTCAGCGCATCCGGATCATATCGCGCTAACCTGCTGCTCACCGGTCCGACGGGGTGTCTTAAAATGCCCGTGACCAAGGAACTCAAGCCCGTGCAGCCGCAGCCCGGTAAACCCCTTTACCTCGCCGCCAAGGATCGCATACGCGAGGCCATCGACGCCGGCGCGTTCAATCCCGGCGAGCAGATGCCCTCCACCAAGGACCTCAGCGATCAGCTCGAGATCTCCCTGGTCACCGCCCACCGCGCGCTGCAGGAACTGGTGAATGCCGGCGTGCTCCAGCGCTCGCAGGGGAAGGGGACGTTCGTCCACCAAGCCTACCTCGACGGACGCCGCACGATCAGCGATTGCCGCATCGGGCTGGTGATTCACACTGATGCGTCTCTGGCGGACGTCTACCACGGCCAGGTGCTGGAGGGCGTGCGCCAAGCGGCCCATGCGCTGCACGTCGATCTGGTGCTGCTGCGTTTTGACGAAGACATCCGCAAGGAGTGCAACGGGTTCTTGTACGTCAACCCGCTGTCGGCGGAACTGGATGGACTGGCGTCGGCATCGAAAAGGCGCTCGCCCGTGGTCGTGCTAGGCGCGCGAGCGGATTCGCCGGTCGTCGCCTCGATCGACGTGGACAACGTGCAACTGGCGCGGCAGGCGGTGGCCCACCTCGCCGGTCACGGGCACACGAACATCGGCTACGTCGGCGGTCCCGACGAACTCAGTCAATATCACGACCGCTGGCAGGGCTTCGGCGAAGCCCTCGCCGAGCGCCGCCTTCCCAACAAGCCGCAGGGGGTGCTGAAGGGATCGTCCTGGCGTCTGGACGAGCGCGAGCGGACGGAATTGGTTCGGCTGTTAAGCGGCGCGAACCGCCCGACCGCGATCTTCGCCGCCGGGTACTGCTTTGCGCTCGACGTCTACGCCGCCGCACAAACGATCGGCCTCAAAATTGGCGAGACGCTCAGCGTGATCGGAGTCGATGACCCGCACAGCGCCGCCCACCTCGCCCCGCCGCTAACTACGATGCGACAACCGCTGATCCAGCTCGGTCACAGCGCCCTCACCACTTTGGTCGAGCGTCTCCGCCACGACGGCGGCCCGGTGGAAAATCGCCTGCTGCAGGCGGAATTGGTCATCCGGCGGTCGTCGGGGCCGAACCTCACGAAGAATTGATCTCCATCAACCCTGGGCCCCTTCCCTTGACCCCACCGTCCACCTTCATGCCAATGGTCATTCTCGCGAAGTTCGGAGCGCTCGATCTGGGCGTGGTGTTGGCGTATTTCGGTCTGATGATCTTCATCGGCCACTTCGTCTCACGCCGTAAGACAGATGCCGAGGGGTATTTCCTCGCCCAGCGCTCGATGCCCGGATGGGCCGTCGCACTTTCGACTGTCGCCACCGCGCTTAGCGTCGCCACCTTCACCGGCGGGCCGCAGATCTCCTTCAATGGCGACCTGACTTACCTGAGCCTCAACCTCGGCGGCTTCCTTGCCGTCTTCGTCGTCGCCTTCGTCTTCATCCCGCGCTTCTACCGCGCCGGAACCGTCACGATCTACGGCTACATCGATCAGCGCTTCGGCGAAACATCGCGCATCGCCGTAAGCTGCATGTTCCTGATCGGCCGCCTCCTCGCCTCGGGCGCGCGCCTGTTCTTTGCCGCCATCCCCGTCTGCCTTCTCCTCTTCGGAAGTTACGATCCGACCAAGAAGCAACTTATCCTGGCCATCCTGATCATCGGCGCGGTCGGCATCTCCTACACCGTCGCCGGCGGCATCCGCGCCGTCATATGGACCGACAGCATGCAGATCTGCATCGTCATGGGCGCGGTGCTGCTCAGCATCTTCCTCCTGCTCCATAAGATCCCGCTGGGCATCGGCGGCATCGTCGACGTCCTCCGCCAGCCTACGCTTGCTGACGGCGCCAGCAAGCTGCGGATGCTCGACTTCTCCACCAACCCGTCGCACCCTTTCACGCTCTGGACCGCCTTGATCGGCGGCACCTGCATGGGCCTCGCAAGTTACGGCGTCGATCACGACATGGCGCAGCGCATGCTCACCGCCAAGTCTCCTTTGCGTGCCAGCATGTCCCTGATTGCCGCGCAATGCCTCAGCGTCTGCGTCGTAGCGCTCTTCCTCATCGTCGGCCTCCTCCTCTACATCTTCTACAAGCGCCCCGACATCATGGGCGCCGCCGCCCCCACCGACCCGCTCCTGGACAGCAAGCAGGTTTACCCGCAGTTCCTGCTCAACCATCTCTCCCCCGGCCTCGTCGGCCTCGCCATGGCCGGCATGTTCGCCGCCGCCCAGGGCAGCCTCGATTCCGCCATCAATGCGATGGCCAGCAGCGCCGTCTCCGACCTCTACTGGCCGATCATGCGCCGCAAGGGCCGCGAGGTCGATCGCTCCTCATCGAGCTCGCCGCGCCTCGCCGTCCTGGGCATGGGCCTCCTCCTCATCCTCTTCGCGATCTGGTCCGTCTTCCGCTACGACTCGAAGAAGGACACGATCCTGCAGTTCGCCCTGGGCGTGATGGCATTCGCCTACAGCGGCATGCTCGGCGTTTTCCTGACGGCGCTCCTCACCAAGCGCGGCAACGGCGCAACCGTGATCGGCGCGCTCGCGGTCGGCGTAGTGACCACCGCGCTGCTCCAGAAAAACATCTACCCCGTCTGGACCCAACTGCTCACCGGCAAGCCGCACGAACTGGCCGAATTCTGGTGGCTGCCGATCGGCGCGCTCCTCAGCTTCGTGGTTTGCGTGGCAGGACGTCCGCGACGCCCGCTGGTCGAATCGGCGTTCCCGGTGATTCTCGCCCGCCAAAGTTGATCCGCATGGCAAACGTTTCCATCGCCCTCGTCGCCGCCTCCTCAGTCGTCCCGCGCCTGGACCTCGAAACTGGCGCAGACCGCCTCCGCGCCGCCAACTTCGACGTCTTCTGCCACCCGCAGTGCTTCGACACCCACTTCACCTACGCCGGCGATGACCAGCAGCGCGCCAACGCCCTCTGGCAGGTCGCCAATGACAATCGCTTCAACATCATCTGGCTCGCCCGCGGCGGATACGGCGCCGCCCGCCTCCTCCCCCTCCTCGACGCGCTCACCGCACAACATGGCCCGCCGCCCCGCAAGCTCCTCGTCGGTTATTCCGACGTCACCGTCCTCCACGAGTACGCCCGCACCCGCTGGCACTGGCCCACCCTCCACGCCCCCATGCCCGCCGCCACCAACTTCGGCCTCTACGATCCCGCCCACTGGCGCGCCCTGCTCGACCTGATCAACGGCAAACACCCCGGCCGCGCCTGGGGCGACCGACCGCTCAAATGGCTCAACGTGCCGGCGACCGCCGAAGTCGAACTCGTCGGCGGCAACCTCGCCCTCTGGTCCTCCATCGCTGGCACCCCCTATGCCCCCACGCCCGGCCGGAACCGCTTGGTCTTCTTCGAAGACATCGGTGAAAAATATTACCGCATCGACCGCATGCTCACGCAAATCCGCCAGGCCGGCCTGCTCGACGGCGTCGCCGCCCTCATCCTCGGCGACTTCACCAACTGCGACGACGACGCCCCGCAACTCGTCCGCGGCCCAGATGACACGAAGATCCCGCTCCGCCGCCAGTTCAGCAAAGACGAAGCCTTCACCGAGATCTTCGCCTCCCTCCCGTTCCCCGTCGCCACCGGCCTCCCCGTCGGTCACGGCCCCAACTTCGCGCCCCTCCCGCTCGGCGCGACCTATCGCGCCGCCGCCAATGGTTCATTCGAGCTCATCCATTGGGATTGGCTGGAAACGTAGAACCACCACATTCTGGCCGGAAAACCCCGCAAGTTCTTCGACACACCACAGATTTTCCCGTGATTGATTTTCTTTTCTCGCGTATCGTAGCGGCGGGGTTCACACGCGCGCAATCAATCGGATAAACCGCGCACATTTTCCAGGAGCCGCCTCAACATGGAACTTCCCCGTCGCACCCGCGGAGACGAGCTTCTCAAGCCCGGCGAGCTGCTTGCCCTCCGCGCCCGCCTCCGCCAGATCGCTCCCGCGCACGACCTCACCACCGTCATCGCCTGCGCCTTCGATCATCGCACGCGCATGCTCCCCTTCATCTACGCCGACACGCGCATGGCCCCCGCCGGCGTGCGCTCGATCGGCTCAGCCATGGTCGATTCCGGCTTTACCAAGACGCGCATCGTCCTCCAGCAGTGGAACCGCCGTTTCCGCCCATCGAAGATGCAGCTTGATGGTCGCATTCCCGATCTCTTCATGGTCTCCAGCATGGGCCTGCACTCCGACCAGTGCATGGAAATGATCCGCGACGCCCGCCGCATCGACCCGGCCCACCGTCCGCTGATCATCGCCGGCGGGCCGCATGCGGTCTATCAACCCTACGACCTCTTCAGCGCCGATCCCAACGATCCCGCCAGCGCCGACGTCGCCGTCACCGGCGAAGAATTCGTCCTCCTCAGCCTGCTGGAAGTGCTGTTGTCGATGCGCGCCCCCGGCGAATCGATGCGCTCAGTCTTCCTCCGCGCCCGGGACAGCCGCGCCCTTGAAGGAATCCCCGGCCTCGTCTACGCCCGTGGCGATCGCGAAGAGGTTCCCGAAGAACTGATCGACACCGGCATCCAGCGACTTCTCGGCGATCTCGATGAACTTCCCGATCCCGTTCTCGGCTATCGCCTGCTTGAAGCCCCCAGCCGCCTCGCCACGCTCGACTCCAAGGCGCTCGAAACGGGCCGCATCCGCAAGCTCAGCCCGATCAGCTCGATCGTCCTCACCTTCGGCTGCAAGTTCGCCTGCCAGTATTGCCCCATCCCCGCCTACAACCAGCGGCAATACCGCGTGAAAAGCGGCGGCCGCATCGCCGAGGAAATGTGGCGTCTCAACAAGGAGTACGGCCTGCGCTATTTCTTCGGCGCCGACGACAACTTCTTCAACACCAAATCGCGCACGCTCGAGATCGTCAACACGCTCGCCAGCGCCGAGTTCGAAGGCAAACCCCTGCGCAAGATCGCCCGCTGGCATACCGAGGTCACCGTCCACGATACGCTGCAGATGAAGGATCACCTCCCGCTCATTCGCGACTCGGGTTGCCGCGCCCTCTGGCTCGGCGTTGAAGATCTCACCGCCACCCTCGTCAACAAAGGCCAGAGCGTTGAGAAAACCATCCAGGCGTTCGGCCTCCTCCGCGACAACGGCATCTGCCCCATGCCCATGATGATGCACCACGATACCCAGCCGCTCTACTCGCGCGGCACCAACTACGGACTACTCAACCAGATCAAGATCCTTCGCAAGGCCGGCGCGGTTTCGCTGCAAGTGCTGATGATGACCCCCTCCGCCGGCACCAAGCTCTACGAGCAAAGCTTCACCGGCGGCATGGTCCTGAAATCCGTCGGCGGCCGCGACGTCAAACCGCACATGTACGA
>JAQGHM010000075.1 GCA_028291615.1 Phycisphaerales bacterium | reverse complement strand
CGGTCGAGCTGATGCGCTACACGGACGGTTCGCCGAACCACGTGCGCGTGGATTTTCCGGATAACGCGGTCTTCTGCCAGGTTTGGCGCGCGAACGTTGGGCGGATCCCGCTTTACCTGCTCGATACCAACCTGCAGGAGAACGCCCCGGCGGATCGCGACATTACCAGTCGCCTTTACGGCGGCGGGACCGAGATGCGCATCAAGCAGGAGATCGTTCTCGGCATCGGCGGCACTCGGGCGCTGGAGGCGCTGAACGTCGCGCCGACCGTCTTCCACATGAACGAAGGCCACGCGGCGTTCGCGGCGCTGGAGCGCATTCGCGTGCTGCTCAAGGACAGCAGCATGACTTTCGACGAGGCGCGGCAGATGGTGATGGCGAGCAGCGTCTTCACCACGCACACGCCGGTGCCGGCGGGAATCGACTTCTTCTCGCCTGAGTTGATGCTGAAATACTTCCGCAGCTATTACCCGTCTCTGAAGCTGGACGAAGACGGGTTCCTTGCCCTGGGGCGCGAGGATGTGGGGAACAAGAAGCAGGGATTCTCGATGGCGGTGCTGGCGATCCGGTTGTCGGATTCGCTCAACGGCGTGTCGTGGCTGCATGGTGATGTGAGCCGGAAGATGTGGCACAACCTCTGGCCGCAGGTGCCGCCCAATGAGGTGCCGATCAAGCACGTGACCAACGGGATTCACGTCCGTTCGTGGCTGAGCCCGGACTTGCAGTTTTTGCTGGACCGTTATCTGCCGCCCAACTGGATGGCGGACCGGGTTGGGCAGGAGGTTTGGGAAGGGGTGATGCAGATCCCCGATGAGGAACTTTGGCGCGCCCATGAGCGCTGTCGCGAGCGCCTGGTGGCGTGGACGCGGCAGACGCTGAAGAGCCAGTTGACGCGGCGCGGGGCCTCCTATGACGAGGTCAATAGCGCGGAGGAAGTGCTGGACCCCGAGGCGTTGACGATCGGGTTTGCGCGGCGGTTCGCGACCTACAAGCGCGGGGCGCTGCTCCTGCGGGACCCGGAACGGCTCAAGCGCCTGCTGGAGGATACCAAGCGGCCGATCCAGTTCCTCTTCGCGGGCAAGGCGCATCCTGCCGACCACGAGGGCAAAGAACTGATCAAGACAATCGTGAACTTCGCGCGGAGCAACCCGCAACTGCGGCGGCGCATGGTGTTCATCGAGAACTATGACATGAACGTGGCGCGGTACCTCGTGCAGGGCGTGGACGTATGGCTAAACACGCCG
Source organism: Phycisphaerales bacterium (assembly GCA_028291615.1). GTDB lineage: Bacteria > Planctomycetota > Phycisphaerae > Tepidisphaerales > Tepidisphaeraceae > RYN-433. Next base: position 20,825 of record JAQGHM010000075.1, on the reverse strand, counting down.
CGGCGACCTTATGAGGCATCGGGCACGAGCGGGATGAAGGCGGCGGCGAACGGGATTCTGAACCTGTCGATCCTGGACGGCTGGTGGGTTGAGGGATATTCGCCCGATGTCGGCTGGGCGATCGGTCACGGTGAAGATTACACCGATCCGAACTATCAGGACCAAATCGAGAGCGTCGCGCTGTATGACATTCTGGAGAAGCAGGTGGTGCCGCTCTTCTACCAGCGGACGGTGGACAACATCCCGCGCAACTGGATCCTGCGGATGAAGAACTGCCTGCGTAAGCTGGCGCCGGTCTTCAACACCAATCGCATGGTGCGCGATTACACGGAGAAGCTGTACCTGCCGGCGGCGGCGCGCGGGGAGTTGCTGAGCGCGGAATCGCTGAAGCGCTCGATCGCGCTGTCACATGCGAAGGATCGGCTGCGGCAAAAGTGGCCGGGCGTGCGGATCGTCGGCGTGCATACCAGCGGTAACGGTCACTTCAAGGTCGGCCAGAGCATGCAGGTGGAGGCGATGGTGGACCTGGGCGACCTGGACCCGAAGGACGTGACGGTGCAGTTGTACGCCGGCGCGATCACCGCGAGCGGCGCGATCGGCGAGGCAGCGCCACTGGGCATGGAACACAGCAAGCAGATGGCGCCGGGGCGGCACTTGTACGTCGGCCGCATCGACTGCAAGACCAGCGGCCGGCATGGATTCGCCATACGAGTGTTGCCGGGGAATCCGGATATGGCGACGCCGTTTGAGCCGGGGCTCATCCTTTGGAATTGAGCTGAAGAGGTTTCACCCGCGAATGGACGCGAATGCACGCCTCCGCGCCTTCGCTTCGACATTCACGCCGCCATCGCGCTCCCGCCCGGGATATTCGTCCCGATCGGCATGCTGGCCGGCCCGCGCTGGGCGCGGGGGTTGAACCAGAAGGCGGTGAACCAGACCCGCGCCCCGGGGGGAACGGTGCTGGCGAAGGTGATCGCCGCCGTCGTTTTGGTCGTGTTGGTTTCAAACCGCCAATCCGCCTGGCTGGTGGGCGCGCTGGCCCCGACGAAGCTGAAGAGCACCGCCCCATCCACGCCGGGCGGGCGGCCGCGGCGGCTGATGGTTAAATCGCGCAGCTTGAGCCGCACCGTATTGCCGCTGGTCGAGACGATCGTGATCGCCGGCGCGAAGGCGGGCGGCGGGACGGGCGTGGGCTTGGCGCGGACGTTGAGACCCAGGCTAGCCTTCTGCGCATCCGTGACCGACGCCGTGCCCGCGACAATTTTTGCCAGGAGATTTGCCTGATGTTTGAGGGCGGCGCGGGCGGCATTTTTCGCGCAAACGTTTCCGCGCGTGCGGGTGCTCGGATCGAACGCGGTCTGATAGGCCTCTTCATAAGCGACCGAAACCAGCCCGTAGGCCGCGGCGATCGGCGCGGTCAAGCCGTACAAAACTGGATTTGCCTGGATCAACGTGCGGAAGTGGACGGTCCATCCCAGCAATCCGGAATCGCTGGCGGGGAGAAAACTCTTGGCCATGACATGAGCTCCTTGTTCGCGCGGCAAGCGACCTGCTTCGCACGACATTTCCCCGCGCATGATGCGCGACGCACATCCGCACGCATCGCGAGGATTTGCATCCGACACCACCGCAAGCCGCAACGCGCGGCCCGCTGAAATCATCGCGCCTGGGACATATCCCATCCATCGGCCATCGACCAGACGACTTGAGCGCCGCGGAAAAACATTGCGCGGCGACCGATAAGGACTCGCCCGCAGCGCCTGATCCGCATCGCGCAACGTTTCGGATGCAAGTCGCAGGGTATGAAGAGTCCTCCGCAGGCGCGAAAGAGTGCTCCGCAGGGGCGAAAGAGTGCTCGCCAAGTGCGAAAGAGTGCTCCACAGGGCCTAAAGAGTCCTCCGCAAAGGCTAAAGAGTCCTCCGAAAAGGCTGAAGAGTGCTCCGCAAGCGCTGAAGAGTGCTCTGCAGACATTGAAGAGTGCTCCGCAAGCGCGAAAGAGTGGAGCGCAGCCGGAAAAGAAGTGCTCGGCAGCTCCAAAATGCGAGCCCCGCCGGGTCGGAAGCGTGAGCCCTCCCTTGGGCGAAGTGCCGTCGTGAGATCAGTGCTGATTGGGCAGCTTCGACATCTTGACAACCCGCAGGTATCCCCCGTCTTGATCCTTGATGACTGAGAAGGGATCAAGCTGCCTAGCTCTATCTTCCCCTTCCCAGGAAACGTACACCCTCCCCTGCCAGTCATCGGCACCCATGGGGTCGAAGCCGTTGTATATGACGTCCCAATAGCCGATTCCGTCCGGCTTCATATGAACGAGAAGATATTGCAGGATTTCCCGGTCGAGTTTGTTCTCTGGAACCAGGACGTTTTTGCTTTCGATTCGCTCGAGCTTCATGCCATCTCCTCCGTATACGCGACGAAATCATACTTTGAACCCGTTAGGGAGTCGATTGCGGCGTTTGGTATCCGTCACTGGCGTTGGCCGTTGCTGCGCGCAGGACCACGTTCACTTGATCACCCAGCGGGAGTGACCTGATGCGGCCCCAGAAGTCGGTCCTGTAGAAGACGTGGCCAGTATGCGCGGCTGCGCCGATCGCGGCGAAGCGCTCATCGCGCTCTCGAAGCTCGCGTATCCTCGCAACAAGCAAGTCGGCGCGCGACGCCTTTTCCGGTCTAAAGCAAACCAACCAGCCTGTCGGCGGGAGGTACTCCGCGTAAGCTGCCCCAGCGCTGTTTATGAGTGATCTAACCAGCGGAAAGGTGCTTTCCGTAAACCCAGACGGGTAGTCGAGTGCGACCATCGCGAGATGTTTACCTACGACCTTGCCCATGAGGAATAATGATAATGGCGCCTGCGCCGATCGCTAGCCGAATACCGATCGACCGGCCCATCGCGTCGCTCTGGGCCCGAGGGGCGAAGTCGCCCCCCTAAGTCAAACGGTGAGGTGAAGCGGCTGCGCCGCGGCATTAAGACTCTCGCGCTTCGCCCCTCACCCTTCCGCCCCGCCCGGCCTCGCGGCATCGGTGGTTATTCAGCATGCCGAGTTTGCCGCCGCTACGCGAACTGCACCGGCGGCTCCAGCAATACATACGCCAGCACGATCACGACGATAGCGACGACGCTTAAAACTCGCGTTCGACTATTCTGGATCAAGCCCACAGCCGCGAGAACCAGCCCGATTCCACCTGGCAACCATGAGGTGTCCCAAAGCGCTTTCCAGAACGGGCCGCCCATGTGGTACCGTGGCCGTTCGTATTGAACGTAGTAAAGCCACGCGACCGTTAATACCGCCATGGCCATCGACGCGCAACTGAAGAACGAGTGACGCAGCCGCAGGGATCGCGGCGCGTAGTTCAGAGGCACGGGCCTGTCCGTCGGCACCTTCGTCGGAGTTTGATCCGCCTCTCGCCGCATCAATCGCGACCAATTTGCTAGAAACCTACTTCAAGCCCACACCGGACATACGGCCGGTCGCCTGCAATTCCTTCGCGCAGGGACTCTCGGATCAGCTGACACACCGGTTTTCCGCGCGCGTCAGCCGTACAGCATCCAAATGCTCATGACGGCGGCGGGGGCGAGGATGAATGCGCTCTGGACGAGGAATTGCTTGACCCGTCGTTCACTTACCAGTTCTGCGATGGCGAAGAAGAACATGCCCACGACGTAAAGGACAATAGGAATGAACCCGCTCCTCGGGGCCACGGAAGACGCCCAAAGGCGCGACCCCACGCCCATGATGAGGGTGCCCAATACGTACAACTCAGACGATCCGGGAACCATGTCCATAGTGCACGCTATGGGTCTTACGTAAATCTATCCTGAGGGGTTTGGGGGGGGTCTAGAAACCTACTTCCAGACCGACGCGAACGTACGGCCGGTCGCCAAGATCCGCGAGTTTGCGGTCGTTGGAGGTGTCGAAGCCGGTGGTGAGTTCCTGGCCAAAGGCGTAGCCGCCGGCGACGAGGAGGTTGATCTTGGGGGCGGGGGTCCAGCGGAGTCCTGCTTCGGCGCGTTGCTGGTAGAAGAGGATGCGGTCGTCGCCGTGGCGGAGTTCGTTGGAATGGAAGCCGTTGCGGCGGGAGTCGAGGGATCCGAAGACGCCCAGTTTGCCGCGGGGGACGAGGTCGTAATCGACGCGGGCGGAGAAGGTGTCGGGGATGAGGTAGGAGACGTCGATCGTCAGGTGTTCGACGGGTTCCCAGTGGAGGGCGGCGTAGGGGACGCCGAGCGTGAGGAGGAGTTGGGGCTGGAAGGGGCCGGGCTCGCCTTCGCGCTGCGGGTCGGGGTTGCCGAAGATGAGCTTCTGGTAGGCGATGCCGGGGAAGGGGATGTCGGGCTTGTAGGTTCGGTTGCCGTCGTAGTCGACGATGAAGAGGAGGCTGTCGGTCTTGTTCAGGTGCTTGCCAACCAGGAGCGAGGCCTTGCCGTACCAGGCGTTGCCGTCGGAGAAGAGGTTGTCGCGATCGGAGCCCGTCGAGCCGGCGTAGCCCATGCCAATGGTCAGGCCGGCCTGCCAGCCGGAGGATTTGTCTTCGTAGACGCCGAAGCCCACGGCGACGGAGGCGTCGAGCAGACCGCCGGGGATGGCGGGGTCTTTGGAGTCAAAGTTCAGATAGGTGGCGGCGACGCCGACGCGCGGATCGATGCGCTGATCGGGGGCGAAGCGGTATCGCGCGGTGAGGTCGAGGAGGGAGAGCTGGTAGTCAGCGCCGGCGTTATCGGTATGGCCGGAGGCGAGGATCGCGCCGGTGGCGTTGACCTCGATTGGCGTTTTCTCGGAGAAGGGCTTGAGCATCAGGTCGACGCTGGTTTGCGCCAGCGCGGGGAGGGAGAGTAAGAAGACGAGGATGGCGGATAGAGGATGGAGGATGGCGCGGTGACGAATGGGGGGTCGGTGACTCATGGTGGAAAATTTACAGATGACGCGCGTGAAGTGGAAGGGGGAAGGCACGCAATGATGGCGCGGGTGCGAATTGACGGTCGGGGCGCTCCTCCTATAATGCCGGCTCGCAAATGGTTGGGGGCGCTGGCCGCGTCGCGGGAAGGAGTCTGTGGGTGCGCAGGACTTGGTTTGTCAGCTTTCTCGCAGTCATCGTCTTCATCGGGGTGGTGCATTGTCGCGGGCAGAACGGGCCGGCGGCGCGCGTGGGGCTGGGGGATGCGGAGAGTGACAACCTGATCATGACGGCGGAGCGGGCGACGACATGGGTGGACGGCGGGCGAAACGTGGTCATGCTGGAGGGGCCGGTCAAGATCGAGCTGGATCGGACGACGATGACGGCGGAGAAGGCGGTTGTCTGGTTGTCGCCGGTGAAGGGCGGGCTGTTGCAGGAGCAGCAGGCGGAGATCGCGCTGCTGGGGAACGTGAACGTCGATCAGCAGGGGCAGGTGCAGCGCGGCGGGGATCGGCTGCTGGTGACGGCGGTGGTGCGCGGGGTGATCCGTGTGACGGCCAACCAGCGCGTGGTGGGGAAGGCGGAGAACAGCGAGCTTTATCAGGCAGCCAAGGCGCTCAAGCCATTGGAGGCGACGGCGAGCGGCGAGGAGATCGAGCGCTGGGCCTCCACGCCGCTCACGCCCACGACCGGCCCGGCGACCACGCAGGCGACGAGCCAGCCCGTGAAGAAGCAGCAGCCGCCGGTGGCGTTCTCGGCGGACCACATCGACACGCCGACGAACCCGGACGGCACGCCGGCGACGCCGGATGGAACGGTGGTGATCGTCGTCACCGGGAACGTCAAGCTCTTTCAGAAGCGCGGGGCCGGGGAATCGATCGAGATGCAGGCGGACCGCGCGGTGCTCTTCACGCCGCTGCACAGCACCAAGGAGGTCAACACCGGCGAGAAGTATCAGAAGGTCGAGGAGGCGATCGTCGCAGCCTACCTGGAGGGGGACGTGCGGATCGTGCATTCGCCCGGCAAGGCCAAGGCGGCAGACCAGCGCATGGCGGCGAGCCGGGTTTACTACGATTTCGAGACCGACCGCGCGATCCTGACCGATGCGGTGATGCACACGATCGAGCCGATGCGGGCGATCCCAGTGATCATCCGCGCCAGAGTATTGCGGCAATTGTCACAGGGCGAGTACCGCGCGGATCGGGTGAAGCTGACGCAGAGCAGCTTCTTCACGCCCAGCTATGACATCGGGATGAAGCAGGCGTACGTGCGGCAGGTGGAAACGGGCAATCCGGAACTGGGCACGCTGACCAACGTCGTGGGGCGCGGGGTGACGTATGACATCCAGGGGCAGCCGGTGTTTTACTGGCCGGTGATCGGCAGCACGTTCACGGAGCGCGGCGGGATCCTGCGGGACCTGGAGTTCGTGTCCGGTAGCAAGTACGGCGTCGGGGTCAGAAGCGAATTGGGATTGTTCGAACTGCTGGGGCGCCTGCCGCCCGAGGACGTGGACGCGGCGTTGCGGCTAGATTATTTCAACAGTCGCGGCCCGGGGGGCGGGCTGAACGGCAATTATGCCGGCGGATACGTCACCGAGCAGACCAAGCAGCCGTGGGCTTTCGAAGGGAAATGGGAGACGTATTTCATCAACGATCACGGCATCGACGACCTGGGGCGCAGGCGCCTGGACGTCGATCCCGATCAGAGCCTGCGTTACCGGATGGCTTGGGAACACAACCACTTCTTCCCCGACAACTGGCAGGTGCAGTTGACCGGGGCGCTGATCTCCGATGCGACCTTCCAGGAAGAATGGTTCCGCAGCAACTTCGAGAAGCAGCGCCCGCTCGACACCGCGATCTACCTCAAGCACCAGGAACAGAGCGAGGCGTTCACGCTGCTCTACAGCATCCAGCCCAACGACTTCGTCACCGCCGGCACGTTGATGCAGGAACAGGTGGAGGTCGAGCGCGTGCCGGAGGTCGGCTATCACCTGATCGGCCAGAGTTTGGGGGAGGAAGGATTGACGCTCTTCAGCGACAACACGATCGGCGGCTACCGCTTCCAGGGGAGCAACGCGCCGATCTTCGTGCCGGGCAAGAGCACGGACGACGTGACGGACCTGGTCCGCCGCCGCGAGGGGTTCCGCGCCAGCGATTCGCCCGGCCTGCCCTCCTTCGGCAAGACCGGCACGCCGACGCGCGTGACCTATCGCGGCGACTTCCGGCAGGAGGTTGATTACCCCTTCACGCTCGGGCAGTTCCGCATGGTGCCGTACGTGATGGGACGGTACACGTGGTACTCGCAGTCGCCCGATGCGAACCAGTCGAGCAACGACCGTATCCTCGCCGGTGCGGGGCTGCGGATGACGACCGCCTTCTGGAAGGTGGACGATTCGGCCAAGAGCGAGATCTTCGACATCCATCGCCTGCGGCACGTGGTCGAGCCGGAGGTGAACCTCTTCACCAGCGCCCAGACGCTGAGCCGCGATCACTTTTACCAGTACGATGAGCAGGTCGATGAGATCAACGACATCTCCGCCGTGCAGATCGCGCTGCACCAGCGCTGGCAGACCAAGCGCGGCGGGCCGGGGCGATGGCGGAGCGTGGACTTCTTTACGCTCAACGTCGAGGCGAACTTCTTCGCCAACAAGCCGCCGGACGACCCGCTCGGTCCCAACAGCTTCCGCGGGCTTTTTTTCAGCGATCTCCCCGAGGCGTCGCTGCCGCGCAACAGCCTCAACGCCGACGCCACCTGGCGGGTGAGCGACACCACGGCGATCCTGTCTGACGTGCAGTACAACATGGATGCGTCGAAGCTCTCGACGGCGTCGATCGGGCTGGCGGCGAGCCGCGATGCGCGGATGGGGTACTTCGCGGGCCTCCGCTACATCGACTCCGGCGAGTTCTCGCCCCAGACCGCCAGCGGGACGTTTCTGCCCAAGGATCTGCACTCGGTCGTCCTGAGCGGGGCGATCAACTACGAGCTGACGCCCAAGTACAGCATCGGGGCGCGGCAGAGCTTTGACTTTGGCACCAACCAGCGGGTGCTGAGCGACTACACCTTCATCCGCCACTTCGACCGCTGGTACGCCGCAATCACGTTCCGGGTGGACTACATCGGCCAGGACAGCGGCTTCTTCTTCAACTTCTGGCCGGAGGGGCTTGCACCGGGTGCGACGAGCTCGGAGCGGTTGTCGGAAGTGTTTAAGTAAGCGCCCGATCCGCTATTTTGCAGCCGTGAGGACGATCGCCCTGCAAATCGCGGCGGCGCTTTGGGGCGTGTAGCCGAAGATGCCGTCGATCGGCTGGCCGACCAAGGCGGTGCTGAGGTCTTCGGGGCTGAAGTAGATCGCGGGGCGGTTGTTGATGAGGGCGGCGCGGAGGCGGGGGCCTTTGATCTGGCCGAGGGTGCGCTTCATGGCGTAGGGGCGGTAGGCGATGTCGGCGGCGGGGAGGCCGAGGTTTTTATAGAGCGGGTCATCGAGCGCCAAGGTCGCGGGCTTGTTGCCAGTCAACGACGTCAGCTCGGTCTCGAGGTTGGCCGCCGCGTCGCCGTCGCCGCCGGCGGCATCCACCAGGAGCGTGCCGCCCGAAGCGACGTAGGCTATGAGCTCCGCGCGCTGGGCGTCGGTCAGTTTGAATTTTCCGGTCGTCGTCAGGTGCGCCAGTGCGTAGCCCCCCTGCCCGGGCGCGGCCTCCTTCGCGGGCGCGGTCAGCTTGCCGTCGCCGAGCTTGATCGTGTCGATCACGAGCTCCACCTGATTCTCGTTGTGCAACATTGCCGCGAGGCGGGGCCAGCCGGCGGGTTCGGGGTTCCAGTTTCCCTCGTGCTGCAGGCGGGCGAGGCGCAGCGATTTGGGGGGCGTGAGGTTGGGATGTGGCGCGATGATCCACGGTTCGCCCTTGATGCGCAGCTCGCGGCGCTCGGTGGCGTAGAGGAAGAGGTTGGCGAGGAATTCATACGCGGGCTCGTGGCCGGCGATCGCGCCGGTCTGCCAGAAGCGCGCGGGGTCGGCGGTGGGGAGGAGGATCATCAGCTCGCGAGCGCCGTTGGAGAGGCCCTGCACCTGCGGCGGATTCCGCCAGTTTTTGCGGCTGTAGTTCTGCTCGAAGAGCAAATGAGCGGCGGGGAGCTCGCGGAACTCGTAAGGCGGAAAGAGTTTCGCGCCGAGTTTTTTGAAACTGGTGGCGAAGAGCGGGCCTGCGCAGTCAGCGTTGCCCAGGATCACGCCCCCCTGCAGTGCGAACTGGCGGAGCTTCTCCTCTTCTTCGGCGGTGAAGGCGAGCGCCTGATTGCCGGCGAGGTAGAGGATCGGGGCATCGTGCAGATCTTCGGCGGGACCTTTAAGCGGGACGATCTGCCAGCGCAGATCGCGCTCGAATTGCCGGCCCATCCAGCGCGTGAGGTTCGCGGCGTCGCGCGGGCGCTGGTTCCAGTTGGCCGGCTTTGCCTTGTCGCCGTGCGCGTCCAGCGCGTACTCCAATTTGTTCAGCACCAGCGGGGCGCGACCGCGGACGAGAAATAGGATGGCGAAGCACGTGTCGGCGACGCTCCCCCAAGAGCCGTCGGCGGCCTGGCTTGCGAGGAGCGCTTCGGCCCCCTGCTTGTACCAGTCGGTCGGGCCGAGGTATTTGTAGCCGCTCGCCAGGCCGATGCGCTCGATGCCGTAAAGGGTGTAGAAGGGGAAGTCGCTCTTCATCTCGAAGACCTCGGCGGCGTGCGCGGTGAGGTAGGCCAGACCCGCGTCGATCGCCTTGTGCGGCGCGTTGCCGCGGCAGTCGGCCGATGCCGGGCCGTGCAGGTAATCGTTGGTAATGAAGAGCGTGGCGACGCCGGCGGCGGTCATCGAGACGGTGATGTCCATCGCGCGGTTGAAGGTGTTGGAGTAACTCCATCCGCCGCTGGCCGCGTTCTGATCCTTGAGCCACGCGGTCTCAGTCTCCTTCCAGAAGGCGGTGGGGACTTCAGCGCCGCACTGGTCGGCCGCCCAGAGGCCGAGCACGGCGAATTGGCTGGCGGAATGATCCGAGTCGGTCTCGTCGGGGAGGTAGCGGAAGAAGGGTCGGGTGCGGTCGTCGGCGCGCTTGTTTTTGAGGAGCAGTTGATCGCGGTCGCGCTTGGCGAACTCGAGCGTCTGCTTGCGCAGCGCGGCGGGCATGGAATTCCAGACCTGCAGGCGCACGCCCAGCGCGTAGGTGCCGTTGATCTCCGCCTTCTTGAGAAAGTCGATCGCGGCGGCCAGCTTCGCGTCCTGCGGCGAATCACCGGCAGCCAGGAGCGCGTAGGTGGCCAGTGCGGAGATGCCGCCCCATTGGCTGGAGTTCTGAATCTCGGTGAGGATGAATTCGCCGCGGGCGTTGGGGCGGGCCGGCGGGGCGCGCTGCGGGAGATCCCAGTGGCCGTTGGCCTGGATGGAATAGAGGTAAGCTTTGGCGCGCTTGAGGGCTTGTTCGATCTCGGCGGAGGAGGACTGCGCGCGGGCGGCGGGAGCGAACGTGAGTAATAGAATCAGGGCGACAATTCGGCGCGTCGGCATCCGGTCATTTCAACGCGGCGTGAGCAAATTCACAACCCGTAACACGGGCGTCTCGCCCGTGCGCACGGCGTTTTAACATTGCGAAAATCGCATTTATCAAAACGACAAACCAACCAGCACGGGCGAGACGCCCGTGATACGTCAGAAGGCTTTCAACAGCACCTTCACCACCTTCGTCAACCCGGACTTGGCGTTGCCGATGAACTCCTGGAAAATCTTGTTGGTCACGCTCATGAACTCTTCCATGCCAGCCAGGCGCTGGCGGGTGAGTTGCACGGCTTCCTGCTTGGCGGCCTTGCCCAGGTGCCCTTCGTCCAGCATTTGGCGACACTGCTTGATGGCTTCGAGGACCGGGTCCATCTCGCGACGTTTGCGCTCGGCGGCGATGATGGAGAACATCTCCCAGACGTCGGAGAGGGATTCGAAATATTCGCGGCGCTCGCCGCGCTTGTGCAGGCGGCGGATGATGCCCCAGTCGCACAGGGCGCGCAGGCTCATGCTGGCGTTGCCGCGGGAGATGTGCAGGCGCTCCATCACATCGTCGGTGCAGAGCGGTTTGCCGACGATGTAGCAAAGGGCATGGATCTCGGCCATCGTGCGGTTGATGCCCCAAGTCTGGCCCATCTCGCCCCAGCGGCGGATGAAGAGGTCCTGCGCGGTGCGGAGCTGTTGCTCGACGGGGGTGAGCGGCGCGTGCGCCGCGCGGGCAGGAACGACGGGGCCCATGGGAACGGGTGTCTGCGTGGCAGTCATCTTGAGTCTCCTGATTTCAGTTTGTACTGAAAGTATAGCGTGGGTGAAAGGTGGAGAAGCAGCTTTCAGGGGAATTGAAAGGTGAAGCGGTGATTGGCGGTGAGGCAACTATGGGGGTGCTAACGGGTATCTTAGGGAGCGCGGATTCGGTCGGACTAGACTGAGCCCGCTGGCGGACCGACTAAACTTATTGCGGAAGGCATTGCAGATGAAACTTGGAATTGCTCGCGTGCTGGCGTTTGGGGTGTTGTCGATTAGCGCTTCTTTTCCCGCGAGTGCGGAAGAGGCGAAGGTCACCCACCGCGTCCTCGCGCAGGACAAGGGGCACGTGGTGATCTTGAACGAGAAGGGCGAGGTGGAATGGGAGGCGCCGTGCAAATCGACATCGCATGACATCGCGCTGCTGCCGGGCGGGAATTATCTCATTCACATGAGCGATACGAAGATCGTCGAGATGACGCCGGACAAGAAGGTGGTCTGGCAGCACGAGTCCAAGCCGACCGATCCGAAAAAGGGTGTGCAGATCCACGCGTTCCAGCGGCTGGCAAATGGCAACACGATGGTCTCCGAATCGGGCAACGCGCGGATCATCGAGGTGGACAAGGACGACAAGATCGTCAAGGAAATGAAGCTGACCGTCGAACACCCCAGCACGCACAGCGACACGCGCCTCGTGCGGAAGCTCGAGAACGGGCATTACCTGGTGGCGCACGAAAATGACGGCGCGGTGCGCGAATACGACGAGGCGGGCAAGGTCGTCTGGACGCACAAGATCGGTCTCGCCGATCGCCCCGCGGCGAACGGGCACGGCGTCGAAGGTCACGGCGATCACGTTTACAGCGCGTATCGCCTCCCCAGCGGCAACACGCTCATCGGCTGCGGGAACGGCAATCGCGTGATCGAGGTGACGCCCGAGGGCAAGACGGTCTGGAGCGTCGAGCAGAAGGAACTGCCGGGCATCACGCTGGCGTGGGTGACGATGCTGCAAGTGTTGCCGAACGGCAACGTGGTGATCGGCAACTGTCACGCGGGGCCTGAAAACCCGCAGTTGATCGAGGTGACGCGGGATAAGAAGGTGGTGTGGACTCTGAAGGACTTCAAGAATCTCGGGAATGCGACCGCGGCGTCGCAGTTGCTGGGGGTCGAGGGAAACGTGATCCGGTAAACGGACGTTTGACCGGGATTCACGGAGGCCCGCCGCCGGGACGGCGATCGGGCGGGCCATCGGGAGGCGGGCCGTCACGGCGATTGCGGTCGGGGGGACGTTGGGGGGTCGCGCGCGCGCGGATGGCCTGCTGTGTCGCAAGCGTGGCGGCGGCGGTGTCGCCGAGGCGGCGGTGAACATCCGCCAACGCGTCGTACAATTGGCCCATCGCGTCGCCGGGAAATGGGCGCGGGGGACGGCGGGGACCGTCGCGCGGCGTGCGATCCATATCGAGATCGTCGATGGTCTCGCGAAGCAGGCGGCGCGATTCTTCGTCGCGATTCGATTCCGACAATAGCGCCGCCAGTGACAACGTCACATCCACCCGATCGAGCGACGGCGGCGGGCCGGGGCGATCCGCCGGCGGCAGGCGGCGGTCGATCTCCAGCGCCCGGCGTAATGCGGCTTCGGCCTCGCCGATCTCGCCCCCCTGCTTGAGGCCGATGCCCAGCGAATGCAGCGCGCGGGCGAGGGCGCGATTGTCTTCGGGCGGCGCCTTTTCACTCGACGGCGACGGCTGAAGGATGCCAATGGCGGAGCGCAGGCGGCGCATCTGGCGGTCGCGTGCCAGCGAGGCGGCGGCGGCATCTCCGCCGCGCGGATAGGGGATGGCGCTGGTTGATTCGGCAAGACCGCGGGCGTAGTCGCGGCGCGTCGGGTCCGCCGCAAGCAGGCCCTCGTACATTGTGGCCGAACGCTCATGCGCCTGGTTGGCCTTCTCATCCTCGTTCAGCCAGCGATAGAGGTCGCCGACGCGCCGATATGACCGCGCGGCCTCGGCGTTGAGCGCCGGATTGGTCGCGTTCTGCTGGGCGAAACGATCGTAGAAATCCAGCACGCTCTGAAGGAGCGATGCGTTAACGACGTTCTGCGATTGCCGACCGTCCAGCGCACCGGGATCGCGCCGAGGCGGCGGGCCTTGCGGCTGAAACGCCTCCTGCTGGCTGACTTGGTTGAAAATATCTTCGAACGCCTGCAGCGAGAGCTGGACGTTCTGCTCCGCGCGACGGGTCGCAAATTCAGCCTCACTTCGACGATTCGACTCTCCCGCCAAAGCCCGACGCGTATTCGCGTAACCGACCCACCCGACGACGATCGCCACGAGCGCCAACACGATCGCCGCCGCAGACAGCGCCGCGACGGCGCGATTGCGCCGGCACCACCGCCAGAGGCGCTCGCTCAGACGCGCACGCCGCGCGCGGATCGGCCGATCCTGCAAAAACGCCTCGAGATCCGCGGCCATCTCCGCCGCAGTCTGATAGCGATGATCCGGGTCGCGCGCCACGGCCTTGAGCACGATCGTCTCCAGGTCACGCGGGATCGCGGGATTGATCGACCTCGGGCGCGGCGGGTCCATCGTCGAGATGCGGCGGATCAACTCGCCCGGGTGCGAGTCGCCGTAAGGCGGCTTGAGCGTGAGCATCTCATGCAGCGTGAGGCCAAGCCCGTAGATGTCGCTGCGCAAGTCAACCTTTTTCTTGAGCGCTTCGGGCGCGAGATATTGCAGCGTACCGACGATGTCGCCGGTGCGGGTGACGTTGGAATCGTCGCCGACTTTCGCCAGGCCAAAGTCGGCGACCCACACCGTTCCCCGCGCGTCGAGCAGCAGGTTCGCCGGCTTGACGTCGCGGTGCAACACCCCCTGCTGGTGTGCGTAATGCAGCGCCTCGCCCACCTGTTGCCCGACCCGCGCAACCCAGCGCCAGTAGTAACGGGCGAAACGAATGCTGCCCGTCCCAGCGCCGGGTGCGCCACCGACGGGCGTCCAGGCTTCGCCGGCAGCGGAGTTTGACGAGCCGGAACCGGCGGAATCTGCTCGCTTGCCCTGCAGCGCATCCAGCCGCTCGGGGTGACCCGTCGCCAGCGACTTCACCACGTCTCCCAGCGCCTGCCCCTCGATCAACTGCATTACGTAATAATGAACGCCGTCCTGCTCGGCGACGCCGAACACCGGCACGATATTCGTATGATGCAGACGCGCCGCGGCGCGGGCTTCTTGATCGAATCGCTGCAGACGCGTGGGGTCGAGCGTTGCGGCGGCCGACAGCACCTTAAGGGCCACGCGCCGCCCCAGCGATTCCTGCACCGCCTCGTAGACCACGCCCATCCCGCCGCGGCCCACCTCGCGCACGATGCGAAAATCACCGATGCGCTCGATACGCGGCGCGGTCGCGACGGAAGACTGCGACCGCCGCGAGTTCTTAAGCTTCTCCATCATCGCGATCGACGGCAGCAGGTCGCGCAATTCGCCCGCGAGTTCCGGGTGCCGCTGCGCGTAGTCGCTGACCGACGGGTGCTCTCCCGCGCGGCAGCAGCGCGCGAACTCCTCCGCCACCACGTCGAGTGGATGACGATCGGGATCGGTTTCACTCACGCCGTTACTCATCGAAAAACCCCGGCAGCTTCGCCAGCGCGTCGCGCAACCGCTGCAGCGCCCGCACGTATCGGTTACTCGCCGCCGCCTTCTGCAATCCCAGGATCTGCGCCACCTCGTCGTTTCCCAATTCCTCGAAATGCCGCAGCGTCAGGATCTCGCGATCCATCGGATCCAGCGATTCGATCGCCTCCTCCACCTGAGCCAGCGCTTCCGCCTGCCGCGCGACTTGGCTTGGCGAATCCATCCGCGCCACCAACTCGCGCGCCAGCGTCCCGGACATCACCCCGCTCAGCGGCTGCTGGTCGATCGATATCTCCGCCCCCGCCGAGCGCATCTTCGCCCCCAGGTGCCGCCGGTGCACGCCCACCAAACTTTGATTCACCACCAGCCTCAGCCAGACGTAGAAGGAGCGGTCGGGTTTGTCGAAGAAGTGCGGGAAGCGCTGCAGCGCGTCGATGTAGGCTTCCTGGAGCACGTCCGAAGCGTTGACGCGCCCGCCCAGGCCCGGGTGGAGGCGCAGTTCGACCATGCGCCGCAGTTGCGGGCGGTGGTGCGTGAAGAGCTCGGCGAGCGCCTTGCGGTCGCCATCGCGCAGGCGCGTCAACAGCGCGTCGAAATCGATGTTTGAGGGGTCGGCCATGTTGTCGTCGGAAGCCCGGGATTGCCCGCCGCATTCTCGCAGGAAGAATTCTTTATTCCAACTGTGTACCGAGTTCCCTCACATGCGTTTCCCATCTTGGCCCCCATATCGAGCGATGGTTGCTCGGTAAACGCGGCGGCCTGTGGCAACACAGGCCGCCGCGGTTTTTTTTGTACGTTCCCAGCCAATAATGTGCGCAGTTCAAGGCCGGGGATGACATTTTGCCTATCGCAAAATCCGGTGTAGAGTCTGGGGGCCGGGCGACCTGCCCGCACACCCTTCCGCCCCCCCGAGAGAGTCAGTGGTTTTCGCAAAAGCCTGTCCAACCGTCGCCCCCTGGCGTCCGGAACTGGCCGCGCGGATTCCACCGAAACGATGTGGCGGAAGCAAACACAGGAGATGGCAAAGTGACCGCTTCGAACTCCAACCAATCGTGCCTGCTCGAGACTCTTGAAGACCGTCAATTGTTCTCTGCGATGGGAACGATGAACGTCATCGACGCCGGCGTCGCCCCGTCGATGATCACCTCCTACACCCTAAACGGCGTCAAGGACTACGCCGACGCCGGCGTCTCCAACTGGACACGCTCGGCCACCAACCCTGGCACGTTCGCGGCCGGGCCCAAACAGGGTGAAAAGTTCGGTACCTTTTGTCTCGAACCCGACCAGGAATTTCCGTCGGGCGCCAAGGTCGCCTATACGGTCATCGATCTCAATTCCGACCCAACCAGCGGCCCGATGGGCGCGACAAAAGCCGACGCCATCCGCGAGCTTTGGGGCCGCTTCCGCTCGACCATCGGCACGGACGGCACCAAGGCCGCCGCCTTCCAGATCGCCGTCTGGGAAATCGTCACGGACAGCGGCCGCAATCTCTCGTCCGGCGTTTTCCGCGCCGGCGCCGCCAACCCAAGCGAAATCGCCATCAAGAACCAGGCGCAGTCCTGGCTTAACCAGATCAACGGTACCGGTCCAAAGGCCAACCTCCTTGCACTCTCCAGCCCGACCGACCAGGATCAGGTCTTTGAACTCCCCACCCCCGTCGGATGTCATGAGCACCCGAAGTGCGACGACCAACATCAGCCTAAGAAGAGTGGCAAGGGGTGTCGCCAACAACCTCAACCTGAGTGTGTCGCAGTTACTGAGAACAACCGGCCAGCTCAGGGTCGGCGGAACGAGCGTCATAAACACGGCTGCATCCGTTAAGTTGTCGCTGCGAATTAATCTGAATTCCACCTCTGCTTGTAGCCGTGCCGCCCCATACCGGGCGGCACGGCTCACTTTTTTGCAGTATTCCGCATTGTCTGACGAACACACCACTAATTGTGTTGATAACCCGTCGCGAGCCCACCGCTGGGTTGAAATTGTCGATTGACTCTGTATTTTGACTCTCGAAGCAACCGAGCCGTAGACGAATGCCTCCCCCGCAGTACCGCATGATCGCCATTGATCTGGACGGGACATTGTTGTCCCCCGCGGGAGAGGTTACGCCTCGCACCAAGGAGGCCGTCCATCGGGCGTTACGGGCCGGTCTGCTGGTTTGTTTTGCCACCGGAAGGAACATGACCGAGTCACAAATGGTGCTCGACGCCGTCGCCCACTACGACACCGCGGTGTTCGTCGGCGGGGCGATGGTCATGGACACCAAGCAGCGCACCACGCTGCACCGAACCGCCATGCAACCGGACCTCGCCCGCGAGGTGTGCCTGACTTTGGAAGAACTGGGTCATGCTGCACTGGCGTTGCAGGATACGGGCTTGGCCGGGGTCGATTATCTGATCACCGACGGCGTCGAACTGAACCTGGCAACCAGCCAATGGATGCGGGTGACGCATGCCAGCGTCCACAAGACCGCCGACCTGGCGACTGCGGCGCATGAGCACACGGTTCGCGTCGGCATCGTAGCGCCGCCGGACCAGACGGCGAAGGTGCAGGCCGCGCTGCTCGCACAGTTCGACGGCCGGATCGTCTGCCACTCGATCCACGTGCCGGCCTACGGAGTCGACGTGCTGGAAGTGTTCGATCCGGCGGTTAACAAGTGGGAAGGGATCCTGCACGTGGCGCGTCGCCGCGGGATCCTGCCGCAGCAGATCATCGCCGTCGGCGACGATGTGAACGACCTGACGATGTTGAAGAATGCGGGACTGGGCGTGGCGATGGGGAACGCCAAGCCCGAGGCGATTGCCGCCGCCGACCGCGTGATCAGCCGCAACGACGCGGACGGCCTGGCCGAGTTTCTGGAAGAACTGGTAGAGACCAACGCGGTCGCGCCGATGGCGCCGCCGCGAACGACATAGCAGACTTGGGCCCCGACCGCCGCAGATCATGCGGCCGCGACGCGAGGGCCCGGGAACGATTCAGGGAAGATTGCGAAAGGATTCGCAGGCTCTAGCCGCCGGTCGGCACGACGTCGACCGGCGGTTTTCTTATGCGCGGGGGGAGAGGTAAACCACGAAGAACACGAAGGGCACGAAGAAGAGGGAGAGCGACGTTTTGGAGATTGCGCGCAGTTTGCACGGGCGGGACGCCGGGGTCGCCGTTCATTCCACGGGCGTCTCGTCCGTGGCTGGTGTTCAATAGATTGCGAGCCCCCTACTTCTTCATTGTCTTCTTCACTTCATCTTTTGGCGGAGTTTCGGGCTTCTTCTCTTCCGCCTTTTTATCCTCTGGCTTTTTATCCATTGGCTTCTTCATTTCGCCGTCGTCGGGGGGTAACAGGTCCGTGGCCTCGGGCTTGGGCCCTGCTGCGACCTTCGCCGGGGCGGTGCCGCCCATTGCATAGAGCACGACGCTTTCCATCAGGCGGTTGGCGTAGTCGGGTTCGTAGCCGTAGATGCCATCGACCGACATGCCGACCAGGCCGACGCTGAGGTCTTCGGGGCTGTAGATGACGGCGGTGCGGCCGTTGATCTCGATCCCGCGCAGGCGCGGGGCGTTCATGCCGCCAGCGAGCAGGCGCTTGGCGTACGGGCGATACGAGGCGCGGGCGAGGTTGTCGCCGCCGATCTTGTAGATTGCGTGATCGATTGGGAGGGGCGCGTTCAATTTCTGCGCCGCTGCGCCGAAGGCCGCGTTCAGGCTCGCCTCAGCCGATTCCTTGAACTCGACCGCGCCGCCGGCGGCATCCACGACCAGCGTTCCGCCGCCGTCTACGAAATCCTTTAGTTCCTTCTGCTGGGCGTCGCTGAGCTTGAACCGCCCGCTGCCGGTCAGGTGGGCGATCGCGTATTCCTTGCTGAGCTTTCCTTCGCCGAGCTTCACCGGCGTCACCGTCAGCTCGACGCCGCGCGTGTTGTGCATCAGGTTGGCGAAGCGGCGCCAGCCACCCGGCTCCGGGTCCCAGCTTCCGCCGTATTCGAGCCGCGCGACTTTGACTGCCTTTGTGGGCTTCACACTCTCGTTGCGCTTGACGATGTACGTCTGGCCCTTGAACTTGCTCTTGAGCGTGCTCTTGTCCAGGGCGTAGAGGTAGATGTTCGATGCCAGCTCGGCCAGCGGTTTGGTTTGACCCGATGAGAAGTTGCGGATCTGCCAATATCGCGCGGGGTCGCCGGACGGGATCAACACCATCATCTCGCGCGCGCCGTTGGAGAGCCCGCGGAGCACCGGCTTATTCGTCCAGTTTTTGCCATTGAAATGGGCGGTATAGATCAGGTGCTCAGGGGGCAGTTCGCGGAACTCATAAGCGGGGAAGAGTTCCTGCCCGAGCTTGGCGAAAGAGGTGCTGAACTTGGAGTCGTTGCAGTCGGCGTGGCCGAGGATCATCCCCCCCTGCTCGACGTATTGTTTGAGCTTGGCCTTTTCCTCCTTGGTGAATGAAATGTTCTGGTTGCCGGCGATATAGAGGATCGGGGCGTCGTGCAGGTCGTCGATGTCCACCTTGAGGTTGACGATCTGCCAGTTGAGGTCTTTCTCCAGTTGCTTGCCGGTCCAGTGGGCGAGGTTGGCGATGTCGCGCGGGCGCTGGTTCCAGTTGGTCGTGCCCTTGTCGCCGTGGAGGTCGATGCCGTATTCGAGCTTGTTCATCATGACCGGGGCGCGCCCCTTCACGAGGAAGAGGATGCCCCAGACGGTGCCGGGGATGCCGGTGCCGTGGCCACCCTCCCACGAACCGTCGGGCTTCTGGCTCTTGATCAGGTGGGCCGCGCCGGTCTTGTACCAGTCGACCGTGCCGAAATACTTGTAGCCGCTGGCGGTGCCAACGCGCTCGATGTTGTACATCGCGTACAGGTTGTTTCCGAGCGTGCCGTAATGTTCGCTGAGCCACTTGAGGCCGCGCTCGAGATCCTTGTCGTCGACGTTCCCCTTGCACTCGCCGCCCTTGCCTTCACCGAGCATGTCCTGGGTAATGAAGAGCGTGGCTACGCCCGCGCCGGTCATCGAGATCGTCGAACCGCGTTCGCCAGCGCGCGTGTACGACCAGCCGCCGTCCTTCTCCTGAGTTTTTCGCCAGGCCTTGTCGACCAATTCCCAGTAGGCCGTCGGCACTTCGAGATTCTGCTGTGCGGCGGCCCACATTCCCAGCACGCCGTAGTTCGAGCAACTGCTGTCGTAGGTTCCGTCGGCGGTGGTCTTGTAATGGTACAGTCCGGCGCTGGGGCCAGCGGCGTTGACACCGCTGAGGAGCAGCGTCGCGTCGCGGCGGAGGACGTCCTTCTGCGGCGCGGTCGGGCGCTCGATGTAGTTCCAGATCTGCAGCTTCATCGCCATCGCGTAGGTGCCGACAACTTCGGCCTTGTCGAGAAACTCGATCGCCTTGGCGACCTGCGGGTTCTGCGGACTTTCACCGGCAGCCAGCAACGCATAAGTAGCCATCGACGTCAGACCGCCCCACTGCGCCCCCGCGACGTCGGCCGCTCCATCGCCGTTGCGGCGCGGGGAGACTTCCCAGTTATCACCCTTTTGAGTCTTGTAGAGATAATCGACGGCGCGGCGGATAGCCTTTTCGACCGGATCATTAGCGCCCGGTTCATCATCGGCAGCGGCGGCCGCGGGCTTGGGCGTCGGTTTGGCCGCGGGCTTGGCGGGCGGCGCAGCGGCGGGTTTGACCGGGGGCTTGTCCGCGGCGGCGGGCTTCTCCGGCGGTTTCGCCGGCGCCTTGACGGGCTCGGCGGACGCGAAGCCGTAGAAGACCGCAACCAGTGCGATCGCCAGGAAGAATTGAGCCATTTTCGCCAGGGGGTGTCTCATGCTGTCCTCACTCGCTCGCTCGACTCCGCGCACACACCCCTTCCGCAAAGGTCACTGTCCGCGCCACAAATACATCAGGCGCGGGCGATTCAAATCTTCCAGCAGGGCTGCGTCCAAGTTCACGTTGATGCCGTTGATGGTCGTCGTCCCACTGCCGCCGCCGCCGCCTGAAGACGCGCGGGAGGGAACGTTCGCCTTGCTCTCACCACCCAGCAGCGCTTCGAACAGGCCCTGCGGCT
>JAQGHM010000047.1 GCA_028291615.1 Phycisphaerales bacterium | reverse complement strand
GCATGACGAAATCTACACGCCAACCGCCGGAGCGTTTGCCTTCACCCCCGCGCTACTTCGCTACCGTAATCTCCTTCACCGAGCCATTGGTCTTCAGGTCGCTGCCGTAGGAAAGGGTGACCTTCAGCGTCACGCCATCGATCCCTTCGAGCGTCGCCTTGGGCGTCGAGCTATACCCCGCGCCCGCGTCGGTGATGGTGATCGAAGTGACAACGCCATCCTTCACGGTCGCATACCCCGCCGCCGGCGTATTGCGCCACATCTCGCCCCGCCCCCGGTTATAGCGGTAGAAGTTCGAGACGGTGTCGAGACGATCGTTGGTCACGCCGTAAGAACTCAGGCCGCGCAGCAGGGCCTGCTTGTTCTTGCGCACCTGCTCGGGCTCAGGCTCGCGTCCGCCCGACGCCGGGGTGACCTGGGTGAACGTTTCGCGGAAGACGTCCGCGGGCACGTCCAGCCCCGCCGCCACCAGCACCACCGGCCGCCCGCCGTCACGCGGATCGGTGTCGTGGCCGCCGCTGAACTTGATCGCAACGCGCTTCCCCTCCGGCTTTGCCGCGTCGGGCTTCGTCGCTGCGGAGGGCTTCGCCGCCGCGTCTGGCTTGGTCGCCGCGTCCTCCGCTTTTGCAACTCCCGTCACCCCGAGCACGCACGACAGCGCGATCATCAGGAACCACTTCATGTGAGACTCCGCCAGAGAAAAGCGAACAGCCCGCACGTGCGGACCGTCCCCTTCACCCCTGAAACGGACATCACCTCGTCCGGTACACCGCGCCACGATTTTCCCCGTGGGGCGTCACTCCCCCTTATCCGAAATCTTCAGCGTCTCATTCTCATCCACCGTCTTAGACTTCTCCTTGCCATCAAACGTGTAATCCACCTTGAGCTTTTTCACCACGCCATCCGCCGGATCGCCAAAGTTGGTATTCGTCGCCTCCACCGACAGCGCATCGTCAGAAACCATGTCTGCGACCTTCTCCGTCACATCCGTCTTCGACCCATCCGGCAGATCGCCATAGGACGCCTTGCGAATCACCAGCTTCGACTTCTTCCCCGAGATCGTCAGCCGCTCGTCCTCGTTCACCGTCCGGCTGCGCGCCACACCGCCGATCGTGTAATCCACCTTCAACTTCTTCACCACGCCCTCCGCCGGATCACCAAAGTTATCGTTGTTCGCCACGACCGAAAGCCGATCGTCCTTCACCATCTCCTTTACCTTCTCCGTCACGTCCGTCTTCTGCCCATCCGGCAGGTCCCCATACACCGCCTTCACGATCACCAGTTTCCCCACCAGCGGTTCCGCGGCGCGCGCCAATCCTGCCGAGGCGACGATTCCTGCTAACAGTGCAAACGACGCGATAGTCGGAAGTCGAAACATTTTTTTGGTTCTCCTGATCGTCATCCTACCCCGGCCGCAACCTACACACACGCACCGCGATTGGTTCTTCTACCGCAAAGGTAGAAACGGCATCGTCATATTGCGCTGCTGGCCCCCGATCAGACGCCGGGCCGCCGCTAGTGATCCGCGGGAGGGTGATTGATGGTTATCGCTCCGCTTAGACCTCTTCAGGGCATCGGGGAATGAGCGCGACCTCCCAGCGGTTATGCACGTCAAGGAGACCACATGACCAACATGTTTGAATCGCTCGAAGATCGTGCCCTGTTCTCAGTCTCGTTGACGGTTGATGCGCCCCTGACAACGCCGACCGCGCCGGCGGAAACCGCCACCTTCATCGGATCCCAATCCACCGGCGCCGGTGCCGGCAAGGTAACCTTCAACCCCTTCTCGATCACAAGAAAAATCGACAAGGCCACCCCGATTCTCTTCTAGGCCGCTCCGCGCTGGAATTCGGGGCAGATTTTTCTCTGTCCTCCTGCGTTATGTTAGGGTATAATTAGCACCGGTACATTACCAGGCACTGAAAAGGGGGAAGTCTTGCTCATCAACCCAGCATCGTCGCATCGCAGGGATCTGTCGGCACTTCCCCCACAATGCGCCACAAAAAGCCACACCGCGCCACAACGCCGCGCGCCGGCGCAAAACGAAGCCACTCGCGCTTCCCCCTCCCTCTGTGATTCTTTGTCACATTCGCCACGAGCCCCAAGCCCAACCTGCCCGCGCCATTTCCCGCGCTTTGACACCCTTTTTCTCCATTCCTATACTGCCCCCCTCTCATTTACGGAGATCGGCGGACGGACGTCTTTCCACGCACGCGATTCGTGCGCGGGCATCCTGCTCCCGCGTTCTCCGAATATTACCATCCACGGCCAACAGTCCGGGAAACAGGAGTCCGCAATGTTCAAGCAAAACAAGAAGGTCAAAAAGAAGGCCGCCGCCGCGCCAGCGAAAAAATCGCCCGCCAAGCCCCTCGCCAAATCCACCAGGTCCGCCGTCAAGCGCGTCTATTACTTCGGCCCCGGCAAGACCGAAGGCCGCGCCGACATGAAAGACCTCCTCGGCGGCAAGGGCGCCAACCTCGCCGACATGACCACCGCCGGCCTCCCCGTCCCCGCTGGCTTCACCATCACCACCGACACCTGCGGCGATTACAACGACGCCGGCCAGAAGCTCCCCCGCGGCCTCATGGAAGAAGTCCGCGCCAACATCGCCAAGGTCGAAAAGGCCACCGGCAAAAAGTTTGGTGACCCGGCCAACCCGCTGCTAGTCGCCGCCCGTTCCGGCGCCAAGTTCTCCATGCCCGGCATGATGGACACGGTCTTGAACATCGGCCTCAGCGACGCCGCCGTCGAAGGCCTCGCCGCACTCTCCGGCAATCCCCGCTTCGCCTATGACAGCTATCGTAGATTAATCAATATGTTTGGCGACACGGTTATGGGAGTTGACCATCATCATTTTGAGCATGAGCTTTCGGCGGTTAAGGAGGCTAAGGGGGTTCAGAACGATACTGACCTTGATGCTGAGGGGCTTAAGGAAGTTGTTGCTCGCTACAAGGGTGTTTACGAGAAGCATGTGGGGTCGCCGTTTCCTTCTGATCCTTACCAGCAGCTTGAGGCTGCGGTCGAGGCTGTTTTTAAGAGTTGGATGGGGGAACGGGCGATTCGCTATCGCGAGATCAACGAGATCCGCGGCGTGCGGGGAACGGCCGTTAACGTCCAGGCGATGGTCTTTGGCAATATGGGAAATGACTGCGCGACGGGCGTGGCGTTTACCCGCGATCCGTCGACCGGCGAGAATAAGTTTTACGGCGAGTTCCTGGTCAATGCTCAGGGCGAGGACGTTGTGGCGGGCATTCGTACCCCGCTCGACTGCAATACTGAGATGGGCAAGTGGAGCACGAAGTCGTGGAAGGAGTTGCTGAACGTCAAGAAGCTCCTTGAGGCGCGGTACAAGGACGTGCAGGATTTCGAGTTCACGATCGAGAAGGGGAAGCTGTACATGCTGCAGACCCGCTACGGCAAGCGCACCGCGCAGGCCGCCGTGCGGATCGCCGTTGAGATGGTCAAGGAGAAGCTGATCGACAAGGAGACCGGCATTCTCCGCGTGGACCCGGCCAGCCTCGACCAGCTTCTGCATCCGACGTTCGATCCGAAGGCTGACAAAAACGTGATCGCGACGGGCCTGCCCGCCTCGCCGGGCGCGGCCGTCGGTAAGCTCGCGTTTACCGCGGAAGAGGCCGAGTTGCGCGCGGCTGCGGGTGAGAAGATCATCCTGGTCCGCCGCGAGACCGAGCCGGCGGACATCGGCGGTATGCATGTCTCCGAGGGGATCCTGACCAGCACCGGCGGCATGACCAGCCACGCGGCGGTCGTCGCCCGCGGCATGGGCACCCCCTGCGTCGCCGGCGCGGGAATGGTCGAGATCGACGCCCACAACAAGACCCTCAAGGTCAACGGCAAGACCTACGGCCCCAACGACTGGATCAGCCTCGACGGCGGCAAGACGCCCGCTGGCGAAGTGTATGAAGGACAGGTCCCAACCGTCGAAGCGTCACTCAGCGGCGCGTTCGCCCAGATCATGAA
>JAQGHM010000035.1 GCA_028291615.1 Phycisphaerales bacterium | reverse complement strand
TTTCTGGCCGTCCCGGGCGCGAACCCGGGACGATTTCTTACTCAAATAAATGACTTTCCAACGAAGGCAAGCCTCCGTTGAAAGGGATCACTTTCTTGCGTGCACCGCGAAGACGTTTTGAGATACTGACGCCGGATGTTGTTTGACGACATCCGGTTTTGCCCGATCGATCGCCTGCCGAAGCAGCCGACCATCGAACTCACGTCCTCGCGATGAATTTCCGACTATTCACTTGTCAAAGAACACTTCCAAATACTGACGGTGGCGAACCACCGCGTTCCCTGAAAGAAACGCCTGCAACCGCTTACCGCAGATGCAATCGTAAATCAGTCCTGTTCCTCAGCCCCCGTTGCAGGACTGCGTTCCCCGTGTTGGGTCGCGAATAGTATCGCGATCAGCGGCCTTGTCAACGGGTGTTACTGAAAAATTCCTCCTGCCCGTTTGGCCGCTTAAGTAATACGCCTTCCGATGATTGCGGTTCGACAACCCTACCGCTCATTCTCCCATCACCTTAATGATCAGCCGCTTGGCTCGCTGCCCATCGAATTCAGCATAGAACACCTGCTGCCACGGCCCTAAGTCCAAGACTCCTTTGGTCACCGGCAGGATCACCTGATGGTGGACCACGATGTTCTTCAGGTGCGCGTCGCCATTGCTCTCACCAGTCTGGTGATGGCGATAGAACGCATCCTCGGGCGCCAGGCGCTCGAGGAAATCGTCGAGATCCTTCAGGAACCCGGATTCGTTGTCGTTGACGAACACGCCCGCCGTGATGTGCATGGCCGAGACCAGCACCATCCCCTCGCGGATCTTTGCCTCGCGAACGGCCATCTCAACCTCGGCCGTGATGTTGAGGTACTCGCGCTTCTTGTGCGTGTTAAACGTGAGGTATTTCGTGTGCGAATTCATGTCAGGTTTCGTGCGGCCGGGTCCTTCACTTTAACCGCTTTCCCTCGAATTCTCTCCCCCATTCACATCGTTACGCTCTTCCCACTCTCAGCGCTGCGATACATCGCTTCGAGCATCCGCATCAACGTGACGCCCTGCGCCGCTCCCAGCGTCGGGGCCGCCTTACCCAGCACGCACTCGCGGAAGTGCCGCATCATGGCCGCGTGGCCGGACATTCGCGGCAGTTTCAGCGGCGTCTCCTTCGACTCGCCCTTTTGCCCAAACCCGCGATGCATCACCGCGCCGCGCGACGTATAAACCTCCACCGCCCCCTCGTCGCCGTGCACCCGGCAGACGACGCCGTTCTGCGCCGGCGATTGGTTCAGCGCCCAGCTCACGGTCATCTCCAGTGTCAGCCCGCCGTCAAATCGCACCAGCGCCATCGCGGCTTCCTCGACGTCGAACTTCACGCCATCGCGAACCAGCCCGGGCAATCGCTTCTGCGTCACGGCATAAACGCTCACGGGCTTAGGCTCGCCCAGCAGATGCCAACCGAGGTCGAGCATGACCGACCCCAGGTCCATCAGCGCCCCGCCGCCTGCCTTCTCGCGATCAGTAAACCAACCGGTGCCGATCGGCACGGCGCGGGTGCGCGTCCAGACGGTGCGCGCGTGATAGACCTTGCCGGCGTACCCCTTGATGATCGCCTGCTTCGTCGCCATTTCCGCGCCTCCGAAGCGCCGCTGCATTCCGTAAAGGACGATCTTCTTCGCCTTCGTCGCAGCTGTCTCGATTCGCTTAGCCTCCGCGCCGCTGAGCGTCGGCGGGCGCTCGCAGACCACATGCTTGCCGGCGCGCAGCGCTGCGATCGTCGCCGCGGCGTGCAGGTGCGTCGGCAGGCAGACGCTGACCGCGTCGAGTTCCTTGTCGGCCACCAGTTCTTCCCAGGTGGCGTACTCGCGCGGGATCTTGAACTCGTCGATCATTTCGCGCCGCCGCGACGGGATGAGGTCCGCGACCGCCATCAATTTGAATCCCCCCGACGCCTGATAGCCGCGCGCGTGCGCCTTGCCAGGCCAGCCACCGCCGATAATTCCGACCCGCATTGCCTCCGCCATTCGGACTCCTTTCGCTTGGGGGGTGCGTGTTGTAAGAGCAGGTCCGTCGCAACGCAATACGGCTGCGTTGGTTGCGTCTCAACGGGCACATTGCCCATTCGCCTTTCACCTGCGCCATTGCTATAGTTCCTACATGCCGACCCCCACGCGCGACGAGTTCGTTGCGCAAGTCATCGAGATCGTCCACAAGCGCTTCCCGCTGCTCACCATCGTGCCCGCGGACGAGGATTTTGCCGTCCGCATCAAGCCAAAAAAGGACCGCGGCCAGGGTCATCTTGCCAGCCTCGAAAACCTTTACCGAATGACCGCGCTCGACCCCAAGGACGTCACCCATCATGTCGAGCGATGGGCCGTCGAACTCCTCCGCGCATCCGAAGGGCATCCTGATGAGGACGGGCCCTTTGAAGGTCTGAAGGAACGGATCATGCCGATGATCCTGCCCGCGCAGTTTTGCGATGAGGCTTACGATACGGTCGTCTCGCAGCCGCTGATCGAAGGCCTGCGCGTCGCGTATGCGATCGACTCCGACCGGACGATTTCGTACATCGCCAAGAAGCTGTTCGACGGCTGGGAAATCTCGCTGGACGACCTGCACGAGCAAGCGATTGACAACCTCGTTACCCGCAGCGAAGAAATGCACGCGAACGTCGCCCAGGACGACGCGGGCAACATCACGCTCATCATCCTCTCGCAGCGCGACGGCTACGACGCCGCCCGCATCCTGCTGCCAACGTTGCACGATCGATTGAGCGAACATCTGGGCAGCCCGTTCGTCGCGGCGATTCCGCACCGCGACATCCTGCTCTGCTTCCGCTACGACAAGGAAACGGTCGATCGCCTCGCGCCGCAGATCGCCGAGGATTACACGAAGATGCCGCACCAGGTGACGGAGCAATTGCTGCTGGTCACGCCCGATGGCGTTGCTCCGTATAGCGGTTGATTGTTGGCTGGGTCGCTTTAGCGACCCTGTCCCCCCGTCATTTCCAACGCTCCAGTCCTATTCTTGACACATCCCAAGCAGCGCGTACACTCTTCCCCCTGTCCCAAAAGCCGTTTAAACGGCAAACGGGGCTATAGTGAAATGGGATCACGCCACCATGGCATGGTGGAATTCAGGGTTCGAATCCCTGTAGCTCCATTCGACTCGCTGCGCTCGCTCATGGCAGGCCGTTCCTAAGTCAAAATTGCTCTACCGGGGCGGATGGTTAGGGAGAAGAAGCAGCGAGTCGAATGCCCTGAGTAAGCGAAGCGCATCGAAGGGCTTTCCTCATGGCACTCGGGTCAGCAGACTCCTTCTTCGTATCCACCCTACGGTGCGCGGACCAGTCACTTTACGTCGGCCACACAGCCGATGTCATTGGGCGCGTGCTAACCCATAATGAAGGGCGAGGCGCGGCTTGGACTGCTTGCCGAAGACCTGTCCGGCTTGTTTATCAGGAAGCTCAGACTAGCGAGCAGTTGGCGGTGGCACGTGAACGCCAGATCAAGCGCTGGACGCATGCGAAAAAACTCGCACTGATCAACGGTGAACTAGCCAAGCTGAAATCGCTTGCGAAACGTCGCGTTCGATGAATGTGACCCGCTGCGCTCGCTCATTCCTCGTTCGCCCCTCCTTTTTTTACTTTGACCTCCGCCGGCATGTCTTTCAGCGCCGTTGCTCGGAACTCTTCGAAATGCTCTCGCCACGCTTTCGAAAGCTCGTTGACCTTTTCGGGTTGTGACGACGCGAGGTCGTGCATCTCGGAGCGGTCGGTGCTGAGGTCGTAAAGTTCCCAAGAACCATTTTTTCCGGCTGAGACCAGTTTCCAATCGGCCACGCGGATAGCGCGATTTCCTTCGTGGAACCACCAGAAGTAATCGTGCGCCACGGAATTGTCCTTTGTGAACACCGGCACGAGGCTTTTACCCGGCGCGGGCGGACGGGCTGCGGCGCCTTGCCAGCCGTCGTAGGTGAGGCCGCCGGCGAGTTCGAGGAGCGTGGGGACGATGTCGATGAGGTGGCTTGGGTTTTTTCGGAGCTCGCCTCTTGCTTGGATGCCTTTGGGCCAGCGGATGATGAGCGGCGTGGAGATGCCCCCTTCGTGGACCCACGATTTGTGAAGCCGCAGCGGCGTGTTGCAGGCGGTGGACCAACCAGGGCCGATGCCGAGGAAGGTTTTCGCTGAGCCTGGCGCGGCGGCGGGGTCGTGGCCGTCGCCTCGGATGATTTGCTCCGCCGTCGCGCCGTTGTCGGACATGAACAGGACGATCGTGTTCGACGTCGCGCCCATTGCATCGACCTGCGCGAGGACTCGGCCGATCTCCTGATCCATGCGATCGACCATGGCGGCGTGGACTTCCATCTTCGCGGCTTGGAACTGTTTCTGCTCGGGGGTGAGGTCGTCCCACGCGACGGCGTAGCCGACTTCGCCGGGGCCGATGCGCTTTTGCAACTCGGCTTCGGCGAGGTTCCATGGTGGAATAGTTTTCGCGTCGCGCAGCGGAAGCTCGACGTCGAGGAGGCCGAGGTCGCGCTGGCGCTGCCACCGCTGCTTGCGGATGATGTCCCAGCCGGCGTCGTACTTGCCGTGCTGGCGCGCGATGTCGGCGGCAGGGGCCTGCAGGGGGAAGTGGGGAGAGGTGAAGGCGAGGTATTGGAAGAACGGCTGCTCCGCATGGTCGCGGGCGTGTTCCTGGAGATACTTGATCGCGTGGTCGGCGATGGCGGTGGTGGTGTAAAAATCGGTGCCGGGTTCGATGGCGGGGAGCTTGCGGTCGTCTTCGAACTGAAGGCGCGGGGCGAAGTAGCGGTCGTGGTCTTCGAGGCTGTAGGAGCGGTCGAAGCCGGCCTTGAGGCGCGGGCCGTCGATGTGCCATTTGCCGGAGTGGTAGGAGCGATAGCCAAGCGGCTTGAGCATCTCGGGGAGCAGGCGCGCCCAGGCGGGGCGGACGCCTTTGGTGCCGCTGACGACGCCAGGCAGGGTGTCGCGGCGAACCTGCTGGGCATAGTAGCCGGTGAGGAGCGCGGCGCGGGAAGGCCAGCAGCGGGCGGTGTTGTGAAACTGAGTGAAGCGGAGGCCGCCCGCGGCAAGGCGGTCGATGTTGGGTGTGGCGATCTCGCCGCCGTAACACCCAGCGTCGGAAAAACCCATGTCGTCGGCGAGGATGATGAGGATGTTGGGCCTGGGCGGCGGCGCGGCGGGTTGGGCGAGGGTGGCGAGGGGAAGGAGGAAGCAAGCGATGGCGGCGAGGTGGGCGAATCGCATGCGGTAAGGGTGTAGCGGATTGAGGGAAAAGGCAACTGTCTTTTGCATCATCCTCAAGTCGCCGCGCTCGCTCATCGCGCGCGACCGGGTGTCCCCAACTATGACGGAAAGATCACACTTCCCAATCAACGATGGTTAAGCCACCAATTCGGCTGAATTCTCGTGCGACACCTGATAGTCAACCGCGCGGGAGTGCCAAAAAGATCGCCAATTCAACTGATAGCGCCTAGCGAACACCAAGTCCCGACAAAACTGTTTGTGGGTTACGGAAATCCGCGAACACCTTGCTCGCACCGGCCTGCCGCAACTGCTCGGCGCGGATACCCTGGGCAATCCCGATGAATCGCCAGCCCAGTGCGTGAGACGCCTGTGCGTCCCAGATTCCGTCGCCGACGTAGATGGTTTCGGAGATCGGCATCCCGCTGCTTGCGGCGCGATCTCGACAAGCGGTCATGATGTCGATGCGTGATTCGGCGTCGTCCGCGGAGGCGAATGCAAGATCCTCGACGTCGAGCCTCGCGTGATGCAACTTCGCCCGTGCGGACTCGCTCCAGGCTCCCGTTGCCAACCCGATGACGATGTCCGGCATCCGTCGCAGGGATCGCAGAAAATCGGCCGCGCCCGGGATCTGTGTGCAGGCGTCGGGCGTGGCGCGCAGCGCGTCGGTGATCAACGCGACGAATCGCGCACGAACCTGATCCAACTCACCGGGCGGGCGTCCGTGTCGTTCCAAGAGTTCGGCCGCGATTCCGGAGTCGGTTACGTGTCGGTATCGCGACCACTCGCTGTCGATGGCCACACCAAGATGCTCAGACATCGCCTGGACGTAGCACCGTGTGTCGACGTCGTTCGTCTCGGTGAGGGTGCCGTCGATGTCGAACATGATGAGGCGGGGCATCAATTCACGGGGAGGAAATTCGAGGTCGCTCAGATATCAAAGTACATGCAGAACTCGTAGGGATGCGGCCGCGTGCGGATCGCATCCACCTCGTTCTCGCGCTTGTACTTGATCCAGTAGTGGATGACATCCGCGGTGAAGACGTCCCCCTTCAGGAGGAATTCGTGGTCGTTTTCCAGTTCGTCGCAGGCTTCGTCCAGGGCGCCCGGGGCGCTGCGGATTTTGGCGTATTCGTCCAGGCTTAGTTTGTAGATGTCTTTGTCCAGCGGGTCGCCGGGGTCGATCTTGTTTTGGATGCCGTCGATGGCGGCCATCATGATGGCGCTGAAGGCTAGATACGGATTGCAACTGCTGTCGGGGCAGCGAAATTCTATGCGCTTGGTCTTGGGGTTTTCGCTGTACATGGGGATGCGTATGGCAGCGGAGCGGTTGCGGCTGCTGTACACCAAATTGACCGGGGCTTCGTAGCCGGGGACAAGGCGTTTGTAGCTGTTGGTGGTGGGATTGGTGATGGCGCAGAGGGCGCGGGCGTGTTTGAGGATGCCGCCGATGGCGTGGAGGCCCATCTCGCTTAGGCCCGCGTATTTGTTTCCGGCGAAGAGCGGCTTGTCGCCGTTCCAGAGGGAGAAGTGGACGTGCATCCCGCTGCCGTTGTCCTGGAACAGCGGCTTGGGCATGAAGGTGACGACCTTGCCGTGTCTCGCGGCTACGTTTTTACAGACGTATTTGTACATCATGACGCTGTCGGCCATGGTGATCATGTCCTGGAAGCGCATGTCGATTTCGCACTGGCCGCCGGTGGCGACCTCGTGGTGGTGGGCTTCGACGGGGATGCCGAGGTTGATCAGTTCGGCGACCATTTCAGAACGGATGTTCTGCATGGTGTCCATCGGCGGGGTGGGGAAGTAGCCTTCCTTGAGGCGGATCTTGTAGCCGAGGTTAAGCGGGTCTTCGTCGCCGCGGCCCCAGATCCCTTCGCGCGAGCCGACGTAATATTTTCCGAAGTTGATCCCCTGGTCGTAGAAGGCGTGATCGAAGATGAAGAATTCGAGCTCGGGGCCGAAATAGGCGGTGTCGGCGATACCGGATTTTTTGAGGTAGGCCTCGGCCTTACGGGCGATGGAGCGGGGGTCGCGGGAATACTCCTTCTTGGTGATCGGGTCGCGGACGTCGCAAATGATGGAGAGGGTGGTGTGCTGGAGGAAGGGGTCGATCTTGGCGGTGCGGGCGACGGGGACGAGGAGCATGTCCGACTCGTTGATGGCCTGCCAGCCGCGGATGGAGGAGCCGTCGAAGCCGAAGCCGTGGTCGAAGGATTCGAGGGTGAGCTCGGAGATGGGAAGGGTCGTGTGCTGCCAGAGGCCCGGGAAATCCATGAAGCGCAGGTCGATGAACTGGACGGATTTTTCCTGGCAGAGCGTGAGTACGTCTTGGGGAGTCATGGGTGGGGCCTCTCTCTCACAGCAGGTGTGATGCGGGTGTTCGTTTGTCAGCGTATCAAATCCAGTACCGGGCGTCGCCAAGGTGCGAACGTGGAACGATTGGCCGGTGGCGGGGATGATTTCGCTGGAAAAGATTTTAACGGTCGGAGAGGAGTCCGCCTAGCGAATGGGCAATTTTTGTGGCGATGGCAGTGGCTGCTTAAAATGCGCGCGGCAGAAACTGCATTGCCAGCACGTTTTCATGGTTGCACGGCATTTGCTTTAGGGGATTCCCGTGTGCGGCGGAGATTTTGGACGTTGACTTGACGTGGGCGGAGGTTTGACGAAACTATCGCGCCCGCGCTAAAGCTCCACCTGACCCGTGGAGTTCCCGTTCATCACTGAATCATTTTTACACAGAGGAGCGACCCCGATGGGTGCGAACGTTCGCCAGGATGCGATCAATTCGATCGCCAATGCAAAACATCAGCTTAATCGCGTTGATTTCAAGAAAACGCATGTCAAAGACCTCTTTGGCATCAACGTTTTCAATGAGGAGATCCAGCGGCAGCGGTTGCCCAAGCCGGTCTTCAAGGCGCTGCAGAAGACGATCAAGCAGGGGGCGCCGCTCGACCCGTCGCACGCGGACGCGGTGGCGTCGGCGATGAAGGACTGGGCGCTGGAGAAGGGCGCGACGCACTACACGCACCTGTTCCAGCCGATGACCGGCATCACGGCGGAGAAGCATGACAGCTTCCTGTCGCCAGACGGCGTGGGCGGGGCGATCGCTGAGTTTAGCGGTCGCGAATTGATCAAAGGCGAGCCGGACGCATCGTCGTTCCCGTCGGGTGGACTTCGCGCGACGTTCGAAGCGCGCGGTTACACGGCTTGGGATCCGACGAGCCCCGCATATGTGATGGAGAACCCGAACGGGTCTACGCTGGTCATCCCGACCGCGTTCCTGTCGTGGACGGGCGAGGCGCTGGATAAGAAGACGCCGCTGCTGCGTTCGATGGAGGCGTTGTCCGCGCAGGCGATGCGCATCCTGAAGCTGTTCGGGAACAAGGACGCCGTGAAGGTATTCACGACGGTGGGAGCAGAACAGGAATACTTCCTGATCGACAAGGCGTTTTATTACCTGCGCCCTGATCTGATCACGACGGGGCGGACGCTCTTCGGCGCGATGCCGCCCAAGGGACAGGAACTGGAAGATCAATATTTCGGGGCGATCCCGGAGCGCGTGCTGGCTTGCATGGCGGATGCGGAGCTCGAGCTGTTCAAGTTCGGCGTGCCGGTGAAGACGCGCCATAACGAAGTGGCGCCGAGCCAGTACGAAATCGCGCCGCTATTCGAATTGTCGAACCTGGCGGTGGATCACCAGAACCTGATCATGGAAGTGCTGCGAAAGACCGCCGACAAGTACGGCCTGGTCTGCCTGCTTCACGAAAAGCCGTTCGCCGGAATCAACGGCAGCGGCAAGCACAACAACTGGTCGATGGCGACCGACGTGGGTGAGAACCTGCTGAACCCGGGCGACGACCCGCACGAGAACGCGCAGTTCCTGGTGTTCTGCACGGCGGTCATCCGCGCGGTGAACAAGTACGCCGAGATTTTGCGCCTGTCGATCGCGTCGGCTCACAACGATCATCGCCTGGGCGCGAACGAAGCGCCGCCTGCGATCATCTCGATCTTCCTGGGCGATCAGTTGCAGGACATCTTCGAGCAGATCGAAAAGGGCGGCGCGAAGAGCAGCAAGCAGGGCGGCCAGTTCATCACCGGCGTGTCGGTGCTGCCGCCATTGCCGAAGGAAGCGGGCGACCGCAATCGCACGAGCCCGTTCGCGTTTACCGGAAATAAGTTCGAGTTCCGGGCGGTGGGCTCGAGCGCGAACATCAGCGGCGCCAACACGGTGCTGAACACGATCGTCGCCGAGTCGATGGACGTGATGGCGACCAAGCTGGAAGCCGATATCAAGGCGGGCAAGAGCCTGACCGCCGCGATCCAGGAACTGCTGCCGCCGATCGTGAAGGAAAGCAAGCGGGTGCTGTTCAACGGCAACGGTTACGCCGAGGAATGGCATTCGGAGGCGGCCAAGCGCGGTCTCCCGAATCACAAGAACACGGTGGACGTGCTGCCGGTCATCACCCGCAAGGACACGCTGGAACTGTTCGCCAAGTACAAGGTGTACAGCGAGAAGGAACTGCAGAGCCGGTTCAACATTCTGGCCGAGGCGTACGTGAAGACGCTGAACATCGAAGCCAACACGGCGATCATGATCGCCAAGGGCCAGATCCTGCCCGCGGCGCTGCGATACCAGAAGGAAGTTGCAGACTCGGTGTCGTCGGCGCGGGCGGCGGGCGTGGCGAACCCCCCGGGCGTGGACACGCTGGGGACGGTGGTCACGGGCATCGGCGAACTGACCAAGGGCCTCGCGGCACTGGAAAAGGCGTCGGGCCATCACGGCGATGGCGATCCTTACAACCATGCCAAGCACATGCGCGAACACGTCTTCCCGGCGCTCAACACGCTGCGTATCGCGGCGGATAAGCTGGAAGCCGTGGTCGCCGATGATCTCTGGCCGCTGCCGACTTATCGCGAAATGCTGTTTATCAAGTGATGGTCGATCGGTTGGCTTAATAGTGCAAGAAACGAAGCCCCGGGACGATTGTCCCGGGGCTTTTGTGTTTTGCGGGGAAAAGGAGAAGACCCCGATGCAAATGACCGGGGCCTTCTCGAAGCCATGAGCATGGCGACGGGATTTAACCGCGGCGGTGCACCTCGTCGAGGTCAATGGTGGCTTGGAGCTGATTGAGGAGCGCGTCCATCCTGGATGTCTCGATGAATTCTTCGATGTCTTTCGCGTAGCGGTTGAGTTGGTGCAGTGCGGCGGCGTTGACGGCGGCTTGGCCGATGTGACCGGGAGGCGGCGGCGGGACGCTGGCTGGGTCATTGGAGGATTGGGTATTGATCGAGCGGTAGACGGCGGCGGGGGTTCGGTTCGACTCTTTCTTTTTCGATTGCATGACTGCCTCCTGATCTTGATGAACGGTGCGTTGCGGACGTCGCGGATTGAAGAACAAAGAGGGTGCCAATGCTGGAAAATGGGGGCGGTCCGATAAGATCGGGATGAGGTTTCGATGAGGTTGTCGGCACGTTTTGGCAGTGACGATCTGTCCGAAATCGTGTCGCGAGTGTGACAAACGATGGGGGACCGACGGGGGACCGGGTGCGACTTGCAGGGGATTGGGGCTTTGCAGTTTTGGGTGGATCGACCGGGGACCGTAACATCTCATCTGTAAATTGACAAAGCCACCGTTCGCTCGGATCAACGAGGTTGTTGAAAGACCCTTGACCCGAGGAGACGAACGATGGCTATCGAGAGTATGGACGTGATCGTCGG
>JAQGHM010000396.1 GCA_028291615.1 Phycisphaerales bacterium | reverse complement strand
GACCGCCCCGCCACACGCGATCCCGCTCTCAAGCACCAGTGTCGGCCGCAGACGTTTGCCGCCGGCCATGAGGCTGTAATCCATTGATTCGACCAGCAGCCGAGGCGCGTCCACCTGGCGCTTGAGGGCATCGCGCATGTAATCTTCCACGGCCTTGCCATGCCGCGCGAGTTGGGTCAAAACGTCGGTGGATGTGCGGCTCATTCCTGCCCCTCCGCTGCGGGTTCGAACGGCTTGGCAGCCCACGCGCCGTCCGGTCCTTTGGAGATCAATTCGATCTGCTTTTCAGCCGAATTGAGCACCTCGCGGCAATGCTGGATCAGGAAGTTGCCTCGCTCATACTCGACCAGCGTCTGCTCCAGGCCAAGCTCGCCGGTCTCGATGTGCTGGAGAATCTGCTCCAGCTCGGCGACGGCTTCCTCGAAGTTTTTGGGCGGGATTGGGTTTTTCCTGGACATGGGTTTGCCACCGATCATAGCGGAAGGGGGCGTCCATCGCGAGACAGCGCGGAGGATAAGACGCGCTGTTCAAGGTTGGGGTGTGGCGGACGGGGAGGCGGGGGCGGGCAGCTGTAAAATGAATCAAAAATCAGCTGTAATAGTGGGTCCGTCTAGCGGCCGTTTTGATATTATTGCGGTATCAAAGTAGGCCATGTTTGGAATAGGTGGGAAGTCGGATAATCCCGTGGCGGGAGTCATCACATCCAAAATCGTGGCAGCTTATTCAGAGTGCCACCGACAGGCATTCTTGTTGCTCCATGGTGAGTCGGGTGGCTTGCCGCACGAGTACGTCCAGATCATGCACCGGCGCGCGGAGGAGAACCAACTCAAAAACAGCAATGCAATCTTGACGGGAATACCAGCAGATGTCGGCTGCCACCCGGCGATCGGACTTCCACTGCTCTGTGGGCCGTTGCAAGCCGATTGCGACGGATTTGTACGCAGTTCGGGCGGGTCCGGCGGTCAAGATGCTTACCAGCCACTAATCTCAAGCGGCTTGTCCCGCATCTCTGAGGAAGCCACACTTCGCCTTGCCTTCGCGGGCTATGTCATCGGGCACATGGGAGGCGTTCGCCCGAAGGCCGGAGCGCTGATAACACAGGGCCCTCGATATCGGACAATATCGCTCTCAGAACTATATCCGGTCGTCGAAAGTACCGTAAATCGGCTTCTGTCCTGGTTAGCAAAGCCAACCACCGATGAGCCGGCGGTTGTGCTGAACAAGCACTGCGCGACCTGCTCATTCCGTCAGGCCTGTAGAGAGAAGGCGGAACAATTGGACGACCTCAGCCTGCTAGACCGGATGAGACCCAAAATACGAGCTCGCTACCATAAGAAGGGGATCTTGACCGTCCAGCAATTGTCTTACCAATTCAAGCCCCGACGCCGGCGTAAATACAGCCGTCCGATACCTCCAGCTTTCAAGTTCGAATTACAGGCGCTCGCAATTCGTACCGGTAAGGTCTATTTGCAGGACGTAACGCCTATTCCTCGGCATCCCGTCGAACTCTTCTTGGACATTGAGGGAGACCCAGACCAGTGCTTCTATTACCTTTTTGGTCTCTTCGTAGCAGGCGACGCGCGTACCGAGTATTTCAGCTTTTGGGCAGACGATCCTTCGAATGAACAGTCTGCGCTCAGACGTCTGTGTGACAAGATCGCCGAGTTCCCAGAGGGTCCGATCTACCATTACGGGAGCTACGATGCGAGGGCGCTGAAAGTCTTGTCACATCGATACGAGATAAACGTCAATCAAATCACCGCTCGTCTGTTCAACGTCACCACGCTCGTGTTTGGTAGGGTGTATTTTCCGGTGCGTTCGAATAGCCTGAAATCGCTGGCTTCATACGCTGGCGCCCGCTGGACGCAGCCCGATGCTAACGGCATATCGAGCCTCGCATGGCGGTTTCATTGGGAGCGGTCGCACGACGACGCTTACAAGCAGATGCTCCTCCGTTATAATGAGGATGACTGCAGCGCCTTGCACCTTCTTCTAGGAAAATTACGGCATCTCGCTGAGAAAGCAGGAGGGAATGCAAACCTCGACTTAACCGAACCGTCAAACCCGGACGCTTCCGGCATCGGATGTCAACTTCACACTGCCTTTGAAGCGATCCTGCAGTCGGCGCACGAGGAATACAGCCGACGGCGAATCATCGTGCGGCAGCCGAGCAACCATGGGCCCGCGAAACGTGGTGCGCTGAAGGGGCACAAAGCTTACGTTCGCCTTACATCGGCCAAAGCGGGGATGGTGATTCGCGTCCGGGCCAAGCAACGCTGCCCTCGCCACAACGCGGAGGCACTCGAAGTCTTAAATGAAGTCGCCGAACACAGCGTCATCGACTTGGTATTTACGAAAGGCGGCTGCAGGAAGACCGTGACAAAGTACGTGGGGGCCAAGGCCCGTTGCCGTCGTTGCAAGGTCATTTACTCGCCACCCGCGATAAGGCGCTTTGAGGGGCGCGTGTTCGGCCACCGCTTTCAGGCGTGGGCGCTTTACCTGCGTATCTCTCTTCGTCTTCCTTACCGCGTAATCAACCAAACGCTTTACGACCTTTTTGCGGTGGGGACTTTCAGACGGGACCATCGTCGCGTTCATTGGCTATCTCTCAAAATACTACGAGGCGACCGAAAAACTTCTGCTTGACCACATGCTCGGAAGTCCCTTTCTCCATGTCGATGAAACCGAACTGAACATCCAAGGCTACCATCAATTCGTATGGGTAGTTACTGATGGACGGGATGTGATTTTCAAGCTTACTGACACTCGCGAAACGCTGCTTGTTCGCCAGATCCTTAAGGACTACAAGGGCGTGTTAGTATCTGACTTTTACGCTGGTTACGACGCGGTACCATGTCGCCAGCAGAAGTGTCTCGTGCATCTGATTCGAGATCTGAACGACGACCTGTGGTCCAACCCGTATAATCTCGAACTGGAATCGTTCGTGCAGGCGTGCAAAGACCTTTTCGTGCCGATGCTCACCGCATTCGGCCGGTACGGAGCGAAACTCCGGCATCTCGCGAAGTTCACCAGCACGGTCGACCAGTTCTACCGTGGCCACATTGTCGGACGAGAGTATCAATCCGAGGTCACTCAGAAATATCAAAAGCGATTCGTCCGGTACAAGGATGACCTGTTCCGCTTTCTAGCCGAAGATGGCATCCCCTGGAACAATAACATGGCGGAGCGGGCAATTCGTCATTTGGCAATCCAACGAAAGATCTCTGGGTGTTTCTACAAGCGTGTGGCTTCTCAATATTTAAGAATGCTGGGGATTGCACAGACTTGTCGGTTTCAATCCAAATCTTTCCTGAGGTTTCTCTTATCCGGCGAGAAAAGCGTCGAAGCGTACGTGGACCGGAAGCGGAAGCCGCATTCCAAACTTGCTGATTCGGTTGCGGCCCTGGCGAATCCTCCGGCGGAAAGTCGGCCGCAAGCAGCCAGCAGTGTCTGATCGATGCCAGGCACGCCGTGTGGCAGCGCCCTCGAGTGGCGTGAGCAGAACGCCGGCCCCAATCCCTCCTCGCGCGATTTTGGTGGCATTTCATTACATATACCGGTTGATCGCGAGACGGGCGCCGATCACGCAACCAATCCGTCTAAATTAATGACAGTTTGCGACGCAACCGGTAGACTGCCGCTTTCCTCCTTCGCGTGGCAAAAGATGGGAAACGAGAGCGATCAAGCCGGGGCGCCCGCCGGTCAGGAATCGACCGAGACCGCACCCCCGCCGCGCGCCGGCCGGGGGGAACTGGAGTTCATTGGCCCGTTTCGGGTGCTAGAACGGCTGGGGGGTGGCGGGATGGGGGTGGTTTACAAGGCAGAGCAGCGCGAGGGGGTTCGGCGAATGGTGGCCGTCAAGGTCATTCGCGCGGGGATGGACACCAAGGACGTGGTGACGCGGTTCGAGGTTGAACGCCAGGCGCTGGCGCTGATGACGCACCCGAACGTCGCCCGCGTGTTCGAGGCCGGCGAGACGCCTGACGGACGCCCTTACATCGCGATGGAGTACGTGCCGGGCACGCCGATCACCCAGTTCTGCGACCAGGAGAAGCTGACGACCCGGGAGCGGCTGGAACTATTCGTGCAAGTCTGTCACGCCGTGCAGCATGCCCATCAGAAAGGGATCATCCATCGCGACCTCAAGCCTTCAAACATCCTGGTGACCTTGCTGGACGGCAAGGCGGTGCCGAAGGTGATCGACTTCGGCATTGCCAAGGCGATCCAGTCGCCGCTGACCCAGCGGACGCTGCACACGGAGATCGGCAGCCTGATGGGCACCCCGGAATACATGCCGCCCGAGCAGGCTGCGACGAGCGGCCTGGACGTGGACACGCGGGCGGACATCTACGCGCTGGGCGTAATCCTGTACGAGCTGCTGACCGGAATGCTGCCATTCGACGCTGCGACGCTGCGGCAGGCCGGGCACGACGGCATCGCGCGGTTTATCCGGGAGGTGGAGCCGCCCAAGCCGAGCACGCGGTTGAACGACGCATCGACGATGAGCGTCGAGACCGCGCTGCCGAAGACGCGCTCGATCGCGGAGATCGCCAAGTCGCACAAGACCGACCCGCGGTCGCTGCTGAAGGAAGTAAGCGGCGACCTGGACTGGATCACGCTCAAGGCGATCGAGAAGGAACGGGCTCGGCGCTATGAGACGGCCGATGCGTTGGCGCTGGACCTGCGGCGTCACATGGAGAACGAGCCGGTGCTGGCGCGGCCGCCTGGCCGGCGCTATCGCCTGGGCAAGTTCGTCCGCAAGCACCGAATGGGGGTGATCGCGACGGCGGCGGTGCTGACGGTGATGGTCCTGGGAATGGTGGGGACCAGCATCGGGTTTATCCAGGCGAAGGTGGCGTTGGGGCGCGCGGAATCTGCCGAAGGAATTGCGACGGCGCAGAAGAACGTCGCCGTCAAAGCATCCGAGGAGGCGAAACAAGCCCAGGTGGATGCGGAAAAAGAGGCCCGGCGAGCGAAAGCGATTAGCGACTTCGTCACCGTCATGCTGTCCGAGGCCAACCCTGAGAAGTCAAAGGGAGGCGCGGAGGTCAAGGTCATCGATGTCCTCGACAAGGCCGCCGCCGAATGCGGCGTGAAATTCCGGGACGATCCCGAGACGGAGATTGGCATCCGGCGGACGCTCGCCCACGCTTACAGCGGCTTGGGGCAAAAACCGCAGGCGGCGGAACAGTCACGCAAAGCACACGAGCTCGCCGAACGCACGTTCGCTCATGACTCCAAGGCGTATCTGCGCGTTGCGCAGACCGAGCTCTGGTGGTTGCATTCAGCCGGTGAGGACGAGCGGGTGGAGGAGTTGTCAGGTCCGATGCTGGAAGCGGCGACGCGGGTCTTTGGGCCCACGCACCAGGTGACGCATGCCATTCGACGGTTAGCCGTGCTGGCGCGGGCGCAGCGGTCCTCGCCATCCGTGGCGGAGGGTCTGCTCCGCGACCTGGTAAACGATTGCCGCGCCGACCCAACCCCCGAAGGCAAAGCACGCCTTTCCGCCGTGCTGAACGACCTGGCGAACATCGTCTCTGCCGACGGGCGCTTTGCGGAGTCCGAGAGTCTGTACCGCGAGTGCGTCACACTGAATTCAAGCTTCGTTGCCGAGAGCAATCTCTGCGGCGCAATCGCGAAGCAGGGGCGGCTGGAGGAGGCGCTGGGATTGCGGCGGCGCCTGCTTGCCAGGGCGCGGACCGAGTTAGGAAATAACGCCGACGAGACGATTTCTGCCGCTGATCACCTGATCAAACTCGAAGCGCGGATGGACCGCCTCGAAGATGCCTTCGCGCTTTGGGACGAATTCGTTCAACCCGCCCTCCGCTTTCGGTCCACGAACGACGCGACGCTGATCACATGGACGACTACTGGCGGCTTGCTGGCGTGCCAGCTACACCGCGATGCTGACGCGGCGCGCCTGTTCGCCGAAGGGATGGCTGTCAGTCGAGCGCGCTTCAGCAAAGAGAACGGAATGTATCAATGGCTCCTGGGGGTCATGAACCTGGGGCTGCGAATTTTCGATCGGTCGGCTTGGACGAGCCAGGCGATTCGCGCGAACACGCACCCGACGATCATTAACGCGTTATATGCGATGCCTCCGCAATCGTTCGACCCGACCGAGGTGGATCTGAGCAAGCTGACCTATCGCATCGAGCGGTGGGTGGGACCGGGCGCGAAGCAGAAAACGCTGTTTTCCGCTGGTGATGTAGCCGCGCTACAGGCGCTGGGCGATCCCACGCCCGGCATCTACGAGTTGACGTACATGATCCCGCGTAAAGGCGGGGTTCAGCAGACCACGACGCACTGGTTGCTGATCTCGCCGTGGGAACTGAAATTGTTCGGAATGGGCGGTAAGGACAGCGCACCGGAACGTTTTGCCGCCAGGGTTGCCCGGCAACCCGATGAAGTGGTTAAGGAGCAGACGCTTGTCAGGAACTACGAGGTCTTTCGGAGCTGCGGGCCGTTCGGGGGCAACGAGCCGTTCGGCCTGACGGGTACATCGACCATTAAGCTGCCCGGCGGTCGTTACAAGTTCGAGGTGAAGGTGAACGCGGGGGTGCGGCTTTGGGTGGGGGGAAAGCTGCTGATCGATCATTGGCCGGCGCCCGATGCGCGCATCGAGTGGCCGACCGTCTTCGGCTTGGTGGATCTCCCCGGCGGATCAACCGAATTGCGGATCGAATACTTTCACCGGCAGTTGGGACCCGAACTGTGGCTAACCGTTGAACCGATTGACGTGCCCGTCGGAACCACCCGGCCAAGCGAGCTCGTGGTGGTAACCGTCCCGGCGGCCGCGACCCAGCCCATCGGCTGGCCGAAAACGCTCTGGGATGCCTGCGCCGCCATCACCGCGGGAACCAATGCCAACGAGGCGGAGGCAGCCGCGCGGCGGGCGCTGGAGAGCGCCAAGCTTGGCCAACCCCTTGACGCCAAGGGAATGGCGGGCGTCTGCGACGGGGTAGGATGGTATTTTTCGAACGAGCGGCGTCACGAGACGGCGGCGGCGTTTTACCGCCGCGCCTACGCGCTGCGCGCCGCGGCGCTGGGACCGGAGAATTCGGTGACGTTGACCACCGGCTACGGCCTATCGCGCGAATTGCTGGCGGTGGGCTCGCCGGCGGCGGCCACTGAAGCGGTCGAGATCCGCCGGGCGATTCTGGCGGCTCATTTCAAAGCGGGGGCGGAATCGCAAGCGACGATCCAGGCACGGGTGAACCTTGCGCAGGCGATGCGGGCAGCGGGTTTCAGCGAGGAATACAACCGCGCGCTGAACGACCTGCTGGCGATCGCCCGCGCTCAACAGGGTAGCGCCGATCAGCAAGCGCCGCACATCGCGTATCACGTTGCATTAACTCTGAGAGACCTGGATGAACGCGATGCCGAAATCGAGGCGTGGCGGATCGCGCTGGACGTGTCCAGCCGAGCGTGGGGCGACAAACACGGAATCGATCGGCACGTCCAACTGGGAAACTGCCTGGCGCGACATGGCGATCTCGCGGAAGCTGAGACGGTGCTGCGCAAGGCGCGCAACCTGCACGGCGAGCACACCGGGCGCACCAGCATGCTCTACGCGCGCACGACGCGCGACCTGGCGGCGGCGTTGCTGGCAGCGGGAAAACGCGAGGCCGCGCTCGCCCTGTTTCGCGAGGCCGTCGAGATTGCGGGCGGCGCGAACGGCAACGCTGACGACTTCGGCGACGCCCTGCTGGCGCTCGCCGCTGCCCTGGGCCCGGACCGCGCCGAAGAGACCGAGGCGACGTACAAGCGGGCGCTCCAACACTGGACCTCGGCCAACAACGGTGCCGGCAAGGCCAGCGCCGGCACCGCCCGCGCCGCCCGCGCCCTGGGGTTGTTTTATGTCTCTCAGAAAAAGTACGACCAGGCCGAGCGGCAACTCCTGAACGCCCAGAGACACTTCCAAAATCAGGGCCGCGACGGCGCCGAGCCGCGCCTCGACACCACGGCGGATCTGGTCGCCCTTTACACCGCCTGGAACAAGCCCAAGGAAGCCGCCCAATGGCGCGACCGCCTGCCGCCCCCGCCGAAGCGCTAACCGTCCTCCATTGCCGAACCGGCAACGTCGCGCAAGACGCCGGCCACATAGCCCGCCGCTTACGGTGGGTCTTCTTCCATCACAATCGCTCGCCGCAGAATTGAACGGATAAAACACTTCCGCCGAAACGCACGCGAAGACACACCACCCGGCGACTCGCCAACATAACATGACCTGTTCGCCTTGTTTGATCGAGAGTTTTCCGGTGCAAT
This sequence comes from Phycisphaerales bacterium, assembly GCA_028291615.1. Classification (GTDB taxonomy): domain Bacteria; phylum Planctomycetota; class Phycisphaerae; order Tepidisphaerales; family Tepidisphaeraceae; genus RYN-433. The sequence goes on along the minus strand of JAQGHM010000396.1, from coordinate 47,621 downwards.
GCCCTTCCCATGAGGGTGATCAACTTGATCACGAACTCCATTTCAAACTCAACTGGCGGCACATTGATGAACACCAAACTGTCATGCGTCGGATTGTGGCTCGCAACGTTGGCCCTCAGCGCCGCGACCTTTGCGGCCGACACGCCAGCCAAGCCACCGGCGACGCCGGCGCGCGCGGCTCGGCCCGCGCAGCCCGCCCGTGACCCGAAAACCACCGGATATGTCGAGGCGAAGGAGCTGGAAGACGGGGCGGTGCCGCCGGCGGATGTCGATGGGAACTTCATCATCGGACCGACGCACAAGCGTGCGCCGGAGATGACCGCGCCTGATGGGACGCCGCAGGGGCAGATCTTTAACCTGACGATGAAGTCGACGGACAGCAAGATCTATCCCGGCATCGCGCGTGACAAGTTCGGAACGGTGGACCCGAACAACCCGGCCAAGCTCGACGTCCCGACCAGCCACGCCGCGCCGTACACGCGCAAGGTGGCGGTTTACGTGCCCAAGGGATACGTGGCGGGGACCGAGGCGCCCTTCATCGTTGGCGCGGACGGGCCTGACAAATCGCTCTTCACGGCGCTCGACAGCCTGATCGCGGCGAAACGTGTGCCGGCGATGGTCGCGATCTCGATCAGCAACGGCAGCGGCGACGCGCAGGGGAGCCAGCGCGGTCTCGAATATGACACGATGTCGGGACTGTACGCCGAGTTCGTCGAGAGCGAGGTGTTGCCGCTTGTGGAGAAGGAGTGCGGCGTGAAGCTGACGAAGGACCCCGAAGGCCGGGCGACAATGGGGTGCAGCTCGGGCGGGAGCTGCGCGATGATCATGGCCTGGTATCACCCCGAGTGGTATCACCGGGTGCTGACCACGTCGGGCACGTTCGTCAACCAGCAGTGGCCGTGGAACGAGAAGACGCCTGGCGGCGCGTGGGAATTGCACAAGACGCTGATACCCAATAGCGAGCCCAAGCCGCTGCGCATCTTCCTCCAGGTCGGCGACCGCGACCTGTTGAACCCCAACCTGATGCGCGATGACATGCACGACTGGGTGCTGGCGAACGAGAACATGGCCAAGGCCCTGGCGGCGAAGGGGTATCACTACCAGTTCGTGTTCGCCAGGAACGCCGGGCATTGCGACGGGGCGGTGAAGCAACAGCTTTTGCCCGAAGCGCTGGAGTACGTGTGGAAGGGTTACGGCGGGGCGGCGAAGTAACGTCAGCGAGGGGCAGAACCGGCGAGTGTTAAGATGGGCGGGTGCGAAATTGCGTTTTGCGCAGATGTCGCATTTCGTCGCATTCTGTCGCATTGCACTTGTGCCCTGACGCGTTGGCGGACGGGCCGAGTTGGGTTTGTTGAATGGGTTTGTTTGCCGGGTGGAGAAGACGGCGGAGCGTGGAATGCGGTTTTTGGGGGTGAGAACGGGGTTGGTTGGGTTTGTTTGGAAATACGCGTTTGCGCGGGCTGAGCGGGAGTTGGGGGGAGTTGTGGGTGCGGTGCGGGCGCGGCGGCGGGCATGGGTAGATTGGACAGCGCGAGCGGCGGTCATTGGGCCCCCTTTCTCGTACCATACAGTATCCTAACGCAATGCGCCGCTGAAGGCAAGCGAATTCTGATTTTGTGGCGGGAATTCTTGGCAATGCTGATTGGGAGAACGTGCAGGCGGACGTGGTCTGGAAAAGGCGGGCGCGCGAGACGAGGAGCCGATACTAGTTGCGTCCCCGTAACTTGCGTCCCGTACCATGGGCCATTCCTGACCCGTTCTCATTCCTCTCGTGCGGCCGCGCCGCCGCTCGCCCAATCGCTCCCAGCAAGCAGCCGTGCGGGCAGTTCATCCAGAGCTTCTTGCGGCGCATCGACGTCCCAAGACGCAACACAGCAAAGACAACCGGAAGGCTCACCCGGACAAACAGCCATCCTGCTGCGCCACCGCTCAAGCCACGCCTCGACGAGTTCCCACTCGCCTTCGTGATCAGTCAGAACTAGGACGGTTGCACGGGGCATCACTCAGCCGGAGCGGATTACCATTTAGCGGCTGGCCCGCGGACCGGCCGCGCGGGATACCAAGCCTCCAACACCTGCCGGATGCGGCTCACATCCTCAAGCGTACCGAGGATCTGTAACGGCGGCCATCCGAATATAAAGCGGACGCATTCGCGAGCCGCTCGACCGGCCCCGTCGGGTCGCTCGGCCCCCCCTTTGGCCCGAGGGTCGATGTCGCCCCCCTGGATCATGCGATGGAGTGGAGCCGCTGCGCCCTTCGCCAAGCTCAGGACGGACGGCAGGCGGAATAAGGACTCTCGCGCTTCGCCCAAGGGGCGGCTCACCCTTCCGACCCGCCGGGGCTTGCGGGTTGGGCAGTCGGACCGACTCATCGCCCGCCTACCCCGAGTTGCGTATCATATGGCTGGCTCCAATGGCCGAAACCGTCGAACAAATGCAGCAGAGCAACCGGTCGAGCATGGACGTCGTCTCGGCCTTCTTCCTCGCCTCGGATCGGAAGAGTGCCCGCCGTCTGATGCGTAAGATGGCCGCGCTCAAGGCCTTCGGCGTGACGTGGACCGACCTCGTCGCGATCAAGTGCCTGGTCAGGAGGTGCCAATGGTACAAGTCCCCGCGGTCTGACTTCGAATTCCCACACCGGATCACGTTCCGTCGCGGGCAGGAAGAACAAGGTGGCAACTTCATCATCGAGAACTCGCCGGGATACGGTTTCAAAGTTCAGCTCATCCTGCCAGGGGTCATCGCGTGCACCGCGCCGGGCTTCTTCGACAGCGACGGGTTCGAGAGCGAGTTCATGCCGCCGTCGTTCTACGATTGACGCCAAGCGAGTGAATTCTGATGACCGCCGCGCTGGTGACGCCGCACGCCGTTCCACCGGCTTGTCGGGTCGCTCGGGGCCCGAGGGGCGAAGTCGCTTCCCTGTGTCAAACGGCCGAGTGAAGCGGCTTCGCCGTAGAAGAATAAGGACTCTCGCGGGTTTTCGCTGTTCGCTGTTGGTGCGCATTGCTAGGATCACGATATGTTGCCTCGCCTCATTCGCCGCGCGTTCGCCTGTCTACCGTGGACATTGCTTGCCATCAGCGCCGTCGTCGGCTTTATGTGGGTGCGCAGTGTCCGGACCGGCGATGCCATTGTCTGGAACGGCGAGCGTACAAAACTTGCTCTAGCTTCGGACGAGGGAGGCATTAACCTGTTGCGAGCGTCTTCTCAGGGAGAGGCGACGCGCGGATGGCACCTCGACCAGCGGGCAAACAATGGCCGCATGAGCCTGCAACCCGGCTTTCGAATGAGCGCCGATGGGACTCAAATATGGATCCGCGTGACGGACTGGCTGTTCTGCGTCGTCGCCCTCGGTGCCTCCGCGGCCATGTTTTGGCTAGGCCGTAGGCGCGTTCAAGTCATCCGACGGGCCGAAGCCGCTCCGCTGCGAAATTGAGAACCCACTGGACTTATGACACCTGTTTTGGCGCCTGCTATTTCGCTGGTGCCGCGGGCGGGTCGCGGCGGGGGCGGTGGTGGTGGCGGGGACGGGTTTTTGGGTGGCGGTGCGGAGGATGTCCAGGGCGAGTTTTTGCCAGGGGCCGGTTTCGAACTTCTGGGCGACTTCGCAGGTGAGGAGGAGGTCGTCGCCGACGGCGACGGCGGCTAGGGTGGCGTGGGGGCCTTGGCCCTTGGCGGGTTTTTTGTGGGTGATGAGGCAGTAGTAGCCGGTGGCTTCTTTGCCTTTGATTTCCTTGTATTCGAGCGTGGTTTCCTTGAGTTGGGGGAGGAGGGCCTTGGCGCGGTTCTCGACCGAAGCGCGGGCGTGCTCGTCCGGGGTGATCTTGCCGCCTTTGGCGAAGGCTTGCACGGTGATCGAGAGGCCGGTGTCCTTGGAGCCGAGCTTGCGGACGAAGACCTGCGGGGCACCACCCTCGTACTGGACGGCGAGGTCCCAGCCGTCGGGGACGTTGAGCATCAGGTCGTTGTGGCCGGGGATGCGGATGGTCTTGGTGACGCCGGTGGAGGAGTCGGCGGCGCGGGTGGCGAGGCCGAGGAGGAGGAGCGTGAGCGCGAGCAGGATGAGGGAGCGGGGCATGGTTGGCCTCAACTAAATAGGGCGCACGATTTGAGCAGTGCGCACCTTGACGCGGCTCGCAAGCGAGCCGGCTAAACGCGTTTTCTCATGTTCGACAATCGTGGTTGCTCATTTGGTGGTCAAGTCGGCATTGTCACGCGTGCCGCCGGAAGCGGCGTCTAGATCTGCGAGCCGGCGATGGGGCGGAGGAAGATGTTGATGATTTTGGAGACGTTGTCTTTGTAGGAGGGGTTGCCGGAGAGTTTTTTCCAGTCGGGGTCTTTGCCGAAATTGGACCAGTGGGATTTTACGTTGTCGGCTGAGTCGTGGGTGACCATGTAGGTGAGCTTGGGGAGGTTGTCACCGGCGAGCGCGCCGCCGAAGAAGACGCCGGTCATGCCGGCGCGGGTGAAGACGGGGATCTCGCCTGCGTTGAACATGGCGAGCTTGTTGACGGCGCGCTCTTCATTGGGACTCTGGTAGGTGCGGAGTTCGAAGAGGCGGGTGTCGGATTTTTCGGTTGCGGTGATGCGCGGCGCGGATTCCATGGCGAGGAGGAGAGTGGTGTCGTAGCGGGCGAAGGCAGGGTCGGACTTGGGGGCGGTGAGGATGGGCTTGCCGGCCTCCTGGTAAGCGGCGTCGGCGGCGAGCTTGGCGGGGAGCGAGAGGAAGGAATCTAGTGCGTTGTGCGGGAGGAGGAGGTAGAGGTCGAGGGGATCGGCGGTGAGCTTGAGCTGGGCATTGTCCTTGGCCAGGGGTTTGAATGCGCCGACGGGCTCGACGCCGGCGCGGTTGAAGGCGGGGATGGCGGCGTCTTTGAGGAAGCTCTCGAAGGCGGACTGTTTTTCGGCGGTGGCGAAGTGGTAGGTGCGGAGCTCGAAGTACTGGCGGCCGGCAGGTGGGTTGCCCTGCTGGGCGCGGGCGAAGATGGGTGCGGCGACGAAGGCGGCTGCGGAGGCGGTGAGAAAATCGCGGCGGCGCATGGGTCTCCTTTATTAGATGAGGTTCGGGTGCAGGGCGGCCGAATTGGCGTCAAATTCTACATGGAGCGTTCCAGCGGGACCGAATTGGCGTTATTACGCCTGCGATGAAGCACGTTCGAGCAGGCGGACGATGGCGGTGTGCCCGTGCTGGCGCGCCAATTCGGCGGCGGGGACGTCAAGTCCGTCCGGCAGACTTGGGTCGGCGGCGTGGGCAAGGAGGTGCCTGACAACCTGGACGCTGCCCCAGCAAGCGGCATTGGTCAGAGGAGTATCCCCTTCGTGGTTCCTCGCGTTCACGTTAGCGCCGCGCTTGACCAATTCCTTGACAATGGCGAGGTAGTCGTCATGGGCACAGACGATGAGCGCGGTGTTGCCAGTTTCATCAGTCTCGTCCACCGTTGCGCCGGCTTTAAGCAGTTCACGGACGACCGCAAGATTGTTTGGCAGAGAAACGGCGAGTAATAATACAGGTTCGCCATCGGCGTTTCGCGCGTTCGCATCCGCGCCGGCCTTGAGTTGTTCGCGAACAAATTTCAGGTCACCCTTTTCGGCGGCTCGGATTAATTTCGACGAATCGGACTGGACGATCGCTTCGATGCTTTCATCCACCTGCTTGAGCTTCTTTTCCAGTTCGGCGCGTTCCTGCTCGAGTCGTTTAAGCTGCGCGCGCGATTGCCGCACGATTCGCTGGAGTTGGGAGAGCTTATTCTGCATCACTGCGGTCATGAGATCCGCCTGCAATTCGGATGGCCGTAGCTCCCGAGTCCGGCACCCTGGCAGCCGCGCGGGACTTTAGCGTTTGCTGCGGCAATCGCCTTCTTTCGGGTCGCGCCGAGGCCGGTGTACTTCTTACGGCAACCCGGAGGTTGCCGTTTGGGCGTGTTGCCGGGCTGCCGGAAGTATACCGTACATTTCCACTGCAAGGTGGGTCCCCGCTTGTCACATCGGTTCGTCTTTCACCGTCTCGTCGTAGATTTTGAGGAGCTTGGCCTTGTCGAAGATCATTTCCTGCCGGGTCAGGCCGACGATGTCGTACTCGTGGGTGAGTTCGATCGCGTCGCAGGGGCAGGCTTCTTCGCACATGCCGCAGTAGATGCAGCGGAGCTCGTCGATGTCGAACTTCTGGGGGTATTTTTCGCGGTCGTCCCAGGGGCTTTCGGCGGCTTCGATGTGGATGCACCGGGCGGGGCAGGCGGTGGAGCACATGAAACAGGCGACGCACTTGGGGCGGCCTTCTTCGTCCTTGTTGAGGCGGTGGACGCCGCGGTAGGTTTGCAGGAGCATGCCGCCGTCTTCGACGGGCATGTCTTCGCGGCGTTCTTCGGGGTATTGGATGACGCGGTCGGTGCCGCCCAGCACCTTGAGCATGTGCTTCATCGTCGTGCCCAGGCCCTTGAGCACCTGCGGGAGGTAGAACTGGTCGCCTAGAGAAAGGTGCGGCTCTTCGAGGATGAGGATGTCGGAGTCTTTCATGGGAGTGGTTGCTGGTTGTTAGTTGGTGGTTGTCAGTGGGGCTGGAACCGGATGGTAGCGGGAGCCTATGACGCGCATTCGGTGGTTGGTGTTGGGCGCGGCGGGGATCATTCTGCTGACGATCATGACCAGGGCGATGAGGATGACGTTGGAGAGGAAGAAGATGGTGGCGAGGCCGCCGTCGATGCGAAGTTCTTTTCTGTAGGTTTCGCTCATCGCGCCGCCGAACTTAAGGACGAGCGCGGTCATCAGCAGGGTAAGCAGGGAGATCGGGATCAGGGCGCGCCAGGCGAGCTGCATGAGCTGGTCAAAGCGGAAGCGCGGCAGGCTCCAGCGCACCCACATGAAGATGAAGACGATGCCGATCGTCTTGGTGAAGATGACGATCGAGCGGACGATGCAGATCGACATGCTGGTGGTGACGGAGGGGTTGGTCGGATCGACGTCGCCGCCCAGCCCGGGGAAGTGCCAGCCGCCGAAGAAGAGGGCGACGCAGACGACGCTGGTGGTGATCATGCCGGCGTATTCGGCGAGGAAGAAGAGGGCGAAGCGCATGGCGGAGTATTCGGTGTGATAGCCGCCGACGAGCTCCTGCTCGGCTTCGGCCAGATCGAACGGGGCGCGGTTGGCCTCGGCGTGGATGCAGATCAGGAACATGAAGAAGGAGATCGGCTGGGTGAAGATGTTCCAAGCGGGGATGAAGCCGGCCCAGTAGTGGGCTTGTCGGTCGACGATGGTGTTGAGGTCGAGGCTGCCGTAGAGGACGACGATCGAGAGGACGGAGAGGCCCAGCGGAATCTCGTAGGAGATCATCTGCGCGGTGGCACGGAGCGCGCCGAGGAAGGCGTATTTGTTATTCGACGCCCAGCCGCCGAGCACGACGCCGTAGATGGCGAGGGAGAGGACGCCGATGATGAACAGCACGCCGATGTTGAGGTTGGTGATCTGAAAGGGCCAGCGGTAGGTGGCATCGACGATGCTCATGCGCGGGACGGCGTCGCCTTTGAGATTGGTGCCGGGCGGGATGGAACCGACTTCTTTGGCGTCGATGACGTTCATGCCGACCGGCAGCGCGGTGGCGGCGGCGACTTTGAGGTCGGTCTGCGTGGCGACGGTGACCTGGCGGGTGGACTGCTTGATGCCGCCCCAGGGGAGGACGGCGATCGAGATGATGATCACGATAATCATGATCGCCGGCGCGATGGTGAAGAGGATCTTGTCGACGTGGGCGGGGCGGTAGTCTTCCTTGAGGATGAATTTCAGGCCATCGGCCAGCGGCTGGAAGAGCCCGAACGGCCCGACGCGATTGGGGCCGATGCGGTCCTGGGTCCAGGAGGCGACCTTGCGCTCGAGGAGGATCAGGTAGGCGACGGTGCCGAGGATCGCGAAGTGGACGATGAAAGCGATGTACACCCAGGGGGGGATGTTTGATTGGATCCAGTCGATCATGTTGGGTACTTCTGTATAGGCGAACGGCGTTTAATTCAACTTCGCGGGCGGCCATTCGATGGAATCGACGACCTTCTGACCGGTGGCGACGAAAAGGTCGAAGTTGGGTTGCCTGGCTTGGACCCTGATGCAGTAGATCTGCTGGTCATGGATGACCAGGATGACCATCTTGGTGACGTTGACGGGGCCGCGATCGATGGCAGTGACGGTTTCGTTGTAAATAATACGTTTGGCCTTTTCACCGCCGACGGTGACGTCGCGCCACTGGCCAACAGCGCCGCCAGTGAGCCACCGCAGTCTGGACTTGGAGTAGTTGTCGGCGGCCTGGTCGAGCGTGATCTCGGGGTGCTTGCCTGACATTTCGAGCCCGATTACGACATTGTCGAGGTATCGGACGGCGGGCCCTGAAGGCCGGATGGCGATGCGGACGATCTCAACGCCAAAAGCGCCGACCGGGCGCATCGCGTCGGGATATTTGAGGCTGAAGCGATGCTCCTTGTCCTGGTAAACGGTAAATTTGTCGGGGTCAGCGGGGGCAACCAGCGCGAAGGAGCGGGAGATCTTGTCGATGATTGGCTGAGCGACCGGCATGCGCTCGAGGGGGGTCCTGACCCAGAATGAGAAGGCGCGAGGGCCGTGAAGCGCGATGATAAACGTCACGCGATAGACGACGCCGTCGTCGCGGGTGACGTCGATCAGCCGCTGGCGTGCGGCAAGCGGGCCGAGCTTGACATCGGCGTCTGCGACGACTTTCAAATCTTCGGCGCCGCGTTCAAAACTCTTTGTGGCCGCGGCAAGTTCCTGCTCAATCGAGCCGCCGATGGGAAGGATATAAGAGGCGATGGCCGCACCCTCGCCAATGCTGCGTTGAACGAAGACATGAGGGACCTCTTCGGCGGAGGTGGGGAGGAGGGACCAGGCGCGGGGAAGGGTGATCTCAAAATCGCCGGTCGCGGCGGTGACGGTGCGCATATCCGGGTCTTCGCCGGTCGCAACCAACTCATACTCGTTGAAGGAAGTGATGATTCGCTGAGCGGCCGGCAAGAGGGCTTCAAAGGCTGGCCCGGATTGGGCGATGAAGGTCGCGGAGTAGATATAAGTGGGCTCGTCGCAGCAGTAGGTGGCGTTTCGCCAGCGAACGCCATCCTTGCCGGTATATTCAGTCTCGAGGAAATGTCCGTTGATGAGGCCAACGCGCAAATCCGGCGTCGCCTTTCGGATCTCGAGTTCCTTGTATTGAGTGTTGATGAGGGGGAGCGTCTTGCGGGTGTATTCGATAAACGTCGCGGCATTGTTGGTCGGGGTCGTGGTGTAGAATTCGAAGATGATGACGGCAGAGGGGGCGATGCGGTAAATCTGGCGTCGGGGGTTCTTCGGATCCGCCTCCAGCTTGGCATCGGGCGGGAGCAACAGGCGATATCGACCGTCGGGGAAATCGACCGGCATGCCGGAGATCTCGAACGAGTTGCTAAGGGAGTCCAGTTCGCGGCGGAAGAGGTCATAACGAGCGACGGGCATGACGGCCGTGAAGGCGAACGTGTGCCTGTCATCCCTGGCCACAAGGATGAGGACTCTGACGCGACCGCTACCGGCCTTTTCGGTCGAGTCACAGGCCATCAGATAACCCTCAAGGGTTCCCAGCCGAGTTTCACCTTCTTCGATGATCCTGGTATTTGGGAAGAGGTCGACAGCATCCGAGCGGAGAATGTGAACGAGGGTGCGCGGACTAACGCCTGGAGAGGTGACGACGGCGTTAAACCAGAACGTGCCAGCGGAACCCCCCGCGATCTGACCTTTGTAGCGATTACCTTGCGCTCGATCGCCGACCAGTGTCCAACCGGGGGGCAGCATGAGCTTGAAGAGGCCGTTGAACGCATCGAATCGCTGGGGCTGGCCCGGGATCGGCGCGAAGGGTTGGGCCGCGAAAGAGGTGGCGGCTGCCGGGCTGGAGACAGGTTGGGTCGCGGAGCGCATTACTTGGCCAAGGACGCCTTGCGCGCGAATCATAGTTGTAGCAGAGAGCAACGCCAGGATTGCCGCGAGGCTGGTGATGATGGCGCGCGATCGCATGCGTGGGTCCTCGGGTAGGTCACAGCTCGACGAAATCGAACGCGGGGGCGGCTTCCTTGTCGCTGGGGAGTTGAACGCTCGTGAACATCTTGCCCATTTCCTGGCGGATGGCTTGCGCGTTGTAAAGGCCGGGGCGGTTCAACATCGTGTAATAGACGTCCCCCGCGCGGAGGACGCCTTCGGGGACGGGGACGGCGGCGGCGTACGGTTGGATCTTGCCTGCGTGGTTCTCCCACGTGCCGTCGGTTTCGGCCCAGCAGGAACTGGGGAGGAGGATGTCGGCTTTGCCGGCGAAGTCGCTGGGGAGGATGTCTTGGAGGACGCGGAAGCCTTTCTTCAATGGCGCGGGGAGATTGGCGGGGAGCCAACTTGAGAGGTAGTTGCCGACGATCCAGCCGGCTTTGAGGTTCTTGATGTCGTCCCGGGTGGCGGTGGTGAATTCGTCCCACGTCGCCGTCGGGCCGCCTAAGAGACCGAGCACGCGGCGGATGCCGGCGGCGTTGGGGACTTTCTCGGCTTTGATGCGGAAGGTTTCCTTGTGGGTCATGTAATGCTTGAAGACCTGGTCTTCGCCGGTGGTGGGGGCGGGGCCGCTGACGAGGAGGGCATTGGGGTCGATGGCGCGGATGGCCTTGGCGAGGAGGTAGGCTTCTTCGCAGGCCATCATGGGGGAGAGGAGGGCGTAGAGGCTCCCGGCGCCGGATTCCGTGGTGGCGGCTTTCAATCCGACGACCGCGTCATCGATGGCTTTGCCGTAGCTGGTCTCGACCTGTGCGCCGTATTGCGTTCGCATGGCCTGGGTGAGGCGGCTTTTGCTCTGGATGACCTTGTAGGAGTAGCGGGTGTCGTCGCTGATCCACCAGGTGTTGACGTCGGGGTTGTAGCGCGGCTTGACGCGCCAGACGACGCCCTCGTTTTGTTCGAGGAAGATATTCTCGCCGCCGGCATCCACGGGGCTGATGCTCGGTACCTGCTTGAGGAGCCAGACGCGCTGTTTGAAGAGGAAATCTTTGTCGAGCAGCGCGCCGACGGGGCAGAGGTCGGCGACGTTGCCGCTGAGCTGATTGTCGAGGGGGCGGCCGGGGAAGACGTCGATCTCCTCGCGGTGGCCGCGGCCGTCGACGTAGAGTTCGCATTGGCCGGAGACCTCGCGCGTGAAGCGGACGCAGCGCGTGCACATAATGCAGCGGTCGTTGTAGAGGACGATGTTCTTGCCGACGTCCTTCTTGGGCTTCTTGGCCTTGTCCTCTTCGAAGCGCGATTGGCTGCGGCCGAACTGATAGGAGTAGTCCTGGAGGAAGCACTCGCCGGCCTGGTCGCAGACGGGGCAGTCGAGGGGGTGGTTGACGAGCAGGTATTCCATGACCTGCTTCTGGTTGGCGATGACCTTGGTGCCGCGGGTGTGGACGACCATGCCGTCGCGGACGGGGGTCTGGCAGGAGGGGACGAGCTTGGGAATGCCTTCGACTTCAACCAGACAGATGCGGCAGGAGGCGACGATGGAGAGGCCGGGGTGGTAGCAGTAGTAGGGCAGGTTGATGTTGCCGTCGAGGCAGGCCTGAAGGATCATCTGGCGATCCTTGGCCTCGACGAGTTTTCCATCGACGGTGATTTTGGGCATAAGGTTGGGGATGATAGCGGGGATTGTGCCGGATTTCACTAGCGTGCGCAGCGTGCAAACTGTGCGGAAGCTCTTCGGCGGTGGGAGGTGATAAAATGTGGCGGTGAGAGGCTCGGGTGGCATCTTACATCCGGCAGATTTCGTATTGCATGCGGCAAAGACCAAGGTGCCGTTTCGCATTAATCCAACCCCGCGCAACCCGCGGGCCCGGCGGGGCGGGCGGGTGAGGGGCGCAAGTCGAGAGTCCTTATTCCGCCTGCCGCGCAGCGGCTTCGCTCCGTCGCATGACAGAGGGGGGCGACTTCGCCCCTCGGGCCAAGGGGGGGGCGAGCGACCCGACGGGCCGGTGGAATTATCGAGACGTTTCATCCCCCGTCGGGCGCCCGCATTCCGGGCAACGGTCGGGCGTGGCGCGGCAGTCGTAGCCGCAGTGTTGGCAGAGGCCCGCGCCCACGCGCAACCGCCGCACCCGTCGGCGTCTCCATGCGGCGAGCCGCGCGGCCGGCAGGATTGACGTCAGCAGCAGGATGAACCAGTACGGGCAAGCCAGATATCGGTTCTCATACGCGCTGTTGCGAGAGTAATCCAAGGCAAAGCCGAACCGGTTGAACAACGTGCCCTGTGGACCGTCTGAGTCAGTGTAGCTCAGCGTCGGGGTGTGGTACCATCCCCCCGTTCCAGGTGAATCCAAGTTGTCCTGCGTGCCGACTGATTTGTAAAATCCGGCGAACAGCCCGCCACGATACGTGTTAACTGCCAGATCCAGACGGGGGCTTGCCATCGACCACGAGCCCACGTCGCGGACCTGATAACTCCGCACCCACGCCGCCATCGTCGCCGCGCATAGCACGAGCGACAGCACCGTCGCGGTATTGAGCAGGATGCGGAGCAGTCGCCTCATCGCCCGGCATCATACGCCAATTCCGGTGCATCGAACGCTCCATCTGGTGCGTTGGATGCTCAATCCCGTCGACGGGATGTTCCATCGCGCGCACCGAATGCTCAATCCCGTCGACCGGATGGAACAGCCGATGCGTTATCGAGACGTGCCGCGCGGGGGACGCACGCGTTTTCGCACCGGGAAATGGGGATTTGCATATCGGACGCGCGCGGACGGCGGGTGCTGCGAGGGCGTGCGGTGTGCGCGGGGCTGGCGATGCGCCGATGTATTCGGACGCGGCGTTTTTTTCGGTGCGATTGGGATATTCGTTAAGGTTCGCCGCGGGATCGCCGACGTGATTGTCGTGTGACACGCAACGGCAGTGCGGGCGATCGATGGGATCGCGAGGCTCGACCGGGCGGGCGGTCACATTCACGTAAGACCAGGAGTCTGTATGGGGCTGCTTCCCGAAGGTCACGCGCCGCGCATCGCGTGGTTCCAGAGTCGCATCGCGATCTGGAGTAGCAATGCGGTTGTTATAGGAACCAGTGCCGCAATCGTCACCGATGTGGATGCTAAGGCAACCGCGGCAGCCGATGCGCTGCCGGCGCACGAGACGGCACAGAATGCCGCGAAGGCGGCGACGCAAACGCTGCTCGACGCGATGGCGGCGCTGACCAATTCAGGGAACATCGTCATCGAGCAGGTGCGCACCAAGGCGCGCACGGCCGGCGACGGCGTGTACCCGCTGGCGAACATTCCCGCGCCGGCGACGCCGACGCCCAAGCCGCCGCCGGGGCAGCCGACGGACCTCAAGGTCGCGCTGGATGCGACGGGTGCGCTGGGCCTTTCGTGGAAGTGCATTAATCCGCCGGGCGCGCGCGGGACGACGTACAACGTGTTTCGCCGCATCGGGGTGGGGGGTGAGTTCACGTACCTTGGCGGGTCGGGCGTGAAAGAGCTGGTCGATGAGACGGTGCCGGCGGGCGCGGCGCTGGTGATGTACAAAATCCAAGCCGTTCGCTCGACGTCGGTCGGGCCGTGGAACACGTTCAACGTTTTCTTCGGCGCGGACACCGGCGGCGCGGCGATGGTCACGTCGGTGGCGGCGGTCGCGGCGAGTCCGAAGATGGCGGCGTAGAAGGCGAGGTGCGCCGCGCCGTGTTTGCTTTGGACATTAGACATCCATCAGGCCTTAGACATCTCCGACGGGTTACTGGTTTGGCGGGCGGGGCGGAGGGTTCGGAGGGTTGTTGGGGCGCATGCCGGGGCCGCCGGGGCCGCGGGCGTTGGTGGGGACTTCGCCTTTGGACTGGCCGGCGAGTTGTTCGGCGATTGACTGGTTTCTGGCGGCGACGAAGGGTTTGAGTTCCGGTTTGACTCGGGGGCCACCGCCGGGGAAGCCGGGGCGAGGACCGCCGGGACCAGCCCCTGGCCGTGCGTTGGGACCGCCAGGGTTTCCGGGTCCGCCAGGTCCACCCGGCCCGCGGTTTGGCGGACCGACGGAGATCCCGGCATTCTTTTCTTCGGCTCGGATGTCGGCGGTAAGCTTTTCCAAGGCGTCGATGCGCGCGTTCATCGTCTCAACCGAAAAGGGACCAGCGGCCAGGTCGGCGGCGATCTTCCTATACCGCTCGGCAAACCGTGGAAGCGCCAGCAAGCGCTCAATCAACTTATTCTCGCCCGCGTAGGGATGGGTGATGCTCAGTTGCAACTGCGTTTCCGGCGGGTTCCCCATCCCGAAGCCGCCGAACGCTTCGTTCAAATCCCACGGGATAAACTGGATGTGCGCCGAGGACTTGGCGGGGATATGGATGTAAAAGTTGTGGCCCGAGAGCAGCATGCTGTCGAGGTTGGACGTGATCGCGTTAACGGCGAGGAAGCGCAGGAACTCGTCACAGTCGAGATACGTTTCAATCTCTTTGTCGAACCTGGCGTCGTCGGCCTGATGGATGAGCTTCAGGAAATCGATCAGGCGCTGGTGGGTGGCGGCAGAGCCGTCGGTCTTGGGGGCGTAGACGCGCGCATTGTCTTCCCATTTTTCGCCCAGGTATGGCAGGCCGCGGGCCATCTCCGGTTTGACGAGCAGGCCCTTGGCGGTGCCGAAATGTTCCTTGAGGAAATGCTTGCTGACGTCTTCGATGAGGGTGTAGAGGCCCATGAACTGGTGGTCGTACTTGCCCGGGACGGTGAGCTCGACGCGCAGCAGCGTGGTGCGGGCGGCGGGGACTTTGGCGGCGGCGAAGAGCTCGTAGGCCAAGGTCTCGCGCGAAGAGGTTGGGTCGCCGGCGTTGTTGTTCAGGTTTACTGCGGTGAGGCCGTAAAAGGATTGGCCTTCTACGAACTGGTTGAAGTCGAGCTTGAAGGATTTCTTGAGGCTATTGCGGGCCATCATGAATGAGGAGTTGCCCTTGTAGCGGACGCCGACATCGGCGTAGGTTTTGCCCTCAAACTCGACGGCGCCGTGGACGACGGGGTATTCCATGCGGCGCATCGGGCCGGTCTGGCTTTGGCGCTGCTCGGTGGGTTCGATGGCGTCCCATTGGGCTTTGGAGAGGGTAAGGTGGAGGGGGCGGATGGCGGAGGAATTAAAGAGGGCGGCGGCCAGGTTGTCATCCGCTGCCCGCGCGTGCGGGGCGCTTAAGAAAACGATCAGGAGGGCCAGCGTGAGGGACGGGATCAGTTTCATGCGAATGCTCCGTCCCCTGTAACGCCGGGATGGGGGGTTTAGTACACTCAGGGATGATCCGCGATCTCGCGCAGCAGCATCGGCTGCGCCGCGGGCCCGGCGGCGAGGAAGGGCACTTTCGCGCCTTGGTAGCGGGTGGTGTCGAAGGGGAAGACGTCGCGGCCGGCGAGGTCGGTGATGACGCCACCGGCTTCGAGGACGATGGCGGCGGGGGCGGCGATGTCCCAGAGCTTGCCGTTGACGGTGACCGCGCCGTGGGCCACGCCGGCGGCGACCTGGACGGCTTCGAGGGCGGCCGAGCCGAGGATGCGGACTTTCCAATTGGTCTGTCCGATCCAGCGGCAGGCCCAGTTGGGGGCGCGGCCTTTGATGAGCAGGTTGCTGGTCATCATGAGCATGGAGGCATCGGAGAGCGGCGTCGCGGGGACGGTGATCGCCTTGGTGCCGCGCCACGCGCCGTGGCCGCGGGCGGCGCAGTACATCTCGTCGCGGCAGACGTCGTAGACGACGCCGAGGATCGGCTGGCCAGCTTCGAGCAGGCCGATGCAGACGGCGAAATTACCCAGGCCGGAGATGAAGTTGTTGGTGCCGTCGATCGGATCGATGACCCAGACGCGGCCGTTCGGGTTTAGGATCTCAGCGGTAATCGATGTGCCGCTATCGGATTCTTCTCCGATCAGACCGTCATTGGCGAAGCGCTGGCGGAGGCCGGCGACGATGTAGCGCTGCGAGGCGCGGTCGGCGTCGGTGACGGCCTCGTCGGTGGTGGCGCTGTGGGTCTTGGTGAGGCGTTCGACCTTGCCGTAATGATCGAGGATGACGCGGCCGGCACCGCGTGCGAGGTCGGTGGCGTACTGGAGGTCGTGCTGGAGGGGCATGGGTCAGCAGGCTAGTGGGTGAGGGGGAAACGTCAAGGTTACTTCGGTGCTGCGGCGGCGAGTAGTTCGGCTTTGCGACGGTAGTAGTCGTAGGTTTGCTTTCCGCGGAAGACGCTGTGGACGCCGTCTTCGCCCAAGAGGTCGAACTGGGCTTTGGCGATGTCCCAGCGGCGGGCGTAACAGGCGACCATGGCGTAATTGGTGCGGTCGAAGAGGGCCCTGGGGTAAAGCTTGAGATAGCCTTCTTCGGCGGCCTGGACATCGTTCCAGACGTCGGAGCGGGCGAAGTATTCTTCAGGACTGTCGAAGCGCGAGTTGCCGGTGTGAAGATCGACGATGATGAGCGGGATGCGGCTGGACCAGTTGGCGCCGGCGAGGCATTGGCGCGCGAACTCGGTGGCTTCCTGGCCGCCGGGGTTGATGCGGGCCAGGAAGATGCGCTTGATCTGGCAGGCGCGGAGATTGTTGGGATAGGCGGCCATCGATTTTTCGAACCAGGGCTCGAATTCCTCGCGCGACGCCTGGGTGTAGGTCAGGTGGCGGAGTTTGTCGATCAGGGCGACGGGGTCCTGCGGGTCGATCGCGAGGGCGGCGTCGATCGCGGCGGTTGACTTGGCGTCGAGCTCGGCAAGGACCTTGGCCTTGTTCGCCGGCTCGGTGCGGACCGACGGTGGATCGAGGTCGTTGCGCACCGCCTCGGCGCGGGCGAGGTAAAAGTCCGCCGCGAGGATGAAGGGGAGATTGGTTTTCGGCATCGCCGCGCGAAGGGCGGTCTCGACCCTCGTCATTCCTTTTTCCGCGTTGTCAAAAAGGACCGCGTAGCAGGAATAGAGCGCGGCGGCGGCATCGTACATCAGCGCGCGGGGGGCGCCTTCGCGAACGGCATCGGGCATTTCCGCCAGGGCGAAATCCAGATTCATCGCCAGTTCGCGCTTGGTCGCGATGGAGAAGGGGGCGGGTTCGATGGCGACGATCGCTTCGGCGGTGCGCGCGGCGGCCATCATCTTGCGAAAGGCTGGATAGTGACCGGCGATGACGCCCGCGGCGGCGTGATCGATCATCTCATAGGCTTTGCGCGGCTCGTAGCCCGGGAGGGCGCGAGAGCGAAGTGCCCGGAGATAGAGCAGGAACGGATCGTCGCAGCCGAGGTCGATGGCTTTCTGAAGTGCCGCGGCAATGCGGGCATCGTCGCGCGGAGAGCGATTGAGATCTATCCGTGGGCGCGTCTGGAGGACGAGCGCTTCGCGGGCAGCGGCGTCCCATTTTGGGTTGGTATGCCCCCCCTGGTCGTAAGCCGTGAGCGCCGTGGTGCGGTTCCACTCCAGTTCCTGGCGGATGCTGTTTTCGTAGGCGGTGGCGGCGGCCTTTCGCTTCAGGAGGGAGACCTTGGCATCGAGGCGAACGGAGACTTCGGGACTCAGTTCGCCGCTGGCCAGCGCTGCTTCGATCAGGGGGAGCGCTTCGGCGGGGAGACCCTCAACGGCGGTGGAAGCGGCGTCGCGGATGCGGAAATCCTCGGAGTTGAGCTTGAGGAGCATCGCCGCGACCTGGGCGGCAAGCGCGGGGTCTGTGGCTGGCGGGGGCGGGGCGGCGCCCGCCAATGCGATCGCTACAGTCAAAGTACAGAGCACGCAGTTCAGAATGGAACCGAGCCGCATTCTGGTATCATACCTTCCGCGGACTCTGGTTAAAGGCAATCATTCTCCAGCGGGGAGGTCGTCATGTGCGGGAGCCGGGTGATCGTATCTGTGATGTTGGGGCTGGGATGCTTGGCAGCCAGCGCGGTGGGGCCGACGGGTGAGATCGTCCGGCTTAAGGGACACACCGACGCGGTTTTGTCCGCGGCGATTTCGGCGGACGGGCAGCGGGTGGTGTCGGGCTCGAACGATCACACGGCGATCATCTGGGACGTCGAGAGCGGCAAGGCCCTGCAACGACTGGTGGGACACGCATTTGGGGTGACTTCGGTTGGTTTCTCTGCGGACGGCGGCCGCGTGGTCACCGGCGGCATCGACCACACGGCGCGCGTGTGGGATGCGAAAACCGGCGAGCTGCTGGCGATCTTGAACGGTGTTCATAAAAAGCACGTGCATGGCGTGTCGATCTCGCCGGACGGCAAGCGGGTGCTCACGGCAAGCTGCGATTACTCGGTGGTGCTCTGGGATGTGGCGACGGAACGGCCGGTGCAGACGTATCGGCACGCGGGTGAAGCGCACGCGGTGGCGTTTTCACCGGACGGGAAGACGTTCCTTTCGGGGTGCAGGCCCGGTGGGAACCCCAATGTCGAGAAGAACCTCCGCCTCTACGATGCGACGACGGGCAAGGTGCTGGACGAGTTCGAGATCAAGGGGGTGGACGAGGTGGCGTACGTGAATGGCGGGAAAGGCGCCGTCATGCTGGGACTTTGGGAATTGTCGACGCTGGATATTGAAGCGCGCAAGCTGACGCCAGCTAAGATCGGAGGGGTCCCCAAGTTCACGCTGGGTGCATCTGGGGACGGTAGGCGGATCCTCTTCGGCGGGCCATTTGATACGAATTTGATCGAGTTGGACGCGAAACGCCCGTCGGCGCGGTCGTTCAAAGGCACGTCGGGGGAAATGACTCGGGTGACGCGGATTTCGCCGGACGGGACGTGGGGCCTGATCGCGGGGGGCGGCAGGAACGACCCGTGGGGGTTCGGGCAAAGCCATTACGAGCCGGCCAAGGATTCGGATATTCGAATCGTTTCGCTGGTATACACGCTCGACCCGGCGCGGTCCGGGCCAAACGATCCGCGCTTGGCGGAGTCGCCGGGGCCGGTCGTGGGTTCAGCCGACGGCAGGCGATTGCTGACGTTTTATCACGACGGTTCGATTGTCTGGTGGGACAGCGCGACGGGACAGGAACTAGCGCGGACGAAGTGGGAACGCTTGGCGACGCTGACGGCGATGTCTGCAGACGGCGCGCGGGCGGCAATCGCGGGATCCGGCGGCACGATTACGGGGTATGACGGTTACAACGTCGTGGGAACCGTAAGGGATGTGTCTGATCACGAGGTGTGGGCCATCGCGCCGGGGCCTGATGCCGGATCGGTTTTCGTTGGCGGCTGGCGGCGCTCGATTCCACAGGGCAACGGAGCCAGGGCGACAGCGCTGGAGACGGAAGTTCATCACTACAGCTTGAAAGACGGCAGGGAGATTCGCACGTTCAAGGGGCCGGTCGGAGGCATAAGCGCCCTCATGACGTCGCCGGACGGGCGCACCGTGGTGGCGCTCTGCAGCAACCGGAATGGCGGTGAGACGGCGGCGCTGGCATGGGACATCGCATCAGGCCGAGAGCTTTGGCGGTGGAAGCCGCTGGCCGAGCCGGAAAAATGCCTGCTCGGGCCGCTGGTGATTGACCAGGCGGGTGGTGCGGCGGCGTTCGTTTTCCGGACGAAGGTGGTCGTGCTGGACATGGCGAGCGGGAAGCCGATCACGGAACTGCTCGGAAATGCTCAGGACGCGAAGCTGGTCGCGTTCGATCCCGACGGCAAGCGTATCTGGACCGTGGGGCGGTGGGACGTGCGAACGTGGGATCGAACGACGGGCGCGCAAATCGTTCAAATCAAAGTGCCGATGAAGTCAGATCAATGGGCTTTGCGCTTTGCCGGCGAGCGGCGCTTATTGATCGAAGCGGTGGGGAAGAAGCTCATCGAGCACGATCTGGACCCGTGAATAGCGCGGCGTGCCGAGCGAAGAACGGTTCGCCAAATGCCAGCCGGGCGTAGAGAAGGATCGACGCGGTCGCAACTGGGGTGAAGGATTCACCGGAGCGCAGGGCTGCTTCGATCGCCTCTGGCGTGGCGGGGGTGGACCAGGTGGCGTGGTGCTCGGTACGATCGAGGGCAGCCTCGACCTGATGGCGGGTCCGGTTCGACCTGGCGAGGAAGATCAACTCCGGTTGGCGGATCGCGAGGTCTTCGGCAATGCCCGTGAGATGAATCTCGGCGACGTCGTCGTCGGCAAAGCCTAGTTCCTCGCGCAGTTCGCGGCGGACGGCGGTGAAGGGGTTGGCATCGTCCGGATCGAGCGCGCCGGCGAAGGGGTGGATGCGGTTGGGGTAGTAGGCGACGCTGGCGTTGCGGCGACCCATCATGAGGAAGTTGTCGGCGGTCAGCAGGGCGGGGGAGACGCCGACGGGGTTGGCGAGGATTTGCGGGCCGAAGCGATCGGCTAATTCTGGGTGGGTGAGGTTGGTGCCGAGGAAAGTCTTATACGTGGTGCGGGACAGCGTGAGTTTGAGGCGGTCGGGCGTGGCGTGCCAGGATTCGAGGCGGCACATGGGACCGTCGAAGAGTTGCACGCCGGGGCGGGCGGTGGCGTGTTGCCAGGCGCGTTCGATGGCCTGATCGACTTCGGGGGTTGAGCGCTGGGTGCTGGGCGTTTGTTCAACAGCGAGCTGATCGGGTGACCATTGGCCGATGGCGTGGAAGCGGAGAATGGGCGCGGGCGGGGTCACTGGTTTAGGAGTATCTATCCGCAAATCCGCGCGGCTGGCAACCGCTCGGTAATGGAATCCCTTGCGGCTGCGTCCTGCTTCGTATCAGGTCGCAGTTTTCATGCTAGCGGCTCCATTTCATAGGGAAGGGTTTATGCGCGTTCACCGATCAGTCGTGCGTGCGGCGCTTGTTACTATCGAACAACTCGAACAGCGAATCGTGCTCAGCGGCTCGGGGGGGGAGGAGGTCTGGGTCATCACGGGGGATGCGAGCAGTCGCCGTCCCAATGATGTGATCGTCGTGGGGCTGGCGCCGGGCGATGCCGGCATGGTGCGGGCCACGATCAACGGCAGCGTGGTCGAGACGCGCCCGCTCGCGGGGCTCGCTGAGATCGAAGTGGGCGCGGGGCGCGGCAGCGATACCGTCAGCATTGAGCTGGGAGATGCCGGCGCGGCGGCGGATATCCTCGTGCGCGTTTGGGGCGGGCGCGGGAACGACCAACTACTGGGGGACGGCGGCACCGAGCAATTCTACGGCGGCGCGGGTGACGACACGCTCGACGGCGCGGCGGGCAACGATACGCTCATGGGAGGCGCGGGCAACGACGACCTCTCGGGCGGTGACGACGCGGACAGCCTCAACGGCGAAGACGGCAACGACACCCTGGGCGGCGGCTGGGGAACCGATCGCCTGGCGGGCATGGGCGGCTCGGATCAACTGGACGGCGGCGAAGGACGCGACCGCATGGACGGCGGCGCCGACCGCGACACGCTCAAGGGAGGCGATGGCCGCGATGCCGTGGCTGGCGGCGGCGGCAAAGACACGCTCTTTCTCCAGTGGGGCCGCGACACGTTCGCCGACGACTCGGTCGATCGGCATCGCACGGACGACACGCGCCTGCCGCTCAACCGGGTTGGCAGGCCCGAGCTTCGCGACAACCTGATCGCCGGTGCGCACCAGACGTTTCAGACCT
The DNA here is from genome assembly GCA_028291615.1 of Phycisphaerales bacterium. GTDB lineage: Bacteria > Planctomycetota > Phycisphaerae > Tepidisphaerales > Tepidisphaeraceae > RYN-433. The sequence goes on along the minus strand of JAQGHM010000396.1, from coordinate 26,090 downwards.
CGTTCGACCAGCGCGTTTTCTTCGGCAGCGGCTACGCCGGCATCGAGGGGGAAGAATCGCTGGCGGCGTCGAACGGCGCGTCGGGTGGTTACACCCCCGCCCCCGCCGAAATTCCCGGCAGCGATCCTCTCGTGAACGGCGACTATTCCCAGACCAACGTCCAGGTGCTGGGCGTCGATGAGGCGGACTACGTCAAGACCAATGGCAACTTCATCTATACGCTGGGCTACAAGGGGCTCTCAATCATCGACACGCAATCGCGCGAGTTGATTCATCAGCAGGCGTTCAGTGGCACGCCCGTCGGCCTTTACCTCCGCGGGGACCGCCTGACGGTCATCACTTACACGTGGACGCTCAACAAGCTCACGCTTCCGGCCGGCGTGCATCTCGAGGCGGACAGCCTGGTGTACTATTGGGGTACATACCCGCAGGTGGTGGACGAATACGTCAAGGTGACGGTGTTAAACGTCTCTGATCCTGCTGCGCCGACCGTGGCCGAGGAGACGCGAATCAACGGCAGCTATCGCGACTCGCGCGCGATCGGCGACCGCGTTTATCTGGTCGTTTCAAATCCGCTGCACGTCCCCTCACCGCGATACGTTGCCGACGGGCCGACGCACGTGAAGTACGAGTCGGAACAGTCGTACCTGGATTGGCTCAAGTCGGGGGGCTTGGAGACGGGGCTGCCCGGTTACGTGAGCTCCACGCCCGACGGGCAGAGCACGCACGGCACGCTGGTGGACGGCTCGCAGCTCTGGGTAAAGGACGGCACGACGAGTTTGGCTTATCAGCAGACGACGTCGGTCGCGCTGATCGACATCGCCGACGATCGGCCGGACGAGATTCGCGCAACCAGCGTGATCGGTTGGACGTCGAAGACCTATGCGTCAGCGGGGGCGATGTACCTGGCCTCGGACTATGCCGAGTGGGATCCCGTCCTGGGCGACGTGAGCAACCTCGTGAAGTTCACGCTCGGCAGCGATGAGGTTTCGCTCGCGGCTTCGGCGCGGGTGCCGGGCAGTGTACTGAACTCGTTTTCGATGGATGAAAACGGCGAGTATTTTCGGCTTGCGACCACGCAAGGGTGGGGATCTGGAGCGAGCAGCCGGGTATCGGTGCTGGATCAGGTTGGATCGGAGCTTCGGCTGGTCGGCTCGGTGGAGGGGATCGCGCCGGGCGAGCGGATCTATTCCGCGCGGTTTGTCGGCGATCGGGCATACCTGGTGACATTCGTGCAGACCGATCCGCTCTTTACGCTGGACATGTCTGACCCGACGGCCCCGCGCGTCGCCGGCGAGTTGGTGATCCCCGGCTTCTCAAACTACCTGCAGCCGATCGACGCCACCCACCTGATCGGGCTGGGGAAGGCCCCCAACGACAATGGGTTGCTTAGACTGCCGCAGCTTTCGCTCTTTGACGTGTCCGACATTGCCAACCCGCAGCGCACTGCGGTTTATACGATCGACGATGCGGACGGAGCGCTCGCTTCGATCGCCGATGACGACCACCACGCGTTCGCCTACTTCCCGGCGCAGGGAATCCTGGCGTTTCCGGTGCGCGAATATGACAACACGACGTATACGTACCAGGCGCGTACCGAGGTGGTTCGGGTGGATCTCGCCAATGGGTTCTCTCGCCTAGGCGGGATCGCTCACCCCGGATATGGCTGGACGCTGCGTGCGGTGCGCATCGGGCAGGCGCTCTTCTCGATCAGCGACGAGCATGTGTTGATCGCCGAGCTGGCGGCGCCGGATACGATTCTTAAGACGATTGATTTGTAGCGGTGTTTGAGGTTCGTAGGAATCCGGGGCGGCGCTTGGTCGCTTAGCTCCCGGCGCTCTGCCCCGGCGTGGTTTGTTATACGTCGAAGTACTTCGCCTGCGGGTGATGCGCGACGATCGCATCGGTGCTTTGCTCGGGCGTCAGCATGAAGTTTTCGGTCAATTGCACGCCAATCTCTTCGGGTTTCAGCAGCTCCATAATCATGGCGCGGTCTTCGAGGTTGGGGCAGGCGGGATAGCCGAAGCTGTAGCGGCTGCCGCGGTACTTTTGCTGGAAGAGCCGTTTGATGCTGGGGTCGTCTTCGCTGGCGAAGCCTAGCTCCGTGCGCATGTACTTGTGCCAGTACTCGGCCAGCGCCTCGGCGGATTCCACGCCGAAGCCGTGGAGGTAGAGGTAGTTCTGGTATTCGTTTTTGGCGCGGAGTTGTTCGGCCAGTTCCGTGGCTTTGTCGCCGACGGTGACGAGCTGGACGCCCATCACGTCGTACTCGCCCGACTCGGTGCTGCGAAAGAAATCAGCGAGGCAGAGGCTTCTCCGCCCCTGCTGCCGGGGGAACTTGAATCGCAAGTGCTCGCGCGGCGAGCCGTGGGGGATGATCTTGCGGCTGTGATCGACGCCGCAAGCGCATTTGGCCTGCTGGAATTCCTCGGTGTGGTAGACGACCAGGTCGTCGCCGTGCGATTGCACGGGGAAGTAGCCGTAAACGACCTTGGGCTGGATGAAGCCTTCGTCAAGGGCGCGCTTTTGAAGGGCGTGGAAGACGGGCAGCACTGTTTCTTCGATCAGGCGGTCGTACTGCTCTTCGCTGAGCGCACCCTTCTTGAAGCCCCACTGGCCCATGAAGAGGGCGTTGGGGTTGATGAACGGGAAGATCAGGCGCGGGGAAAGGTTCTCTTTCACCACGCGGCGGCCCCAGAACGGCGGCACCGGCACCGGATTTTCCTGCGAGATCTTCGGGATATTGGCAGCGTCGGCGATTGACGGCTTGACCGCATTGGCGCGGAGCTGCTTGCGGTGATTGGCGCGAGCGCGCTGCGCATCGACAACGGCAGTGACCGTGCCGCCTGAAATTTGGTCCATCATCGCCAGACCGTCGAAGGCGTCGCGGCAGTAGAGGAGCGGGCCCTTGTAGAGGCTGGCGAGGTCGTCCTCGGCGTAGTCGCGCGTGAGGGCCGCTCCACCGAGGAGCACGGGGATGTTGACGCCGCGGGCGTTCATCTCCTCAAGGTTCTCCTTCATAACGGCGACGCTTTTCACGAGCAGGCCCGACATGCCCACGGCATCGGCATTCTTATCGACGGCGGCCTTCATGATGTCAGCCACCGGCTGTTTGATTCCGAGGTTGAAGACGGTGTAGCCGTTGTTGGTCAGGATGATGTCCACGAGATTTTTGCCGATGTCGTGCACGTCGCCCTTGACGGTGGCGAGCACGATCTTGCCCTTGGTCTGGCCTTCGACCTTCTCCATGAACGGTTCGAGGTGCGCGACCGAGGCCTTCATCGTCTCAGCCGACTGCAGCACGAACGGCAACTGCATCTGGCCCGAGCCAAACAGCTCGCCGACGACTTTCATCCCTTCGAGGAGGATGTTGTTGATGATCTCCAGCGGCTTATAAGTCTTCATCGCCTCGTCGAGATGGATCGTGAGGCTGCGCTTCTCGCCGTCGATGATGTGCTTCTTAAGCTTTTCCTCAATGGGTAGCGCTTCGTATTGATGCTTGGAGAGCACCGCCGCAGCGGCGTCGCCGGTCTCAGGGAACAGGCCGATGAAGTGCGTGAGCGGATCGAAACCTTCCTTGCGTCGATCGTAAATCAGATCCATCGCGGCGTTCCACTGCTCAGCGGGGATGCGATTTTGCGGGAGGATCTTGCTGCCGTGAACGATGGCCGACGTGAGGCCGGCTTCGCGCAGCTCGTGGAGAAAGGCGCTGTTGAGGACGACGCGCGCGGCAGGCTTGAGTCCGAAGCTGACGTTGGAGAGGCCGACGACGGTGTGGCAGTTCGGTAGCTCCTTCGAAATCAGCCGCGTGCCTTCGATGGTCGCCAGGGCATTGGCCCGGTCTTCCTCAATGCCGGTGCTGATCGGCAGCACCAGCGGATCAAACATCAGATCTTCATCGCGCAGGCCGTTCTTGTTGGCGAGGTCGCGGATTCGCTTGGCGATCTCGATCTTCCGCTGGGCGGTTCGCGCCATGGCGTTGAGCTTGTCTTCGTCGATGGTGCCGGCGACTACGGCTGCGCCATATTTCTTGGCGAGGGCGCAGATCTGGGCGAGCTTCTCCTCACCTTCTTCGAGGTTCATCGAATTGAGGATGCAGCGGCCGCCGGCGAGCTTGAGGCCGGCTTCCATTACCGCAGGGTTGGTGCTGTCGAGCATGAGCGGGACGTTGACGCTGTTGACGTAGCGTTTGACGACCTCGTGCATGTCGCGCACGCCGTCCCGGCCGACGAAATCGACGCAGACGTCGAGCATGTGCGATCCTTCGCGCACCTCGTCGCGGGCCATGGAAACCAGGCCGTCCCAGTTCTCTTCCTGCAAAAGCCGCTTGAACTGGCGGCTGCCGTTGGTGTTGGTTCGTTCTGCTACGATCAGATAAGACAAGTCCTGGCGGATGTCTTCAGCGCTGTAGAGGGAGGAGACCTGCGGCTTGGGCGAAACGTGTCGTTCCCGCGCCTTCTTTCCTGCACCCTGAACCTTCACCCCCGAACGATTGGTCCCGAGTCCCAGTGCATCGCACAGCATGCCCAAGTGCTCCGGCATCGTGCCGCAGCACCCGCCGACGACATTCACGCCGAACTCATCGACGAACCGCATCATCCCCTTGGTAAAGTCAGCCGGGCCCATCGGGAAGTGGCTCTTGCCATCAACCATGACGGGCAAACCAGCATTCGGGAGGGCGCTGACGTAGCGCGGCCAGTTCTCCGCGATGAAGCGCACCGACTCCGTCACCTCATACGGCCCAAACGCGCAGTTGAGCCCCAGGACATCGATCTCCTCATACGGGTTAAACGTGGCGACGACCGCTGACGGATCAGAACCCGTCAGCGTCTGGTTGCCGTTGTCCTGGTCAAAGGACATCTGCACCATGATCGGCACGCGGCGGCCAGCCTCCTTGAACGCCCGCCGCGCAGCGACAATGCAGTTTTTCACGCAAAGGATGTCCTGCTGCGTCTCGATCAGCAGCACGTCCACGCCGCCGGCGAGCAGGCCATTGATCTGTTCGTAGTAGCTCTCCTCCATCGTCGCCCAGTCGGTCATGCCGAGCGTGATGATCTTCGTCCCCGGGCCGATCGAGCCGACGACGTACCGTGGACGATCCGGCGTCTCAAACTTCTCACACGCCCGCCGCGCAATCTGCGCGGCAGCGACGTTGTTCTCAAACACCCGCCCCGCCATGTCGGCCTCAGCCAACACGATCTTGTTCGCGCCAAACGTGTTGGTCTCAACGGCGTCGCACCCAACGGCGAGAAACGCCTCGTGGATCTCCTGGATCACATCCGGGCGGCTGAAGTTCAGCACCTCGGAGATGTTCTCCTGCCCCAGCCAGTCCCGTTTGAGGTCAAGCGGGCGAGTCTGAAGATTGGAGCCCATGGCCCCGTCGAGCACCACGACGCGTTCCTGGACGAGCTGGAGGAAAGGTTTTCGCACGGCTTGGTTTCCGATTCTTGTCAGGCGTTACAGCGGCGGACGGAAACAAAGTGAACCATCCGTTAATCCGGATTTATTGTTAGACATGAACCAGCCTTTGTCAAGCGGTAAAAGGGCGTCATGCCGCGGCGAACTTGATGTTATGGCGGTGAAAGTCGGACAGGTAAACCCCCGCGCTGGCGATCAGGTCTTCGTACAGCCCGATAACCTCATCCGCCCGCTCGTCGAAACGCTGACGGATCATGTCGTGCAGTGTGTGTCCCTCATCCTCGATGAAGCCGGGCGCGGTGTCGAGGTGGGCGGAGGCGAAGTCGACGATGTAGGGCGGCGCGACAATGCCCATTTCAATCGCGAAGAGCTCATCATCGAAATCCCGGAGCACAGGGACAGCAAATCCCCCGACTTCTTCAATTTCGAGGGCCTGAAAGCGGATGTACGCATTTTCGCTCCGCGCGGTATGATTCGACACGTCCGTGAACCTTAAGTGCCGTGTGCCTGCTGGTCCGCCAAACGTAGCCGTCTTTGCCGCTCCCTAGCGTTCCCATTACGGAAATTCCGCGGCGCTCCAGGTAAGACTGCATTCTCGCTACGACAGGATCGACCATGATCGCATCCGAACTTTTATCTGGTAACGGCCACTCGCCCGACATCCGCATGGACCTGCTAATGGGGGGGCAACGCTTTCAACTTGCACAGATGTGCGACGGCGACATCACAGTGCGTGAGCCGCGGCAAATGCCACCCGGCATCGCGACGGTCCGGCTGACTGTGGGCACCGAAGTAACGATCTATGAAATCAACCTGCCGCATGGAATCGACCCTGCTCGGCGCAAGCAATCCTATCGGCTGCTGCGAACGATTGAAGGGGCAGCCGCCTGACCCACGCCCACCGCGCTAGCTAACCATGAGTTTCACCATGCCACACTTCCCCGACCATCCCACGCTCGAAATCGTTCTTTACGCAACGGCAGGCGTGATCGTGCTGTTTCTCGGCTATCGAATTGGCCGGGCCTTCGGTCATATGGCGGCTTCGAAGGCGATCGAGAAGAAGGAACAGGAACTCTTCACCACTCAGCGCGGCTTCAAAACGCTTTACGAGCAGGAGATCGCCAAATTCAAAGCCGATAACGCCGCCCAGGCACAGCAGATCGAAAGCCTGATCGCGCGAGTGGAAGATTACCGCAAAAAGGCGGCCGGCCTCGGCGGCCTCTTCAACTCCGGCGGCAAGAAGGCCGACGCGATGTATGCCCTATTGCTGGAGAACGAGGCGCTCGAAGAAGCGCTGATGAGCCAGAACGAGAAGCTCAAGACTGAGCGCACCGACGCGCTCAAGGAACAGATGCGCAACACATCGTATCGGCGCGTGCTGATGAGCCAGCTCCTCAACGACGAGCGCATCAAATCCTACGTCGCCGAAGTCCTGGCGGACGAAAAACGCCTCCCCAGCCCCGAGACGCAAACGGCGGGGCGAAGGAACCACGAGGCTCACGAAGAGCACGAAGCGAACGTGAAGACGAAGATCGAAGATGGAAGATAGAGGATGGCCGGAGGGTCATATTGACTGACACAACTCTCCGCTCTTCTTCGTGAACTCCGCGTTCTTCGTGGTTCATCCTCTTCGCGGTTCGACGCCTAGCAGGTTGCGGACGAAGAAGTCGCGCAGCCGCCGCTGCCCGTAGGTGCCGATCTGCCCGTGACCGGCGCCAGGGAAGACGACCAGGTCGAAGTCCTTGTTGGCCTTGATCAGCGCATTGACCACTTGCATGGTGCTGGCGGGATCGACGTTGGTGTCGAGTTCACCGACGAAAAGCAGCAACTTCCCTGTCAGGTTCTTCGCGTTGACGACATTCGACGAAGCCGCGTACTCGGGGCCAACGGGCCAGCTCATCCATTGCTCGTTCCACCAGATCTTGTCCATGCGGTTGTCGTGACAGCCGCAGTTGCTGACAGCGGCCTTGTAGAAATCACCGTGGAACAAGAGGCCGCCCAACGCACTCTGCCCGCCCGCGCTGGTGCCGTAAAGGCCCACTCTCGTCACGTCCATGTACGGATACTTCGCCGCGGTGGCCTTGATCCACAGAATGCGGTCGGCGAACCCGGCGTCGGCGAGATTTTTGAAGCAGACGTCATGAAACGCCTTCGACCGGTTGTTCGTCCCCATGCCGTCGATCTGCACGACGATGAAACCCAGTTCGGCCAGCCCTTGCTGCGGAAAATACGACGCGAAGTTCTTGGGGACAAAAGAACCCTGCGGCCCGGCATAGATGTCTTCGACGATCGGGTACTTCTTGTTTTCGTCGAAGTTCGTCGGCCGATAGATGATCCCGAAGATGTCGGTGACGCCGTCGCGGCCTTTGGCAGCGAAGCGCTCTGGCGCTCGCCAACCGACTTCTGCCAGCGCAGCGGTGTCGGCGCGCTCGACTTCGCAAACCAGTTTGCCGTCGTCGGCCCGCCGCAGCTCGCTCACCGGCGCGAGATCGAGGCGGGAATAAGTGTCGACGAAATACTTGCCGTTCGGCGAGTAATCGATCTTGTGCGTGCCGTCGCCCTGCGTGAGCATCACCAGCCCGGTGCCATCAAAGTTGATGCGGCAGTAGTGGATGTAATAGGGATCCTGCCCCGGGACAATGCCGCCGGCGCGAAACAAGATTTGGCGGGCCTTGTCGTCCACGCGATCCACGCCGCGAACCACCCACTCTCCCTTGGTGATCTGGTTCTTCACCTGGCCGGTGACGGCATCGTAGAGGTAAAGGTGGTTCCACCCGTCGCGCTCCGACATCCATAGGATCTCATTGGTATCGGCGAGATACCGCGTGAAGACCTTGTTGGTGTAGTCGATGAACGTCCTGGCGACTTCGTCGATGAGCGGTTTCGCGTCGCCGGTGTTGGCATCGACGGCGATGATCCGCATGACCTGGTGCCCGCGCTGGTTGTAGAGAAACGTGAAGCGCGCGGAATCAGTAGCCCAGCGAACTTGAGAAATGCTCCACGGCGTCGGGAAAAGATCATCCTTAATCGCGATCTCGGCGTGGCTGGCGACGTCGAACAGGTGCGGCTTGGTGACGGCGATGCGATCGCCCGGCTTCAGGTAGGGAGTGGTGTGAAGCTTGGGCTGGAGCTGATCCTTGGGGGACGACTCGATGGTATGGAGCGGATGGTCTTCCGCGGGCGTGACGTGGAGGGCAACGAAGTGTTTGGAATCGGGGGACCAGATGACATTGGTCTCAAACTTTCCCGCGCCGCCGTTGTTGGTGGTGAGGACTGATTCATCGCCGGTGGCCTTCTCTTTGAGTGCGAGATCGTACCCGTCCGGCCGGCCGCGGACGGGTCGAAGGAAAACCGTCCATTTCTCATCCGGCGACTCAACGTTGCGCCGCGATTCGGTGCGACCCTGCCCGTCGCCACCGCCGCGGCGGCTGCGGCCGGCGGACAGCGGTTTGGCTTCGCCGGATTTTTCCAGGACGCCGGAGGAAATGTCGTATCTCCAATGCGCGCCGGCGGTGTCGAACTCCGCCTCCTTGCCGCCGGCCGAGAGATCGAGGTTGTCGAGCGGCAGGCGATCTGCGACGAACTTGCCCACGGCTTTGGAGAGGGCGGCCGCGAGCTTGGCGTGATCGAAGGCGGGTTTGCGCTGGGCGGTGTCGCAGTCAATGCTGACGAATTCCCACGTGCCGGCGCCGGTGTCGCTGCGGAACCAGAGGCGGGAATCATCGGCGCTCCAGCGTGCGTCAACTTTGCCATGGGTCACCTTGCCGCCGAAGCGCTGGCCCAGTTTTTCAGCACGATCGTAGTCGGCGGCGGTGCCTTGAGCGCGGGCGGAGACCGGGGTTGCGAAGAGGCACGCGAGAAGGACGAACCTGAGCGATGACAGTCGCATGATGCGCTCCGAATATCGGGTGGATGAGGCCATTGTATTCTGCGCGAATTGTCATCTATCGTACAATCGCCGGTATGGCCGCCGTCCGCACGCATCCTGGGATTCGTCGCCGCATCCTGATCGCATTTGTCATTTTTACCATATTGCCGGCCGCGGCGCTGTCGTATCTGGGCATGCGCGCGGTGGGGAACGTGATCGAGGGGCGGTTGGTGCGCGAGCGGGCGGCCAACGCGGCGCGGGTGGTTTCGGAGATGCGCCTGCCGCTTTCGCCGCTGATGATGCAGCGGTTGTCGGAGATCTTCGGCGAAGAGGACGAGGTCGCCGCAGAGGTCAACGCCGACGCCGTCGGTGAATCATTGGTCTCCAGCCTGTCCGATGCCGACCAGGCGCAACTCCAGGCCCAGCTCCACGGCCGGGCGACGTTGCCGCGCAGCGTCCGCGTCGGCGGGCACGATTTCGTCATCGGCACCTCTGAGATTCGGGACGCGCGCAACGGCACGCACACGCTCTACCTGCTGGTCGATCAGCACGTGCTGGACGACGCCAAGGCCGCCGCCGTTCGGCCGATCGTCCTGGCGGCGGGGCCGGTGCTGCTGGCGGTGATCCTGGCCGCGGTCTACGTCTCGCGCACGATTACCCAGCCAATCCGGCGCCTCTCCGCACAGATCGAATCGCAACTTCCCACTCAGGACTCAGGACTCAGCACTCGACACTCCCCCCTTCCCCTGCATGACGTCGAGCTGGACGCGCCGCGCGAGCTTGCGGATCTGGCCAGCACGTTCAATCGAATGCTCGGGCGATTGCGCGAGACGCAGGAACGATTGCTGGAGACCGAGCGGCTGGCGGCGGTCGGAAAGATCGCCTCGTCTGTGGCCCACGAAGTTCGTAACCCGCTGTCAGGAATTCGCATGAACCTCCAGTTGCTCCAGCAGCACTTGGCGAAAGAAGGACGAACGGACGAATCGTTGACGATCGCCCTGTCGGAGCTCGAGCGGCTCGATGGCATCGTGCAGGAGATGCTGATACTGGGCCGAAAGGCCGAGCCGAAGCTGGAGACGGTGGACCTGCGCGCGATCGCCCAAGACGTACTGCACCTGCTCGACCGGCGGCTGCGTCACGCCAACGTCGAGGCGGCGCTGGAAGGCCCGGCGGCGCCCGCGCGGGCGGACGCGGGACAGATCAAGCAGGTGCTGCTCAACCTGATCATCAACGCGACCGATGCGATGCCACAGGGCGGGCGGCTGGTGATTCGCACGGTCGCGCAGGATGGACACGCGCGCGTGGAAGTCGAGGACAGCGGCGCTGGCTTGAGCTTGAAGGAAGGCGAAGACCCATTCGCTTGGTTCAGCACGACCAAGAGCGCCGGCAGCGGGATCGGGCTGGCGGTGTGCAAGCAGATCGTCGAAGCGCACGGGGGGCGGATCGGGCTAGAGCACGTAGAGGGCGGGACGAGGGCGTGGATAGAGCTGAAGGACTCGTAGCCTTACTCAATCTCGGTCGTCGCAGCGCGACCCACGGCTTCTTCGCGTTGGATGACTTCAAACGCCGGGCCGCCCGCTTCAGGCGCCAGGCGATATCGCCGCGCCTGCGCCTTCACCGCGATCGTCCAGACCGCCACCACCAGCACGATGATCCCGCTCGTCCAGAAATGGCCGGTGTTGTGCCAGTACGGATAGGTCAGTCCGGCGATGATCGGACCCGCAACGCGCGCCAGGCTCGACAGGCCGTGATAGAGACCAAAGACAACGCCCTGTTCGTCGGGATTGCTATATTTGCTCAAGAGCGACGAAAGCGTCGGCCCCTGCAGGCTGCGCCCCGTTGCGTTAAACGCACCGGCGAGGCCGAGGACCAGCAGCGCCGGCCACCACGCCATCCCGATGTAAAAGCCCATGCCGACGGCGACCAATATCGGGCCGATGATCGCCAGCGGCCACTCCCCCACGCGCTTGGTCAGGCGGCCGATCATCCCCCCCTGCACCAGCACGATGATCAAGCCAACATAACCGAAGAACCATCCAGTTTTCTGCGCCGCGATCTTGGGATCAGTCCATCTGTAAATTTTGGCCAGGAAGATGCCGACGGTGGCTTCCATCATCACGAACGCCGCCATCGAAGCGAATGAGATCAGCAGGATCTGAAACACCACCGGCTTCTTAAGCACCGGCGTGAAATTGCTCGGGTGCAGCCAGAGCTTGGATTCCGTCGGCTTGTGCACGCGCGATTCGGGGAGCTTGAAGTACGTCTGCGCGGCGGCGATGGTAGCGAAGATGGCGGCAGCGTACGCCGGCCAGCTCACGTTGATGCCTCCCAGCACGCCACCCAGGAACGGTCCCAGGCAAAAGCCGATGCCGAACGCCGCGCCCAGCAGGCCCATTCCCTTGGCGCGGTTCTCGCGCGTGGTGACGTCGGAGATGTAAGCCTGCGCCGTTGAGACGTTCCCGCCCGTGAATCCGTCGATGATGCGCGAGAGGTAGACCAGCATCAGGCGCGTGTGCGGATCCCAAGTGCCGACGGACGCGACGCCCAGCAGGATGTACCCCGCCGCACTGCCGATCTGCGAGAAGATCAGGATCGGCCGCCGGCCATAGCGATCCGACAGCGCGCCCAAAATCGGCGCGCCGATAAACTGGCAGATCGAGTAGACCGAAAACAGCAGCGTGACCTTCAGCGGGTTGTTCTCGTAATCCGGAATATAAAAAGGCAGCAGCGGGATGATCAGCCCAAAGCCGAGAAAATCGACCAGGACGATCAGGAAGATCGAGAGCAGCGCGCCCTTGGGCGGCTCGACGGGCAGGGCGGATTCTTCATTCGAAGCGGCGGTCTGGGACATGGCGGCGGTTATAGCACGCCAAGCCTCGCGACAACATCGGCGGAACCCGGTCAGACCTATGAGCGATCGCCCAGCGACTCGACCAGGAACCCCATCGCGGCAGCAACGACCAGCACGGCGATCAGGATGATGATGAATTCCATTCCGGTATATTAGAGCGGGGCAGGCAGGCGAGACATTGGCCTGTAGAGGGCGGGCCCGAACGGGTTTTTCAGCAGGTTCAACCGGGATAGCGCTTAATTTCGCCCCATTTCTTTCCAACCACTTGCAGGTTCGACCCGCACTCGGGGCAGCGATGATGCGAGATGCCGCAGCGCGAATCCCTACGAATCACTTCCCCGATTTTTCAGCAGCCTCCTTCCGGGCAGCATTGAAATTCTCCGCGGTCCATAATCGCGGGTCCGGGTGGTCGCCAATGACCGTGAACATCTTGTCGGCATCGCCCCATGCTTCACACAGCCAGGCAAGGTAGGCATAGCGGTTGCGCATGTAGTCGAGGTCGGCCCCCTTGTCGGCCCGAAGGTAGCCGTCATAGACTGACTTCAGGTCTGCCCAGACCGCCGGGTCCTTATAATAATTCAGGTCAGACTCCTTCACCCAGCCGCCACGCGTGTAATGACTCAGCGCCTCATGGGCCGATTCCAGCACCATTGGCGCCTTGGTCAGGAATCGGCCTTGCTTCACGCATTCGCGTCCAAACCGCAGCATTTCTTCAGGGCTGCCGTGCCACTTGGGTTCCACGTAATAGAGCTTGTCCTGATATGCCCGGTTGTTGTCCGGGTTGGCCTCGGTCGCCCGCTTGAACCATAGTTCCATGCGATCGCGTCCCTGCCCCTGGCCGAGCTCCACCGTCAGCATGCGTGTGGCGGCGTCGCAGTTGGTGGGGTCGAGCGTCCAGGCTTCCTCCAGCGCCGCTTGCGCAACGGCGAGGCGGTCGGCCATCGTCTTCCAGCCTTCGGGCGTGACGGTGCCGGCAAAGCCGCCGCCGCGCGCCTGCCATGCCCACTTCGTATAAAACTCACCCTTGATCGTGAGATATGCGATCTTCGGGGCGGTCCTCTCAAAATGCGGAAGCGCCCGCTCGACCGCCTGGGTCGGGCCAAGGCCCATTTTAAACGCCGCCTGTAGCGCATCGCCCAGATCCACCCACTTGTCGATTGGCACGTCCTTCTCTTTGGCGAGATCGTCGAGCAAACCGGTGGCCTTGTTGATGCGCTCCACGCCGGCGCGGAATGCCTCCTGCGCGTTCTCGCCGCCCGGTCGCTTACGCTCGGCAAACTGATCAAGGTGCAACTGCGCGATGCGGAACTGCGCCAGTGACCGGTGATACGATGAATATTCGCTGTCCCACAACGCATCGGCCGCGCGCTGATGCAGCGCGATCGTCTTCACCGGATCGTTACCCCAATTACGGAACGTGCGGGCGTACATGTAAAGAACCAGCGGATCGTCGCACCCAGCCTCCACCGCACGCTGGGACGTCTCAAAGAGCGACCGGTCGACCCCCATATGAGGCCCGGGCGAACCCCACAATTCCGCCCCAAGCGCTAGCGCCTGGCGCGCGGCTTCGTCCCACTTGGGATTGCGCTTGCCAACCCGGTCGTAAGCACCGACCGTCACCCCCTTCATCCACTCGAAGGTCTTCAGGCTCGCAGGGCTCAGCGGCGGGATCGGGGCTTGCCCCGGATGCAACGGACCCACGCCCACCGCGGTGGAAAGGATGCAAAACCAGGTCAACGCAACGACGAGGTGCAAGCGACGATTCATGATACGACTCCCTTCACGATGTGAAGCTGCTTTCATATCCGGAAACTCCTCGGCAGTCCAAGGAAATACTATCGCCGGCGGGATGCCTGGCGCCGTGAAATCCAGAGGATGGCAAGCACGCCGGCGATCGTCAGGGCTGCGACCAATGCGAGTCGATATGCCTGGGTCGGATGCTCCGCCGGCAATAAAAGCGTGTACTCCTCATCGTTCCAGAAGAGCCGCTGGAGATATCCCTCGATCTCAAATTCCCATAGGGAATTGACGCCGAGCATCAGCGCAATCCACATGGCACAGGCGAGCGAGGTCCCGCTGGTGAGGCTTCGCAGAGGCCGGCGTGTTCCGACGCGCGATGTATCGGCGCCACACTCCGGGCAGGTGGTTCCCGGCAGGCCCTGGAGGCTATATCCGCAACGGCCGCAGACGCCTTCGATGAACTCGACCGGCCTGCGACGGCGGCTCAATCGCGCGATCGCGCCGGCGATGAAAATAATGACCGGGAGGCAGAAGAAAAGGATCGATAGTGCGAGCACGGCGTCGGCATGCGATGGCGTACGGCTCGTGAGGCGGACAAACGCGATGATCATTTGTAATCCCCCCTGTTAACTCTGGGCGATTAATGCGCGCCGGCGTTGGCCAGCGCTGCCTTTCGCGCCCACTGAAATTCGTCGGCCTTCCACACTCGCGGGTCAATGCGGTCGCCGATCAGCGGGAACATTTTCGCCGCGTCGTCCCACGCCTCGGCGAGGCAGGCGTAACGAGCGTATTGGTTTCTCAGGTAGTTGGGGTTCAGATCTTTGTCGACCGCCAGGTAGCCGTCGAAGACTTGCTTGAGGTCGGTCCAAACGCCTGGCCTCCCGTAATACCGGGGATCGGAGTCATTGGCGTAACCGCCGCGCGTGTAATGGCTGAGCGCGGCGTGGGCGCGCTCGAGCGTCCAGGGCACGTTGGAATTGAAGCGGCCGGTCTTGAGGCACTCGCGGCCGAAATCGACCATATCGCGCGGCGTGCCATACCACTTGGGCTCGAGGTAATACAGCTTGGCGCGGCAGGCTTCCTGACTGTCTGGGTCGATTTCCATCGCGCGCTTGAACCACATTTCCATGCGCTCGCGCCCCTGTCCCTGGCCGAGCTCGACGGTGATCATCTGGATTGGGATGTCAATGCACGTCGGGTCGAGCTTCCACGCCTCCTCCAGCGTCGTTTGCGCAACATCGAGGCGCTGCTTCATCAGCTTCCAGCCGCCGTCGGTCACGTTGCCGGCGAAGTCATCACCGCGCGCGTCCCACGCCCATTTCGTGTAGAGGTGCCCCTTGATGACCAGCGTCGCGAGCTTGGGGGCGCGCTTTTCAATCTCCGGGAGCGCCCATTCCACCGCCAGCGTGCGCCCGCCACCCTGGATCATCGCCTCGCTCAACACCTCGCCGCCCAAGTCGATCCACTGACCGACCGGCACGTTAATCTCGCGCGACAATTGGCCCATCACGCCGATTGCCAGGGAAAGGCGTGAGGTACCGGCGGTGAGCTCATCCATGTCGTACTTGCCCATGGCGCGCCCGTGTTCGTTGGCCAGTTCGATCTGGAGCTGGGCAGCGCGGAACTGCGAGATCGATTTGTAAAAACCCGAGTAACGGCTACCGCGCAAAGCGTCGGCCGCGCGATTGTGCAGGTGCCGGCATTTTTCCGGATCATTGCCGAAGTTGACAAACGTACGCGCGTAGACGTAAAGCACCATAGGATCGTCGCACCCCGCGTCGATGGCGCGCTGTGCCGCCTGGTACTGCACCCAATTGCCACCCTCGCGCGAGCGCGGCGCGCCCCACATGTCCACCGAAAGTCGCAGCGCCAGCCGCGCCGGCTCGTCCCACTTGGGATCGTGATGCCCCACCTGGTCGTAGGCGTCGAGCATCTCCTTCGCGACCCATTTCTGTTTCTTGAGACTCGCATCGCTCAGCGGCGGGACCGGCGGATCGCTGGGATGCAGTGGGCCGACCGCCATGGCGGTGGAGATGCAGAAGAGTACGGCGGCTACGACAAGGCGATATCGACGGTCCATAGGAAGCTCCCTTCACGACGTGAAGATCCTGTCATAGCCGGTAAGCGACACCAAGTCCAAGAAATAGCTCGATAACGCATGGTCACCCCGCCAATCCCAGCGCGATCCGCGCTACGTCGTATGCTGCCTGCGGTCGGCCCAGGCGTTTTGCGTTGTCCTTCAGACTCTGCAACCGCTTCGGGTCGCTCAGCAGCGGGCCCAGTTTCAAGGCCATCGTCGGGATGTTGTTGATCTTGATCGCTGCGCCGTTTTCGAGGAGGTAGTCGCTGTTGCGGGATTCCTGGCCGGGGATGGGGTTGACGATGGCGAAGGCTGCGCCGCGGGCGAGGATCTCGGACGTCGTCAGACCGCCGGGCTTGGAGAGGACGAGGTCGGCGGCGCAGAGGAGTTGATCCATCTCGGTGGTAAAGCCGATGACTTTCGCGCGATGGCGCGGCGGGACGGTGATCTTCTGCAGCTTGGCGCGGACCTTCGCGTTCTTCCCGCAGACGACGGCGATCTCCAGCGGCGTTTGGATGGCGAGCAAACCCTGGAAGAGTTGTTCGATCGGGCCGACGCCGAATCCGCCGGCGAGTTGCAGGACGACGGGGCGATCGCCGTGGAGGCCCTGATTCTTCAGCGCTTCCTCGCGCTTCATTTCGTGGGCGAAGAGGGGATGGATCGGGATGCCGGTGACGGTGATATTCTCAGCGGGCACGCCCCAGTGCGCGAGATACGCTTTGCCCTCGTCGGTGGCGGTGGTGAAATGCTCGCACGGCTGGTTGACCCAGAGGCGGTGGGTTTCGAAATCCGTGGTGACGGTTATCTGCGGCATCGAGAGTTTGCGCGACTTCGTCAGCCCGGCGATGATCTCGGCGGGGAGGAAGTGCGTGTTGACGATCACGTCCCACGGATGGTCGATGAGAAAACTTTCGAGCTTGCGGAGGTTCAACTTCTCCGCGGCGCGTCGCAGGCGATCGCGCTTGGAATTTGCGCGGCGCGGGCGATCCATCATGTCGTAGAAGTAGCCCAGGACATGCGGGGCCTTGTTCACGAGGTCGAGGTAGGCTGAGCCGTAGAGACGGCGGAAGAGGGCGTTGGTGAGGGTGAGGACATCGACGTTCTCAACGTGCGCATCGGGCGCGAGTTGTTTGAGGGCGAGCTCGACGGCCTGCGCCGCGCGCATGTGACCTGCGCCGACCGATGCACTGAGAACCAGGATTCGCTTGGGCATATCGCCACTATACCGTCGATCAACCTTAGCGCAATGATCACGCAAAATGGAAGACCTGTTCGCCTGATCTTCAAAATCGATAGGTA
Organism: Phycisphaerales bacterium; assembly: GCA_028291615.1. Lineage (GTDB taxonomy): Bacteria > Planctomycetota > Phycisphaerae > Tepidisphaerales > Tepidisphaeraceae > RYN-433. The sequence goes on along the minus strand of JAQGHM010000396.1, from coordinate 8,834 downwards.
TACCTTCGTCCGGCCACTACAGAACGCCCGCCCGCTCCGGTCTCGCGGAGCGCTCGGCGGCGTGGGAGCAATCGGCCAGATCTTGTTACGGACGCGCTTCGCGGGTCGACGCGCGCTCCGTGACGGTTAGTCATCTCGGGAAAGGATTGCTCATGCGCGTTCGAAATTTTCGGGCCGGTGGTCTTGGTGCGCGAGCGTTTACGCTCGTCGAGCTGCTGGTGGTCATCGGAATCATTGCCTTGCTGATCAGCATCCTCCTGCCGGCGCTGGGGAAGGCGCGGGAGGCGTCGCACACGATCAAGTGCGCCTCGAACTTGCGCAGCGTCGGCCAGGGAATGGGAATGTACGTCGCGGAGTTCCGGCAAACCTACCCGGCGGCCTACCTCTATGTCGGTCAATCCGTTCGCAAAGGGGATGGCGGTGGCGACGACGACAGCAAGGGATACATTCACTGGTCCAGCTTCCTTTACGGGAACAAGGCCGGCGCCAACGACGACGTCACCTTCTACCAGTCGCTGGGCGGCTGGGACATGTTCACCTGCCCGAACATCGAGAACGGCGGACTTCCGCCGACAAACACGTTTGCCGGCAATCTCGACGGCGGGCAGCAGAACGATGCCGGCAGCAGCGTGATCGACCGGCAGGCGCCGCGCTGCGCCTATACCGTTAACGAAGCGATCTGCCCGCGGAATAAGTTCTATATTGGCTTCCAGGGCGCGGTACGTCCTTATCAATTCGTCCGCGCCGGGTCGGTAAAGAATTCGTCGGAAACGGTTCTGGCGACCGAGTGGAACCAGGATTGGCACGTCGTCTCCGCTGCCGGCCGCGTCGATCCCAACGCCACGGTTTCCAAAAGCCACCGCCCGGTGCACGGATTCAAGGGGGTCAGTGGCGGCCTGGACATGGAACAGATTCCGCCCAACGCCTTCAGCAGCGCCCCCAAGATCCGCCGCATCCGCGCCGACGAACTGGCGCCGCTCCCGGCAAGCGGTTCGGGCGGCACCCGCCTCGACTGGGTCGGTCGCAATCATGGCAAGATGAACCGCACCGACTACGACGATCGCCGCACCAACTTTCTTTACTGCGACGGTCACGTCGAGACCAAAACCGTCAAGGAAACCATCGAGCCGCAATTCCAGTGGGGCGAGGCGTTCTACAGCCTCAATCCCGGCAACGACATCCAACCGTAACCAAGTCTCCATCACCCGCACACGGGCAGACGCGAACATTAAACCTGAGCGGCCGGGCGTCCGGTCCGCGCAAACCAAGAGCATCGCAGGGCACGCATTTACACGGGAGGCAGAGTGAAACAGATATCCGGGACACTGAAGGGGCGACGAATCATCGGCCTGGCGGCGTCGGTCGCCGCCGGCGCGCTCGGAGCAGCCGACGTGCACGCCGGCACGACCGGCAGCGCCGTCACGATCTCGCTCAGCGGATCGACCGCGATCCGCAACTTCACCACCAGCGAAGGGTTCTCCTTCGTCAACCCCAACGGCGTGGTAAACATCGGCGGCGTCAACTATCCCGACACCCCCGCGGCATGGGGACCGCCGACCTCGCTCAGCTCGTTCCAGCTCGCGCCGTTTAACGCCTCGGGCGCGGTCACGACCGCCAGCCAGCAGGCCGCTAACGCGCTTCGCATCGAGTGGCACGAGCAGGGTTCGGTCGAGGGCATTCTCGAAATGGTCAATGACCAGATCGCGCCGATCGGCTCGATCAGCGTCACCAACCGCAACCCCACCAGCGGCAATCCGATCTGGGTCAACCGCAATCGATTCGATGCATCGGCGGGAAAAGCCGCCGGCGACACGCTCAGCGGATTCTTCCTGGGGGCGGTCAACAATGTTGGCGGCGGCGCAACGGGCGTCGCACAGTTCAACCTGAACGGCACGACGGCGAACAACAGCCAAAACGCCGTGCAAATGGGCATCTCCGACGTTAGCGCCCGCCAGGGATTCTCCATCGGCGGCAGCGCCGCCTTCAACCGCACGCCCGGCCAGGCTGGCTACGGCAAGGGAAACGCTGCCCTCACAATCGGCGCAACCAGCCAGGGACTGGGACAGGGAAACGTCCGCCACGAACTCGCAGATTCGACCGTCCTGAACATGCCCGCCGCCTCTGTCAACCCGCGCACGGGCGCGGCGTTTGGCGCGGGCGCGTGGAACACCGCCGGCGTCGACAACCTCGATAACAAGACCGTCGCGATTACCGCCACGCTCTTCGTCGCCAACCCCGGCACGGGACTGGAAAAGCTTAATCGCACTGACGCCCAGTTCCTGCAAGCCGCCGGCCGGTTGCCCAACGGCGCCGACTTCAACGTCACCACCCGCGACGTCAATTCCGGCACGCTCAACGTCGCGTCGCTCAACGCCGGCCTCGACCCTTCCTTCAACGTCGGCGAGAACGACGGCGGCAATGGCAACGCCGCCGACGGCGGCACCGCCCAGGTGCTGATTGGCGCGGGGATCAAGTTTTCCAACAAGACCTCGGGCGGCTCGGGCTTGAGGCCGACGGTGCAAAACGCCCGCATGGCGATCGGTCATCTTTCGATGAGCGACGCCATCGCTGTAACGACCAACGCCACCGCCCGCCCGCTTCGGGCACTCGATTATCGAGACGACACCAACGACGTCGCCGACAGTTCCAACAATGCGTTCCGCCCGACCGTCGCCACCGGCGACCAGCGCGACGCCTACACCGACCCCGCGTCCAACACGTTTGTCCGCGCCAGCGCGCAAACGATCGTGGACGGCACGTACGCCCTTTACCAGAACGAAACCTACGTGACCGTGAAGAAGCCCAGCGCTGCGTTCGCCGCCGATACCGCCGCACAGTGGGCCGCCCGCACCGACGCCTCTACCGGCATCCAGGGCGACACCGCCAACGCCGATGTCTCCCATTTCCGGCAGAACGTGCTGAGCTCCGTGGCGACCTTCCCGCGGCCGACCAGCTCCGCGACGCCCGCCGACGCCTTGGTGGACAACAGCCTGATCCTGCCGCAGTTCATGCAGGTGAAGAAGAGCGGCGACGGGATCAACCAGACGTTCACGAACTCCGCCTACGACTCGACCCTCTCCGGCCAGTTCCTTGGCAGCGCCGCCCTGACGAGCAAGTTCAACCCTGACGACCCGACCACTGTGACCAAGGGGTCGAGCAGCATCTATGGCGCGGTCACCCCCGCCGGCACCGGCGCGATCGCGATCACCAGCCAGAATTATCTCTTCGGCAACTTCCGCCAGAACGGCATCCGCGACTTCGAAGCCATCAAGGCGGCGCAGGACGCGCAGGCCAAACTCTTTGCAAGTGGCGCGGGCGTGGACATGTTCGCGGGCAGCGTCAATTCCACCATCGTCTCCGGCTTGGCGACGCCGCTTGCGACCATGACCAACAACGCCGGCGGCACGGGCGCGACCAAGGGCGACCTGATCGTCATGGGCGACTTCAACTCCGACGGCAAGTTCGACGGCAAGGACCTTTACTCTCTCGCCCGCGGCGCGGCGCTGGCTGACAACGCGAGTGCCACCACACTGACGCTTGGCACAGGGACTTTCGGCGACGCGATCCGCCGCGGTGTCCTCCGAAAGAACGCCGCTTTGGATTACATGCAGACCACAGCCACCGCGCAACAAAAGGTGGATGCCACCGCAAGCCTGGCCAATGACGCGACCGGCCAATACGCCTTCGACAAGTTCGACGTCAATCGCGACGGCAAGGTCAACGTTTACGACGGCAAGATCGTCGCGCGAATTGCCAACCGAAACGCCGGCGTCGGAAGCACGGTTTCCAGCCTGGCTGACCAGCTCAGCACCGAGACCGTGATCCTCGGTTCCAGCAACGGGCTGGCCGGCCCGCTGGGCAATCGCATGATCAGCCTGGTCGACGCGGAATTGAACGACGACGGCAAAGTCACCGGTCAGAACGGCCCCGGCATCGCGGTGGCCGCCGGCTCGGATTATTCGCTCATCCAGAGCCGCGTGCGCGGCGACTTCAACCTCGATAGCGCCATCAACGGCCAGGACATCAACCCGTTCGTCAGCGCCCTGCTCGATCCCAACACCTTCGCCGCCTCGCTTCCGGACCTCGCCGCCGGCGACCTGGGGGTGATCGGCGATTTCAACAATGACGGCCTCTTTAACGGGCAGGACATCAACGGCTTCGTGAGCAAGTTGCTGGGCAGCGGCGCCGCGACGCCGGCCGAGGTGGCGGGACTGAACTCCCTTGCCGCCGTTCCTGAGCCGGGCGCGCTCAGTCTGATCGGCGTGGGGTGCGTCATTGCCTTGCGACGCCACCGCCGCCGCGTGTGACCTGTATCGATCCAATTCATTCCACTGATTGTTCACGACAACCATTCCCCCAACACTGAAGAGAGAGAAATTCAATGCGAAAGAAAATGACCCCGATCGCCCTGCTGCTCGGACTGGCCGTTGCCGGTTCCGTCCAGGGGGCCGTCATCACCTTCGGATCGTCCAACACGATCGCGCCGCTGACCAACGCCACGCTGAGCGTACCGGTCGGACAGACGCTCACCTTTTACGCCTGGGCGCGCACGTCGGACAACACCGGCAACGAGGCTGTCAATTCCCTTGGGCTCAACATCGCCGGGCGGTCGGCCAACGGCGGCGCGATCACCGCCAACAGTTACGTCATCGACAACCCCGGCGGCACCTTCGCCAAGCGCTGGAGCGGCACGAACCTGCTCGGCGGGTTGAACAACGGCGGTTATCTCGTTAACGACGCCCGCGCCCTTACCACCTCCCCCACCGCCAACTCGGTCATCAATACGCCGGTCGTCTACGCCACGCTGACCGTCACAGGCGTCGCGCCGGGAACCGTCAACCTCTTCGTCAGCCCAAGCCCGCTAACGATCAGCGAGACCAACACGACTTCGACCGCGAACAACACCAGCAACTTCGGCTTCGGCGATGCCGCGGTCTCGAACACCGCCGTCGGCGCGGAAAGCACGCTGGCCGACGCGGTGGTCACGGTCGTCCCCGCGCCCGAGCCTGCGGCGGTCGGCGTCCTGGGACTCGGACTGACCGCGTTTGGATTTGCCCGACGCCGCCGCGCCTGATGGGCCGCATCGATCGATTTTGCCACAACCCTCCAGCGGGCCGGTTCGCAAGCGCTCCCACGTTTCGGACCGGCTCGCCTTTTTTTTGTGGGCGCCTAAGGCCCCACCGGGTGGGGAGTTTTGCCTGTGAAATGCGGGACCGAATTAGGTTGCGCATTGATGGGCCAAGTTGCAGCCTCACTCCTGTTCGCTCCCGGAGTACGGGGCGAGGGGGTCACAAGGTGGCGACTTGTTCGAGGATGGCGCGGAGGGACGCGGCGGTGCGCGGCCAGGAGAAGCTTTTTGACTGTTCCAAGCCGGCGGAGATTAGGGATTGGCGGACTTGGGGGTGTTGGACTTGTTGCAGGGCGGCGAGCATTTCGGGGACGCTGTCTTGTTGGACGAAGATGGCGGCGTTGCCGGCGACTTCGGCGAGGCTGCCGTTTTTTGTGGTGATGACGGGGCAGGCGCAAGCCATGGCTTCCAAGACGGGGAGGCCGAAGCCTTCGTAGGTGCTGGGGTGTATCAGGGCGACGGCGCCGGAGTAGGCGGCGGCGAGCTGGTCGTCGGTCAGGTTGTAGGCTTTGACTTCTTTGGTGGGGATGAGGTTTTGGAATTCGGGTTCGAGGGTGATGTGGCCTGCGCAGAAGATGTCGAAGTCGTCTAATTGGTTGAACTGGGCGAGGGCGCGGAAGGTGAGGATCGTGTTTTTGTAGCCGCCGCGTGCGCCTACAGTGAGGAAATAAGGTTTGGTTATTCCAATGGCGTTCTTGATGAAATCGATCTCGGGTTCAGGGCGCGGGTAAAAGACGGGGGCGGCGGCCAGTGGGGTGACGTGGACTTTTTCTGGGGGGAGCTGGGGGAAGAAGCGGAGGAGGTCGCGGCGAGTGGCATCGGAGACGCAGACGAAGGCGCTGGCGTGGGCGATGCCGCAGTGTTTTTCCTGCCACATGGGGTGGCGGAGGTTCCAGCCGAAGAGTTCGGGGATCATGTCGTGGGCCATGAAGACGCTGGGGGTGGAGATGGGGGTGGTGTAGTAGGTGGAGATGAAGACGTCGGCTTGTTCTTCATCGCAGATGGATTGGAGGGTTTGGCGGTCTTGGTTGGTGTTGTTGTAGTCGTAGGGTGGGCATGCGCGGCGGCGGATGCCTGGGATTTGGGGGGCGGTGTTGGCGCGGTCGAGGAGGATGATGTTTGGGGCGAAATCGGTGGTGGACCAGGTTTCGAGGAGCTGGGTCCAGACTCTTGCGATGCCGGTTTGGTACATTTGGAAGAAGACGGCGTCGATGAGGACTTTGGGGGAAATCATGATCGTTTCGCAAAGGGAGAGCCGTGGGACGCGCTTGCGCAAGCGGAGCCGCTAAAAGGTTACAGTCAGGTTCCGTGACTTGAAAGTTCGTGCGCGGGAGACGAATGCTGGACGCGCTGCGAGTGGTGCGTTCAAATGGAATCGAGGGTTTGGATTATGGTTCACGAATCGTCGGCGCCGGAGCTTAAGGTTGTTCAGATTCCGGGGACGCCGCATTTTTGTCTGGCGGATGATGGGGCGATTGCGCGGCTTTGCGCGCACTATCGGCGGCTGGATTGGGATCGTAGTTTTCTGGAGATTCCGGCGATTGCGAGCCGCCTCGCGCCGGGCTCGGTGGTGATCGATGCGGGGGCGTTTATCGGAGATACCACGCACCTATTTCTGACGCGCGGGTGCAGCGTGATCGCGATCGAGCCGCAGCAGGATGCGTTTACGGTGCTGGAGTTCAACTGTCCCAGCGCGATCTGCATTCGCAAGGCGCTGGGCGAGCGGGGGCAGACGGCTGTGCTGACGAACGTGGTGTCGAATACGGTGGCGGACAATTTGGGGGCGCGGCAGGTGGCGGCAGACCCGGGGGGGAGTCCGGTGCTGGCGCTGGATGATCTCGATCCGCATCGGTGCGACTTCATCAAGATGGATGTGGAGGGGTTTGAGCCATACGCGCTGCGCGGGGCGGAGCAGTTGATCCGGCGGACGCGGCCGGTGCTGCATATAGAGGTGAATCAGCCGGCGCTGCGGAGCCAGGGGTTTTCGGGGCAGCGGGCGATCTACGATCTGGTGGAGGGGTGGGGGTATCAGATCGCGGTGCCGTTTATGGCGGAGCGAGTGGGGGGAGATTTGCCTTGGGATATTGTTTGTGTGCCGGGGTGAGACTCTAGAGTTCAGAAACAAAACCACTGCCGCAAAGACGCAAAGATCGCAAAGCTGATCGGGTAAGCGATTAAACGCTCTACGTCAGCGGATTCGCACCTGGGTTTCGTGGGGGCGGTAGGATTGGGTGTGGTCTTCCGTGGCGGCGCGGTAGGCGGCAGTGCCGAGGATTACGTTGCCTCCGAGCTCAAGGAATGTGTTGACCCAATACCCCGCGCCGGGGAGGTGGTAGAGCAGATTGTCGATATGGTGGAATGAGGCGGCGCGGATGATGACGAACGTGCAGAGATAGATGATCCCGACGAAGGCCATGCGGTAGCGATGCCAGAGATCGCGCATGAACCAGAAGCCGGCGACGACCGCGCCGACGGCGGCGATGCCGAAGAACGTGACGAAGATCAACTGGACGATGCGTCGGTTTTCGTACCACCCTTCGCTAACGGCCATGTCGCGGCCGATCTGGGTGATGTCGCTCTGGATGTCGAGCTGTTTGTTGAAGCCGAGGGCGATCATGACGCCGCAGAGCGTGAACCAGAAGAGCGGGGCGTGGCGGATGCGGGCGCGGCCGATGGCTTGTTCTTTTTCGCGGCGTCCGGCCCAGAAGCAGAATCCGGCGACGCAGAAGTAGGCGAAGGTGGTGATCCAGCCGATGGGGTTGGGGTCGCCGCGCTGGGCTTTGGCGAGGATGAAGAAAGGGGTTGTGGGGAACATCTGTCGGTGGATGGTATCGCGCGTGGGCCGGAACCGGCAACCGCGACCGTGGTGGCGGAACGCTATTGACGAACGTGCGGCGACGCATGACAACTGCGCGCACGATGATCTCGGTCGTGATCCCGATCTACAACGAACAGGAGAACCTGCCGGAGCTGCTGCGGCGGACGGCGGCGGCGCTGGACTCCGTCGGGCGGGCGTGGGAGATCGTGCTGGTGGATGATGGGAGCGGGGATGGGTCGGCTGAAGTTATCCGCGTGGCGCATGCGCGGGATGCGCGGGTGAAACTGATTGCGCTGTCGCGGAATTTTGGGCATCAGCCGGCGGTGACGGCGGGGATTCATCATGCGCGCGGGGATGCAGTGATTTTGCTGGATGGCGATTTGCAGGATCCGCCTGAGCTGATTCCGGAGCTGGTGGCGAAGTGGAGCGAAGGGTTTCAAGTGGTGCTGGCGAAGCGGCGGAGCCGGGCGGAGCATGGGACGCGGCGGATTGGGTTTCGGCTGTTCTATCCGCTGCTGCGGCGGATCAGCGATCTGCCTGATGCGCCGGATGCGGGGATTTTTGGGTTGATGGATCGGACGGTGGTCGATTGTTTTAACAAGCTGCCGGAGCGGAACCGGTTTATCCCGGGGCTGCGGCTTTGGCTGGGATTTAAGCAGACGGCGGTGGAGTATGACCGGCAGGAGCGTGCGAAGGGCCAGCCGAAGCAGACGCTGGGGCGGCTGATGAATTATGCGCTGGATGGGATGCTGAGTTTTGGGTTTAAGCCGCTGCGCGCGGCGACGTATCTGGGATTCATGTGCGCAGCCATCGGGTTTGGGACGGCGATCGTGTTCATCGTGCGGCGGCTGTTTTTCAAAGATCCGGCGGTGACGGGGTTCACGACGC
>JAQGHM010000294.1 GCA_028291615.1 Phycisphaerales bacterium | reverse complement strand
CCACCGCACCAACCGCGGCACGATCCGCAGCTCCGCCGAGCGCCTCTCCATCGCCCACACGGGCGACATGCTAGGCCACGCCTCCAGCTGGGTCGCCGACAACATGACCGCGCTCGTCTGGGTCAGTTACCTGATCTTCCTCGAAGGCCTCCTTACGCTGCGCAACGGCGCCAGCCCCGTCCGCCGCCGCCCCAACCACTTCCTCCTCCTCTGCCTCGCCTCGGTCTTCATCTGGGGCGTCTTCGACATGATCAACTTCAACCTGGGCATGCGCGCCTGGATCTACATCGGCATGCCTGGGACGCCGGGGATCCCGGGGGATTTTTACGATCGCGCCTTCGGATACCTTCTCGCCTTCGCCACCGTCGTCCCGGGCATGATGCTCTCCGGCCAGGTCCTGCTTGACCTCAAGCTCTTCGACTGGGCGCGCAGCACTGGCCGCGATGGCTTCCGCATGCCCCACTGGGGCCTGTGGGCGTCGCTGATCGGCGGCGCAACGATGCTCGCGTGCGTTATCCTCATCGCCACCCCCGTCACCAACTACGTCCTCTGGACCAGCCTCGTCTTCCTGCTGGATCCGATCAACTACTGGCTGGGCCGCCCCAGCATGTTCCGCGACTGGGAGCGCGGCTGGTACGGTCGAACCCTCGCCGCCTTCGCGGGCGGGTTGATCTGCGGCTTCCTCTGGGAATTCTGGAACTACTGGGCCCTGACCAAGTGGACCTACCACCTCCCCTTCCTGGGGGGGGCGGAACAATACCGCTACTTCGAAATGCCGCTCCCCGGCCTGCTCGGCTTCATCCCCTTCGGGATCGAATGCTGGATCATGTGGCAGATGATTCGGATTCCGTTAGATGGCCTGGCCGAGCCGCTGCCGGGCGATCGTGACCTGATTTAACAGGAGACGTGCAAACCAGATTTGTCGTCAGGGGTCTACTTAGCCGAAGGAGTATACATGAGCATTCTTGCCGCCCCCCTTCGCGCGCTACTCGTTGGCATCTACATCCTCGCCTCCTTCGCCCCCACAGCCCACGCCGACCCGCGCCGCCGGGCCGACATCTGGGTGAAGTATGACGACGTCCCTCGGCGCGTGCGCGAGGTGATCGAGCGCGAGCGCGGCCGCCGCGAGATCAAGCAGATTCTCGAGATCCGCATCGACGGCAAGGTCTACTTCCGCACCCTGATCGACGAGCGCGGGGCGGATCGGGTGCTGCTGGTTTCCGAGGGCGGGCGGATTGTTAAAGTCTCCGAAGTGCCCGACCTCGCCGTCGGCGAAGGCTCGTTCGAAAAATGGATTCGTTACGACGACCTCCCGCGCGACGTGCGGCGGACGCTGGATCGCGAGCGCGGGAGATACGAAGTAAAAGTGATCTCATTCGTGCGTCGGGACAATCGCGAGTTCTATCGCTGCATTATCGACACCAAAGGGGACGACCTGGCCGTCCGGATCAATTCCGTCGGCAAGTTGCTGTCTGTGGACGAGGTGGACGACGTCTCGATCGGCCTGCGGGAAATCAGCCGGCACGACTATGACCGCGAGCGCTCGATGCGCTACGACGACATACCACGCGAGGTGCGCGTCGTGGTCGAGCGACAGTACGCCGGCCGGCCGGTGAAGCAGGTGGTTTACGTCGAGCGGAACGGCCGGCGCTTCTACCGCTGTATCATCGACGACCGCGGCAGCGACCGAGTGCTCCGCGTGGGGGATGACGGATACCTGTACGAGGAGCGCGAAGTTCAGGACATCGCCGTGGGCGCGGGCGGCTACGACGCCAACCGCTTCGGGCATGAGGCGACGATGCGGCAGGTGGAGTTGCCGTGGGAGGTCGCGCAGACGCTGGAGCGCGAGCGGCGGGGCCGGCCGGTCAAGGAGATTCTCTACGTCCGCCGCGGCGCGTACACGTTTTACCGCTGCGTGATCGACACCCGCGGCGACGACGTGGCCCTGCGCATCTCGGACAGCGGGCGAGTGCTCTCACGCGAAGAGGTGGACGACGTCTCCTTCGGCAAGGACGAAATCGAATACGGCGCAGCCCGCGAGGAGTGGGTGAAATACGCCACCCTGCCGCGACCGGCGCAGGTCGGCCTGGAGCGCTACCGCCGCGGGCACGACGTGCTGAAGATCATCCGCATCGAATACCGCGGCCGGGTGACGTACCGTTGCACGATTGATTCTCGGCCGTGGGCGAGCACGCTGCGGATCGATGAAGCGGGAAGGATTTTAGGGGAAGAGTGATCGCCACTATTTGGCCGGCGCGGCTGCGGTTTTCAGTTCAGCGTAAACGATCTCCGAGCCGTAGAGCGACCTGGCCATGGCGAGGATTTCGCCGGTCGGAGCGTAAATGGTGGAGAATCCGTAACCGCGCCAGGTTTGTTTCTGATCGACGCTCCAGTTGGCGCCGATCACGTAGTGATTGAAGGGTTTGATGCGCGCGGGCAGGCGGTGCCAGAACCAGTCGGCCGGGTGCTCTTCATCGACCCATGCGATCGGATAAAGGAGGGCCCAGATATGGTGAGGCTGGTACTTCTCGAGAATGGTGTGGATGTCGAAGCAGATGCCGAGACCAACGAGGCCATACTCGGTCTGGAAGGTGGCAACGCCACGGTCGCCGGGCGTAGCCCAGGATTTCTCGGGATAGGGCCAGGGCGTCAGCTTGCGGTAATGGGCAACGATCCGCCCGTTCGGAGCGGCGAGACAAACGGTGTTGAAGTAGTGGATTACCTTGGCGGACTTATCGACTTCGACGAGCGGCACAGTGATGTAAACGCCGAGTCGTTTGGCAAGCGCCGCGAAGTGATTGGTCGAGGGGCCGGGGACCGTTTCGGCAAACGGCGCCGGATCTTTTCCGACGAAGGCCTTTTCGATCGGCAGGCTGGCGAGGCGCCAGTTGGTTTTGAGGTCCTGCGAGAGGTAGCCGGTGATGGCGGCTTCGGGGAGGACGATAATCTTCGCGCCGTTTTTCGCGGCTTCTTCGACCAGCGCGGTGAGCTTCTTCGTGTTGCCGGCGACGTCGCCGAGGTCGCTGGAACATTGGACGGCGGCGACTTTGACGGTCGGCGGTTTGTCTTCGGCAAAGGCGGGTTGAACGAAGAGGAGGACCGCGATGAGCGCGAGCAACGTGCGATGGTGGGACATAAGAATCTCCTGCGTCCTAGTCTGCCTGACGCGGCGAACGGCGGGAAGAGCGCGGCCTGCGCTTGTTACGTCGGCGTGACAATTCGTGTTAAACTCCGCGCCATGAGTTTACCTGAAAAGCTGCAATCGCTCGGGATCGTGCTGCCGACGGTTTCGGGGCCGTTCGGCGCTTACGTGCCGGCCAAGCGGGCGGGCGACCTGATCTTCGTCGCCGGGCAGTTGCCCATGAAGGATGGGGCGCTGATGGCCATCGGGCAGGTGCCGTCGCGGTGTTCGGTGGACCAGGCAAAGGCGGCGGCCAGGCAGTGTGTCATCAACGCCCTGGCGGCGGCGGCGAGCGTCGTGCCGCTTGAGAAGATTACCGGCGTGCTGCGAGTGGGGGCGTTTGTTTCCAGCGACACATCCTTCACCGCGCAACCGCAGGTGGCGGATGGAGCGAGCGTCTTCCTGATGGAATTGTTCGGCGACGCCGGACACCACGTGCGGGCAGCCGTTGGCGTCAACACGCTCCCGCGCGACGCGGCGGTGGAGTTGGAGTTCGTTTTTACCGCGGCATGACGATATAAACGCCTACACTTAATCGTGATCAGAAACGCCACCATCCACGACGTTCCGAGGATCTCGGACATCATCAACTCCCACGCGGGGCTGGGGAAGATGCTGTTCAAGAGCTATGCGCAGCTCTTCGAGTCGCTGCGCGATTTCGCCGTATATGAGGAAGACGGGCGCGTCGTGGGCTGCGTGGCGCTCTCGATCATCTGGGCGGATCTGACCGAGGTGCGGTCGCTGGCGGTTGACAATGATTACCGCGGCAAGGGGATCGGCTCGAAGCTCACGCAGTGGTGCATCGACGAGGCCCGGCGGCTGGGGATCCGCAAGCTGATGAGCCTGACCTACGAACAGCGCTTCTTCGAGAAGCTGGGGTTCGAGGTGGTCGAGAAGGAGACGCTGCCGCTCAAAGTCTGGAGCGACTGCGTGCGCTGCCCGAAGAACGACCACTGCGACGAGATCGCGATGGTGCTGACGTTCCACGACATCCCTGAGCCGAAGCTGCCGCATGCGACACCGACGCCGCGGGGCGTGAGCATTCCGGTGCTGCCACATTTTGAGGATGATTGAAGTTCACTCAACGCGCCGCAGTTGCAGCGTGTCGATCGTCTTCTCGCGCGCGAGGGCGTTGGTGATGACGACCAGCCAGGTCCCTTCGGGGCACCAGTCGCGGCGCTTGAGGCAGGTGAGGGCGTCGCGGATCGTTTGCTCGGGGTCTTCGCTGAAGGGCATGAGGAACGGCTCGACGCCCCAGGGGAGCAGGAGTTGGCGGAAGAGCGCCTCATCATCGGTAAAGGCATAAATCGGGACGCCGACGGCGCGGAGCGCGGCCAGGGTGTAAGCGAGGAAACCGCTGCGGGTGAAGACGACGATGCCGGAGTCGCCCAGATCCTGCGCCAGCGCTGCGGCGGCGCGGAGCATCTTGGCCTTGGGCTCGATCAGCCTGATTTGTTCGTTAAGGCCGCGAATCTCGGTGGGCTCGGTGCTCTTGAGGATGTTCTTGAGGACTTCGACGCATTCGAGCGGATAGACGCCGGTGGTCGTCTCGCCTGAGAGCATGACCGCATCCGCCCGCTCGCGCACGGCGTTGGAGACATCGGAGATTTCGGCGCGGGTGGGCATGGGGGCGGTGATCATCGACTCGAGCAAATGCGTGGCGATGATGACGGGCTTTCCCTCGGCCAGGCAGTTCTCGACGATGCGGCGCTGCACGAGCGGGAGGACGTGATAGTCGATCTCGATGCCGAGGTCGCCGCGGGCGACCATGACCGCATCGGCGACGCGGACGATCCCTTCGAGGTTGCGCAGGCCGCTCTGGTCTTCGATCTTGGCGACGATGCGGGCCATCGAGCCGAGGCTATCGAGCAGCGCGCGCAGGACGATGATGTCATCGCCACGGCGGACGAAGGAGAGGGCGACGAAGTCGATTCCGGCGGTGACGCCGGCGCGGATGTCACGCTCGTCTTTCTCGGTGAGCGAGGGGAGGTTGACGTCGACGCCGGGCAGGTTGATGTGGCGGCGCGAGCCGAGGCGGCCGGGGGTGAGGACGCGGCAGCGGATGCTGGTCGGGGTCTTCTCCACGACTTCCATGCGAATCAGGCCGCTGTCCACCAGGACGGTGGCGCCGACGCTGACATCGGCGGGGAGGCCGGGGTAGTTGACGCCCACGCCGCGCACGCCGTCGGTGGGGCCGGCGGTATGGAACTCGAAGGTTTCACCGGGAATGAGATCGATCGGTTCGGCGACGGCGGCGGTGCGGATCTCTGGGCCCTTGACGTCCATCATGACCGCGACGTGGCGGCCGATCTCGCCCGAGACCTTGCGGACGCGCCCGACCACGGCGGCGACCCATTCGGGCGAGCCGTGGGCCATGTTGAGGCGGATGACGTCCACGCCGGCGGTGATCAGTTGACCGAGGCGCTCGGCCGATTCGGTGGCGGGGCCGACGGTGGCGATGATCTTGGTGTGACGATAGTAGCCGCGCATGAGAGCTGTGCCTTTGCGGACGGCGCGGTCGTCCGCAGGATGATCGCCGCGGGTTCGACGCGGGGAATTTTAGAGCTTAACCGGATCGGTGACTGGGGCAAGGGGCGTGATGACCGGCGGGGTGCTAACCATTCAACCAATGGTCGCGGTTTTCCAGGACGAATGAATCGTCGGAGAGGTGGGGGTAGGCAGCGGAGACGCGGTCGATTTCTTCGGCTTGGCCGGGCGATAACGTTTCGTTTTCGTCGAGGCACCAGATGCCTTCGAGGAGGCCCTGTCGGCGGAGGACTTCGTGGAGGCCGGCGATGCAGCCTTTGAAGCTGTTGGCGGGGTCGAAGAAGGCGGCGTTGGCGTCGGTCACTTCGACGTTGAGGCGGAGGAGGTCGAGGGGGATGGAGTTGCCGATGGTGGCGAGGTGGCAGGTTTTCAGGATCTCGACGGACTTTTTGGTCCAGACGGCGTAGTGGCCGAGGAGGCCGCCGACGATGCGGCGCTCGACGCGCTTGTCGCCGCGTTGGAAGCGGAAGGGGGTAATGAGGTCGGCGACGATGTTGTCATCATTGCCGGTGTAGAGGGCGATATCGTCGCGGCCGGATTCGGCGAGGGCGCGGACGACGTCGAGCGTCTGGTAGCGGTTGAAGGGGGCGATCTTAATGGCAACGAGGTTGTCGATCTCGGCGAAGCGACGCCAGAAGGTGTAAGGGAG
Source organism: Phycisphaerales bacterium (assembly GCA_028291615.1). Taxonomy (GTDB): domain Bacteria; phylum Planctomycetota; class Phycisphaerae; order Tepidisphaerales; family Tepidisphaeraceae; genus RYN-433. Next base: position 37,449 of record JAQGHM010000294.1, on the reverse strand, counting down.
CAAGCGGCCGCCGACGGCGGGTTGGAGGTAGAAGCCGATGATGGGGATGATCTGGGCGACGGCGCGGCAGTGGGTGAGGAGTTGGTCTTCGGTGGCGGTGTTGAGTGCTGCCAGGGAGAGGAGGGCGGCGTGGTAGTTGAGGTCTTTCAGGGTGGAGGCTTCGGTGGCTGCCTGGGGGGTTGGGCCGCAGACGCCTCCGATTCGAATTAACGGGGACCCAGCCACTGAAGTGGCGGGACCTTGATCGGCGTGGGTGAATTCTTCGGCGACGATTTCCAATATGGGTTTGAAGAGGGCGATCTTTGGGTCGCGGATGGCGAACTGGGTGGTGTGGACGGCCGCGGCGATGCCGCCTGCGCCGGCGGCGATGTAGTAGCGGCAGAGGGCGCGCTGGCGGCGCTCGTCTAGTTTGCGCGCGGCAGTGAGGGCGAGGGGCATGGCGGGGATGGCTATGCCTTTGCGGAGAGTTGAGCGGGCTTGGTCGTTCATGGGTTGGGATTTACCACTGAGTCACGGAGAGCACGGAGTCAGAATCTGCCGTCGCGGGTTTCGAAATGGGTGGGCTTGCCGAGGGTTTGGCCGCCTTGTTTGAGCCAGTTCGCGGTCCATTCGATGAGCTGTTCGAGGGCGATGCGCGGGGGGCCGTAGAGGCGGTGGGCGAGTTGGGCGTTGGAGAGGAGGGCGGTTGCGGTTTCTTCGCCGGTGAAGGTGGGCTGCTTGTTGAGGAGACGGCCGAATTGCTGGGCGACTTGGCGAACGCTTAGGAGTTCGGGGCCCGTGACGTTGAGGATGAATGGGGGCACGGCGGCCCGGTCGAAGGCGGCGATGGACATGGCGTTGGCATCCCCCTGCCAGATGACGTTGGCGTGGGACATGGCGAGGTCAATTGGCTGGCTGTTGAGGACTTTGGTGGCGAGGTCATGGAGGACGCCGTAGCGCATGTCGATGGCGTAGTTTAGGCGGATGATGGAGATCGGGATGCTCAGCGTGCGCGAGAAGTGTTCGAGGATGCGCTCGCGGCCGAGGACGCTCATCGCGTAGTCGCCGACGGGGTTGAGGGGGTCGGTTTCGCGGCTTCCGCCGACGTGGACGGGGGCGAGGCCGTAAATGTTGCCGCTGGAGAAGGCGACGATGCGGCTGTCGCGATAGCGCTGGCAGACCATGCCGGGGAGGTAGACGTTCATGGCCCAGGTGAGGGCTTCCTGGTTGGTCGAGCCGAACTTCATGCCGGCCATGTAGACGATGTTGGGGGCGTTCGGCAGGGCGTCGAGTTGGCGGGGGTCGAGGAGATCGGCCTTGATGGTTTCGATGCCGTGGGCTTTGAAATGCTGCTCGGCGGCGGGGGTGGAGAAGCGCGAGACGGCGATGACGCGGCTTTTCTTGCCGAGCGTGTCGAGGCCGCGGCGGATCATGCGGGAGAGGCTTGGGCCCATTTTCCCGGCGGCGCCGAGGATGATGAAGTCGCCGTCGAGTTTTTTAAGCGTGGCAAGGACGGCAGCGGAGGGGGTGGAGAGGAGATCTTCCAGATGGGCGACATCGCGGATCGTCTCGGGTAATTGTTGCTCGCGGCTCATCGCTCTCCAGTGTGCGTGTATCTCGGCAAACTCGCCGGGCGGCGTCAGGGGGCATGTGGCGGTGCGGGCATGACGAAGCAATAGGCGGCGTAGCGGATCTCGCTCCAGGCGAGTTCGCCGACTTCGCGACCGGGGAACAGCGGGATGTTCACGGGCGTGAACTTCACGCGTACCGCGATGGCGGGGCGGCCCTGGGTCAGGTCGCGCGGCACGAGGAATTCGTCGTCGCGGAAGCGCCGGTTGGAGGTTTGCACGGTGTGCGCGGGTGGGTCCATCTCTCCCTTGGGGCGCGAGAAGACACAGGTGTTTGATCCGGCCAGGTACCATGCGCCGGCGGGTTTGTAATCGGCATCGGCGATCGTCTTGGCGTCGCTGGCGTCGGCAATGAAGACTTCGGCGCGCTGGTTGGGGAACTGGTAGTCAAGCGTGCGGCGCAACATTACGCCGAGGTTGCTGGGTTCGATCTTCACGATGAAATCGCTGACGCCGGTCGTGCGTCTGCCGAGCTCGCGATGGGCGGGATAGATTTGTTTTCCGCCGAGTGAATCGACGCCCCACTCGTAGCGGGAGACGATCTCGTACGGTTGGCTGGCTTGGGGCGAATGGTACGTATGCGACCGCTCGCTCGCGTCGTCGCCGATGTTCAGGGCGTCGGTTTTGATCAGCGAGGCACCGGGGAGGCCGTACCAGTAGGTAACCGTCTCGTAGCGTTCTTTGGAATCGTTTTGGCCGCCGTGCTCGAGGGTGATGCGGGCGTTTTTGCCGAAGGGGAAAAGGTCTGCCAGTAGGAAGCGGTAAGCGGACTCTATCTTGTCGAGATCGTCTTTGGCCTTGCCCTCGGGGGCGCCGACAGGGTGGCCGGCGAGTGGGAGGGTCATGGTGCGTCCGCCCCAGTAATCGCCGCCGCCGCCCCATTCTTCGGTTCCGGTGCCCTGGCCCTGGGGCGTCATTGAATCGTCGAAGTAAAAGCGCGGATCGCCTTCGAGCGTGCCGAGCCTGGCGTTGTGGGAGAAGATGAATGAGGTGCCGATGAAGGCGCCGGTCCAGTCACCGCCGCCTTCCGTGCGGCGGGTGTCCAGAAGAAGGAGGTCTTCGCCGTGCTTCGGATCGGGGCCGTGATCGGCATAGGTGGCGTGAAAGTAGCCGACGTGATTTGCGGGGTCGGTGTAGGGGACGGTCTTCACTGCCCAGTTGATTGGGCCGAGCGCGGGGCCGCCATTGACCAGTTCCACCTTGGCTGATTTGAAGAAAGGCATGAGGAAGTAACAGGCGAGGTGGACTTGCTTTTCGTCAAAGCGGATGCCGACGGGTAGCGCCTTGACGAGCCATTCCTTGTCGTCGCGGTTGTAGAGGGTTCCGGCGCCGAAGAAGAGGGGGAGCGGCGCATCGACTGAAGGGGCGGGGCGACCATCCCACGTGATGCGAAGCCGCACGTTCGACAGCGAGAGCGCGTCCTCTTTGGCGACGGAGAATCGAATCAGCCGTACGACCGCGGGGCCATCGGCGCGGACATCGAGGGTGGCCGCGGCCTTTTCCGGGAGCTGCAATTGGCCGGAGAAATCGCGCGTTCCTTCGCGAGGCGACAGATCTTCCCCCGCGCGCGCGATCACGTCGATGATCTCTTTCTCCGGCGGCGTCTTCGCATCCCATCCTACGATCGACCGCGAAAGCTTCGCGCCTCGAACGTATTGGTGATAGATGTAGTATCCGGTGCCGTAACAGGTGCGGGAATAGCCCATTTGGAAGGAACGCTCGAAGCCGATGGGGACCCAGGAAAGGTCAGCGCCCTTGGTCGTGGACCAGGTCCAGGTCAGACCGGGCGGAAACAATTCCCTGGGCTCGAAGATGGATTGGGGGACCGGCCTGGTGGGGTCGGCTGAGGACGTCTCTCTGACGATCTGCTCTTGCCCGTCCACGACGTAGCGCCAGGGTGAGCCGTGCCAGTGATTGTAGCGGGCGAAATAGAAGACGCCGGGGCCTTCGATGTCGAGCGTGACGTTGTTGTCGTCGGCCAACTGGTAAAGGAAATGAGACGCGTCGGCGGCCTCGTTGCCGCCGCGGCGGTCGTAGGTCGAGCGCATGTAGGCCCGCGCGCCGATCCGCTGATATGGCCATCGTTCCCACATGCGGTATGCGTCGGCTCCGATGGGAATCACGGGCGGCTCGTCTGCGCGCGTTGGAAGGACAACCACGAAGGTCACGAAGAGCACGAAGGGGAGGGAGAGCGAAAACGAGGATGGAGGATGGAAGATGGAGGATGGATTGGCCGGACGATCGCCACTGCATTTTGCCATCTTCCATCCTCCATCTTCCATCTTCGCTTCATCTCGACTTACTTCGGCAGTGGGACCTGCGCGGGGGTGCGGAGGTAGGTGACGAGGTTGATCAGTTCGGTTTTCGAGAGGGGCGTAAGCAGGCCTTCTGGCATCATTGAAAGCTCGCTGTGTTTGATCTCCTTTATCTCCGATTTCTGCAGCACCTGTACGCCTGATTCGACGGTGACGCTTACCGACGTGTCGTCTTCTTTGGTGACGATGCCGGAATAGACGTCGTCGTCCTTCATGTAGATGATCGAGACCATGTAGTCCTTGGCGATCACGGCGCTGGGATCAACGATGTTGACCATGAGGTAGTCAATGTCCTGGCGGTTGGAGCCGGTAAGGTCGGGGCCGACTTTGCCCCCTTCGCCATAGAGGGTGTGGCACTGCATGCAGGTTTTGGCGAAGAGGGCGCGGCCCGCGGAGGGGTCGCCGGCTTTGAGCGCTTCGGGCGTGAGCATCGCTTTGTATTTGGCGATCTCGGCGATCTTCTGCTGGTTGGAGGTTTTGGCGACGCCCCAGATCTCATTGGTCCAGGCGTCGAGCTCCTTGTCGTTGAAGCTGCGAAGTTGGCGGACGGTGTAGGCGGTCAGATCCTTAGTGGGGATCTTGCCTTCCTTCACGGATTTCATCAGCGCTTTGGCGAAGGCGGGACGGAAGGAGAGGGTATTAATAGCGGCGCGCCTGGCGGGCTGGTCGAGCGTTGGGTAGGCGGCGAGGATGACGGCAGGGGTCTTGGGGTCGTCCGTGCCGGCAAGGCCTTTGAGCGCGGCTTCGGCGACGGCGGGGTCTTTCAAGAGTTGTTGCAGGAGGGCGGCAAGCGTCGCGTCGTTTTTGCCGATCAGGGATTCGAGCGCTTTGTTGCGCTCTTCGGCGGGTTTGGTGGGGTCGAGCACGAGCTTCTTCATCGCTTCGAGCGTGCCGGCGTCGCCGAAGACGGCGGCGAGCTTGGCCCCCTGCTTGCGCACTTCATCGCTCGGGCTTTGGCTTAACTTGGCGTAGACCTCCTGCCAGCCGGCGGGCATTTTCACATTGCGCTTGCCTTCCATGGCGGCGTTCATCCCCTTGAGGAGGTCGGCTTGGGCGGCGGGGTCGGCGGTATCTTTGAGGACGCCGATCAGGAGGCCGATGGTATCGTCGGCGTCGTCGGCGAAGGCGCAGGGCGCCATGAACAAGGCCAAAAGCAGCAACAACGCATATTTCATTCACGTTCCTCAGTTTTTCTGGACCGTCGATTCCTTGGTCGTGCGGCCGATCTCGAGGAGTCGGCGGCTTGTGAACTCTCTCAATTTGGGAATCTTTCCGGCCATGGCAAGGGCGAGCGCACGCTTGCCGTCGGCGACCACGAGCGGCTCGAGGGCGTACCAGTCCATCAGCGGCAGGTTTTGGTCGGTGACGTCTTCGGCGTGGGCGACCAGTTTCTCTATGACGTTCCAGCGCTGCGCCGGCGGAAGGCGCGTCATCGCGGAGGCCAGGTAGAGGCGGACCATGGGGGACGGATCGGACGCTGCGAGGCGATCGAACTCGGTGAGCACGTTCGCAGGCGGCTGACGATCTTCGGTGAGCAATTGGATGACCCAGGCGCGGACGTATTCATTGGGGTCTTTTAGTAAGCTGAATAACAGGTCGGTTGTCGCGCCGTCGGTGACATGCAGCGCCCAGAGGGCGCGGAGGCGGCGGGTGATGTCGGGATGGTCGCTTAGCATCGCGAGCAGTGCGGCGTGGACGGCGGCGTCGGGGCCGCGCTCCTGCAATGTGCGCCTGGCGTGGCGGACCCACCAGTCGTTCTTGTGCAATTGGAGGTTTACTAACTGCGCGGAAGTCATCTTGGCGACATCGAACGGTGGGGTCTTCGACGTGCCGTCATAGGTGATCTTGTAGATGCGGCCGTTTTCCGTATGCGGCTTCTTTGTGTGGCACTCGCCGGTGTCGTACCAGTCGCTGACGTAGACTGCGCCGTCGGGCCCAGACTTGATGTGCAGGCCCATGTACCAGGGATCGGCGGAGGTGAGGACGTCGGCGCCGTGGTGGGCGACGTAACCGGAGCCTTTGCGCTCCGGAAGGTCGTTATTGATACGATCGCCATGGATGTTGTTCATGAAGATCGTGTTGCGGTATTTGTCGGGCCAGGAGTCGCCGAGGTAGACCATGAGGCCGGAGTGGGCGTGACCACCGCCGAGTTCTGCCGCGCCGGTTCGCGATTTGGTCCAGTCACCGCCGGCGTAGTGCTTGTGATCGGCGATGGTGTCGATGACGCCATAGGCATAGCGGTTGCTTGGGCTTTCGCGGCGGCGTTCGACGTGCGAGCCCTGGATGACCTGGTACAAATGCGGCGTGACGGAATTGGGGATGAAGCCCTGGCCGTAATCGTCAAAGTCGAGGCCCCAGGGGTTGGTGGTGCCTTCCATGATCGGCTCGAAGATTCGCTTGGTCGGGTGGTAGCGCCAGACGCCGCCGTCGAAGAAGACTTTGTCGCCGCCGGGCGCGCCGATCATGCCGGAGCTTGAGCCACCGTGCCCGCCGTAGAGCCAGCCGTCGGGGCCCCATGTGCATCCATTGACGAGATTGTGGACGCCCTGGTGGCCGAAGCCTTCGAGGAGGATTTGCGGCGGGCCATCGGGTTTATCGTCGCCGTCCTTGTCGGGGATGAAGAGGAGATTGGGGGCGGAGACGACCCAGACGCCGCCGAAGCCGACTTCGAGGCCGGTAAGGTAATTGAGCTTGTCGTAAAAGAGCGTGCGCTTGTCGAAATGGGCGTCGCCGTCGGTGTCTTCGTAGATCACGATGCGGTCGTGGCCGTCGGGTTTCCAGTTGGGGTACGATTCATTCTCGGCGACCCAGAGGCGGCCGCGGTCGTCGAAGCAGAAACCGATCGGCTGGACAAGGTCGGGTTCGCCGGCAAAGAGTGTGACGGAAAAGCCGGGCGGGACCTTGAGGGATTTGACGGTGTCGGCGGGGGAGCGCGGGGGTTCCTGGGCGATGGCGCAGAAGGCCGCGGTGAGGAGGCTGATGGAGATGACAAATCGCAGCATGGGTCCTTCGCGTGAACGTTATACACCGCGGCAGACGGAACATTGCGGATTTCGTTGCAGGTTCATGGTTCTGAAGGTCATCTCGCGCAGGTTGGCGATGAGCATTCGGCCGGCGAGTGGCTGGCCGATGCCGGTGATGACTTTGATTGCTTCCACTGCGCCCATCGTACCGACTACCCCGGCGACGGCGCCGAAGACGGGGAATTCGCGCTTCCAATGAGTGGGGAAATTCGCGAAGAGGCAAGCCAGGCACGGGGTTTTCCCTGGGAGGATCGTGGTGAGTTGGGCGTCGAAATCGTACATCGCGCAGTCGACCATGGGCTTGCGCTGGCGGACGATCTGGGTGTTGAGGGCGAGGCGTTCTTCGAAGACTGGAGCGGCGTCGATGACGAGATCAACCTCCTTTACCAAGCCCGCGACGTTGTCGGCAGTCACGTTATTATTGACGGTTTGGACCTCGACGTTCGGATTGAGCTCGCGCAAGCGGCGGGCGGCGGAATCGACGCGCAGCTGGTCGATGCCGTCGGTCGTCATCAGGATCTGGCGGTTGAGATCGGCGGGACGAATTTCGCCGGCGTGGGCGAGGACGAGTTTGCCGACGCCCGCGGCGGCAAGGTAGTAGGCCGCCGCGCCACCGACCCCGCCGACGCGGGTAATCAGCACGCGGGCGGATTTGAGCTTTCGCTGGCCGGTCTCGCCGATATCGGGCGTGGAGATTTGCCACGCATAGCGGGCGCGTTCCTCGTCGGTCAAGTCATTCACGCGAATCATCCTCCGGAAATCGGCGAGACTAGCATGATCTCGGCGCCGTCGTTGAGCGGTGGCGGAGCTTCCCATGTAACTTGCTCATCGCTGACAAAGACCAGGACGGCGGGGGTGTTGCGCTCCTTGAAATTGAGCAGCGCGGCCATTCGCTCGCCATGACGCGCGGCGATCGCGGCCAGAAGTTCGCGGAGAGTCGCCGCCGCAGGAAGTTCCACCACTTCATTCGCGCAACCGGCGGTTGAGCGGGCCTGGCCGGAATAGGTGACCTTGAATTTCATCCTGCCACCTCGCCGGTCAGGGATCTTTCACGCAGGTGTCCTGCTTCCAGGGTGAAAAGATTTTGTGCCAATCGCTCGGCCTCGCGGGCGCTGTGGGTGACGTGGAGCATGGTGACGCCGGTCTCCTGTTGTATGGATCGGAGCAGGTCGGTCATTTGGCTGCGGGTCTCCTCGTCGAGGGCGCTGAGGGGTTCGTCGAGCAGGAGGACTTCGGGGCGATGTGCCAGAGCGCGACCGAGCGCGACGCGCTGGGCCTCGCCGCCGCTGAGGTTGACGACGCCACGATCGAGGAGCGGGGTGATTGCCAACATCTGCGCGAGTTCCGTCACGCGGCTATGGATCGCGGAGCGATTCCACATGCGGATGGTAAGGGCAAACGCGAGGTGCTCGCGGACGGTCATCGTCGGGAAGAGGGCTCGATCCTGCGGGACGTAGCCAATGCCGCGCTGGGCGACCTTGAGCGTGGTTACGTCCCGTCCGCCCAGCGTGATGCGGCCGGACTGGAGGCGGCGGAGTCCGCAGATCGCCTCGAGCAGGGTGGTTTTCCCGCTGCCGGTCTGGCCCATGAGTACGCCGTAGCGTCCGGCGGGGACTTCGAGGGAGAGGCCGGCGACGGCGAACGCGCCGGCGCGAATCGAGACATTTTCCAGGCGGATCACGACGTCAAACCCCCTTTCCAAATGCGTCGGCGGATCCGAAGACGCGAACGATCACCAGCACGATCAGCGCGCAGGCGACCATGAGCAGGCTGACCGCGACAGCGGCTTCGATCCGGCCGACGGAAAGCTCGAGGAAGACGGTGGTCGGCAGGACTTCGGTGCGCATCCGCGTCGCGCCTGAGAAGACCAGGATCGGGCCGAACTCGCCCAACGAGCGCGCCCAGGCGAGCGTGCCGGCGGTGAGCATGCCGCGGCGGGCCTCGGGGAGGACGACCATGAAAAACGCCTGCGAGCGCGAGCAGCCGAGCGTCAGCGCGACCTGCTCGGAGCGCGGGTTGAGTTGGTCGAACGTGACGCGCATCGTGCGCACCGCGAAGGCGGCGGCCACCGCAAACTGCGCGAGGATCACGCTGGGGATTGCGTAGGTGATCGGCGTGCCGAGCCAATGCTGCGTCTGCCGCTCGATCCAGCGGCCGGGGAAGGTTTGGAAGAGGATCAGCAGGCTCAAGCCGATCACCAGTGGCGGGAGGACGATCGGTATATCGAGCGTCGCATCGATGACGTGCCGCACGCCCGACCAGCGGCCGTCGCGCTGCCAGCGCGAGAGAAGGTAGCCGGTGGGGACGGCGACCCAGACGGAGAGGATCGTCGTGATGCTGCAGGAAATGAGGCTTAACCAGATGGCGTACTGGATTGGTTCGCTCTGCAATGCTTCGAGCAGGTGGCCGGGCGAGGTGAACGATGCATCGGCGACCAGCATGGCCACGATGAGCAGGAGATAAAGGCCGCCGATGACGCCGAGCGAGATGAGGAAGGGCGCATCGGAGCGGGCGCGTAGGTTAGCTGGAGATTGCCCGGAGGTGGAATCAACCGCTGCCTCGCTCATCTACTTGGCCCCCGCGCGCTTCCACCCGAACCCGTTGGCAAGGAACAATTGCCGCGAGTCGTCCGACTCAATCGCGGCCATCAGCCGGCCGGCGATATGCTTGTTCTGTGATTGCCGGCTGACGGCGATCGGTTGCGTGGCAATCGCGCAAGGGATGTCGATCGTCATTGCCTCGAGCTTGTCGCCGGAATTGGCAGCGTTGGAGATGTAGGCGATGACGGCATCGAGCGAGCCGGTGCAGAGTTGGTTCACGAGCATGTCCCCAGTGGCGGATTCAGCGACGACGTTCTTGCGGACTGGATCACGCAGGCCAGCCTGTTCGAGCGTCGTCGCGGTGAGTGCCCCCAAGGCGCACTGTTTTTCGTGCCCGACGCCAAGGCGAATTCCGGGCTTGCCAAGATCCTTGAGCGTGTGAATCGCGCGCGGATTTCCCTTGGGCACAAGGATTACGAGCTGGTTGGTGGAGATGTCGGCTTGGTCGAGAAAGAGATCCCTCACCTCCTTCATAAACGACGTATCGCAGGAGAAGTAGGCGTCGGGCATCGGGCCGATCCCCTTCTTCATTTCGCCGACGAGGATGCCGCAGCCGTTGTAGACGCGGTTGACGCGGCATCCTTCGCGCATTTCAAAACGCTGGATCGTCTCCTCGATCGCGGGGCGAAGCATCGCGCCGGCGAATAGGTTGACGCTTGGCGTCGCGGACCACAAATCTCCCTCGACCGTCTCGTATCCGTATGCCGCAAACGCCTTGAGGCCCTTGTCCTTCGCACCCAGGTAGCGCGCGAATCGCAGGGCGGCGGTCGGTTGCTCGCTGGTCTTGAGCACGCTGATCGTGATCTGCGACGTCGCATTCTTCAATTCCGGCACGTCAACGCGCTCCAGTGTCGGGTATTGGTGGAGCATGGCATCCCAAATAAAGCCGGCATCCACTGCGCCGAGCTTGATGTCGTTGGCAACGTCATTCACCGTGCCTTTGAAGACCAGCGTATGTTTGGCGAGTTCATCCCACTGATTGGTTTTGGCAAGCGTCTCGCGCGTGGCTTTTCCGACAGCGGCGGCGTCCGGATTGGCCTGGGCGACCCGCACGTCAGGCTTGAGCAGGTCTGTGATCGACGTGATCCGCTTTGGATTATTCCGGGCGACGGCGAGGATGACCGTCATCCTCGCGAGCGGGATGGATTCGGCGGTGAGGCCCTTCTGCTTCGCGAGCTCGATGTAACTCTCATCGGCCGGCAGATAAAGATCGCCGGTCTTTGACGTCTGGGCGTTGGTCAGGAGTGATTGCGATGCCCCGTACTGCAACTGGATCGGCACGCCGAACTGCTGCTCGTATTCTTTCGCGACGGCCTCGACCGGTGGTTTGATGCCGGCGGCGCAATAGACGATGAGCGGCTTCTTCGTTGCGGCGGCGCCTTTAGGCTTGGGCGCGCCCAGCACGAGGAGCGCGATCAAGACCGCCAGCGCGACGATCGATCCGATGAAGAGCACCCACGCGGCGTTGGCGGCCCCGCACCTGGGCCGGCGGCTTCGGAAATTACTGAACCTGTCCGCCGGCGACGCCATCTGCTATTTCCTCCTCGCCCGCAGCGCGATCCCGCCGCTTACCAGCACCGCTGCCGCAGCCAGGACGATTCCGCCGATCAGCCATTGTCGGCCCATGTTGTACGTGGAGTGTTCGAAGGAAATGTAGGTGCCGGCCATTGCATCGATCGCTGCCGGCGCGGTTGTCGGCATCGCGATGGTCGATACAGGTATCGGCACGCTCTTGCCCGCCTCTGCAACCGCCGGTTCGTCGCGCTCGACCTGGCGATCACCGAATATCACATTCCAATCAGCGGCCAGCAGCAGGTCGATGCCGGGGTTCAGCTCCTTGACCTCACACGAGCATTGTCCGCAGATGAACTGCGCGAACGCACCGACGCCCTGATCGTTCACGCGCGGCGCGGCCAGCGCCGAGATCGCCCGCCCGCGCCCCACGACCGGGATCACCAGCGCCTCGTCGCTGTCGGCGAGTTCCGGCTCGGCGACGCGCAGCATCTTTACCAGGGCCGCCTCGCGGGTGTCCGTGCGCGCGAGGCGCAGGATTGAAAACTCAAGCTTCAGCGGCAGCGGCGAGTGAAGCTGCGGGCCATCGGCGGCAATCTCCGGCAGTTCGATCGTGTTGGCCACGCGCTTCAGCGTTTCGTCGAGCTTCGCGGCGAGGTGATCGTCCTTTGCCTTGTCGCCACTCTCCAGCAGCACCCACACGCACGATTGTCCGGCGAGCAGCCGCCGCGCAAGTTCGCGCCGTGCTGGCGAATCGAGCTGCTCTGCGAGCGCGGTCTTGTCGAGCTTGCCCGTCCAGACCAACGGTGCCTGCTCGCCACTTTCGGGGAAGCGCACGACGACCCACGGCAACTGAGCATTTCGTTGGTTCTTCCAGATCGCCGCGTGCTCGGGGCTCATGTCGCCCGACACGTCAACCGTGCGGATCGCTACATTCACCGGCTTCTTCGTCAGTTCTTCCAGAACTGCGCGATCGGCGTCTCCCAATTCCCCTTTGGCAAATACGACCACCTCATACGGCGACGCCGCCCAACGCTCCAGGGCGTAGCGGAAGACGGGGATGGTGCACGCCCGCGCCCCTGGCGCGACGAAGAACATCGCCGTCACCGCCAGCATTCCGGTAACCCATTTCGCTCTGCCGGACATCACGCTCATTATACGAGGTCGTACCCGCAACCGCCCGTGCCCGTTGCCCGCGCGCCGTTCTACACCCCCAGTGCCGCCTGCTCCCCTGCGATGCGATCGATCAGCGCGTGCAGTTTCTCATCGGGAACGAAGGTCTCCGCCCGCCTGCGGTAATGCGGCACGACTGACCCCAAGCTCTCGTCCATCGACGTGTCGCACGTGAATTCGCCCACGACTGCCATCAGGTTCGTCAGGTCGAACTGCACCGGCCACGCCTTGTCGCCCAATAGCGGGCCGACCCACTCCGGGTTGTACTTCACCAGCGTCGCGGTCGGCACGTAGACGAACTTCGGCTCGACGCCCAGCACTCGGCCGATGGTCTGGAAGATGGCGTTCCACGTCGTTGCGTCCGGCCGCGTTATGTGGAACGCCCGGCCGAGCGCCTTCGCATTTCCCAGCAGGCGCACAAACGGTTTGGCGAAGTCGCTCGCGTGCGTGTGCGTCCAGAGGCTCGTGCCGTCGCCGTGGATGATGACGGGTTTGCCGTGCGTCATCCGCCAGACGTGATCGTCACCGCTGATGAACGTCCCGGGGAATTTGCGGCGATACGTGTGGCTCGGGCGCACCACCGTCACCGGCAGTTTCCCCGCCTCGTGCCAGCCGAACAGCATCGCCTCCATGTCCGCCTTGGTCTGGCTGTACGGCCAGAACGAATTGACGAGCGGCGTCTGTTCCGTGATCCGCCAGTCGCGCGGCGGCTTTTGATACGCCGAGGCGGTGGAGATGAATAAATACTGCGAAATCTTCCCGCCGAAGACCGCGAGGTCGCGCTCGATCTGCTCAGGCGCGTAGGCGAGAAACTGGCAGACGACGTCGAAGTGGCCCTCGCCTAGTGCGCGATACGTCGCGTCATTCAACTCGCCGCGGATCATCTTCACGCCCGGCGGCAGCGGCTCGTCGTTTCGCCCGCGGTTGAAGACCGTGATCTCCTGCCCCAGCGCCGCGCCCGCAGCGACGCAGGCGTAGGAAATCTCGCCGGTGCCGCCGATGTAAAGGATCTTCATGCCGGACAGGATATCCCAAGGCCGCCGGTCGTTCTATTTGCCCGTCGCCGGCGTGATCAATAGTTTCACCGCCGTTCCCTCGGGCGGCAGGATCGCCTTGTTGGTCTCCATCTTCACGATCGGCTCGTCCTTCATCGTCAGGTTCGATTGGATGACCGTCTCGTTGGTGACCGGAAAGATGCCGATCAGCGTCAGCGTCGTGTCCGCGCCGTAGCTCTGGTCGGGCTTGTTGGGATCGAGCTGCTTCATGGCCGAGCCGGTGAAGTGCCACTTGAGCGGCGGCATCGTCTTGCCGGTCTTCTTGTCGATCAGCGTCTTTTCGATCGGGATCGATTTGCCGTTGGGAAGTTCGAGCGAGATCTTCAAGAGCGGCCCCTCCGCCACGCTTTCTTCCCCGCCCGGCGTCGCCGGTTTGCCGGCCTTCAGGCCCAGGCTCTCCAGCGCCTTGTGCACCTCGCTTGGCTTGGCGTCCACAGTGATGACCGTCTCGTGCGCCTTCTGACCCTTGGGAAATTCGGCGCAGGCGACGACTTCGATCGGGTAGATCTCGGTGAAGCGCGGATCGTTGATCTTTCGCGGTGCGATCTTCGCGGCGACCGTCACCGTCTTCTTCTCCTTGTCCACCACGATGTCGGACTTCTCATCCGCTGCCAAAACTCGCCCAGCCAACAGCGCCGCCACTACGCCCACAATCGCAATTCTTTTCATCATGTTAATAAGCTCCGATCCTGAACCCTCAATCCTATTTCTCTCCGACGCAGATCAGGACGGTCTTCCGCGCATCCTGAGAATCGATGTTGCACGTCCCGATGTAAAGCCGCCCGCCATCAACCACGGGCGAGGCGTAGATGTTCCCCAGCGCCTTGGTCTGCTTGCCGACGTCCAGCTTCCACTGCAACTTGCCATCCGCCATGCCGATCGCGTGAATCACGCCGTTAAGATCCGCGGCGTACACGCTCTCGCCCGCGATCGCCACGCCGCCGAAGAACGGGGCTTTCGCCTCATACATCCACTTTTGCTCACCGCTTTTCACGTCCAGCGCATAAACCTTTTTGTCAGTCGCCGTGAAAATCGCCAACCCGTTCTTAGAGATCGCCACCGGCGACACCACGCCGCCCGCCACGTCCTTGTGCCAGCGCAACGCGCCGTCCGACATCGCCAGCGCCACCACCTCACCCTTGGCGCCCGCAATCTCCTTGGGATCAAAGCGAATGCTGCTGCACCCGACGATCGCCAGGTCCCCCGACACGCTGGGCCCGCCCCAAGGGTTGAGCTTCAGTTCCGCCCGCCACTTGATCGCGCCGTCGGCGCGATTCATGCAGAAGAGCGCGCGATCGCCGCTGTTCTCAGCATCGAGATGAGCCGAGCCCGCCAGCACCGCGTCGCCCGCCACCGCCACCGGGCAGTCCACATGCCACTTCCCCTGACCCCCTTGCTGCCACGCGAGCTTCGGCGCGGGCTTGGGGAGCGCATCTTCGCTAGGCGGGATCGCAAAATCGGGGTCCTTCTTCTTGTCCGCCTCGTACTTCGCCTGTAGTTCCTTCCACTTGGCTGCAAAGATCTGCGCCACCGCGCCGGCCTCCAGGTCCTTCCCGTCCAGCGTCACCTTGCTGGTATCGACGCACATCACCCCGCCATTCCCCGCGCCAAAGTACGCTTTGCCATCGACAACCGCCGGCGTCGCCTCCAGGTGGATCAGCGCCCCGGGAATCGACAACTGCCACACCGCCGCGCCGCTCGCCGCGTCCAGGCAATAGAGCGTGGGACTCTCGTTCTGATGCATCCCGTCGCCGAAGATGATTTGGCCGCCCACCACTGCCGGCGAGCAAACCGTCGGCAGCTTCAACGACGGCTGCGACTTCGACCAGACCACGCGCTTGTCCGCCGCCACGCCAGGCTCGCTCGACAGCGCTGACATAACCCCGCTGTTCAGCGTCCCCAGCGCCGGCGCAAAGATCATCCCATTCCCAGGCGACGGCGCTGATAAAAAATGATCCGTAGATTCCTGAACCCAAAGCACCTTGGGCGACTTCGGCCCCCCCTGCCCATCCACGTTCCCGGTGCGCTGCGCATTCCCCCGAGCCATCGGCCAATCCGCCCGTGCCCAGTCGCCCCCCAACCACATCACCAACAAAACAAGCCAAAACTTCATCATGAATTCTCTTCTTCGTGTCCTTCGTGTGCTTCGTGGTTCAATCTCTTACCTGGCGTCCGCAACCTTCTTCGCCGTCCGCTTAGGATTTCCCAGCAGCACCGACGACTCCTGTCCCTCGTTGTTGAACACCACGTCCGGCACCTTGTCGCCGTTCAGGTCCACCACGCAAATCGCCCGCGTATTGAAGACCTTCTGCGTCAAGCCGATCTCCTCCGACGCGTCGGTAAATTTCCCGTCGCCACCGTTGCGGAAGAACCGGTTGGGCCCTTTCAACACGCCGACGAACAGGTCCTGCCGACCCTGGTTGTCAAAATCCGCCCAAGAGATGCAGGCCGCGTTGTCCACCGGCTTGGAAAGGTCGCCGCGCTGTCCGGTGACGTCGGTGAACTTTCCCTTGCCGTCGTTCTTGAAGAGCTTGATTTGGTTTCCGTCAACCAGCGTCACGTCCGGCTTGCCGTCATTGTCGAAGTCCGCCAGCACCGGCGCAACCTTGCCCGGCTTGAACGCGATGCCGCTGTCGTTCGCCACCACGAATCCCGCCGGCGTGTTCTTGACGACCATTCCATTGCCAGCGGAATAAAGGAAATCCGCCCGGCCATCGCCATCGATATCACCGACGGCGATCTGGTAACCTTTGACGCCCGCCGCAATGCCATTGCGCCCAAGGCCAACCTTGTCGGATACATCTTCAAACGCGAGTTGCCCATCCGCCAGCTTGGCTTTGGGATCGGCAGGCGCAGTATATGTGTTCCGGTAAAGACGCATGCCGAGGAACCCGTTGGCAAGCAGGATGTCCTGCTTGCCGTCCCCGTCCTGATCGATCCAGGCGGCCGTCGTCAGCGCGTAATAGCCTTCTTTCGGCAGCAGCTTGGTATCGTCGCGGAACGTCCCGTCGCCGTTGTTGGTCAGCAGCACCGGGCCTGTCGGCGTCGCCAGCAGCAGGTCCGACTTCTTGTCGCCGTTCCAATCGCCCCACGCCGCCGCGCGGGCCCCGCCGGTGTACGGCAGCGGCGCTTCTTCGAGCGACGTTCCCGCATTCTTTAGGAGCGCGACCTTGCCTGCGCCGTAGACGCAGACGTCGGTCTTGCCGTCGCCGTCATAATCGATCGCCGCGATGCCGCCGGCCTCGGGGTCGGTGCGCGTGATGCCCGTGTACATCGAGAACGCCGGCATCCCCAGCAGCGTGCGGAAATCCTCATTCCCCCAGCCGACGAAATCGCGCTTGGGGTTGTAATCCTGAAGCTTCAGGCTTGCCTTGACCCGCTGGATCTTCGCCGCCCGCGTGTGGAGCTGCGTCTTGTCATCGACCATGCACGGCACGACCACTTCCTGTCCGGCGAGGATCGAGGTCACCGCCGCCGCCAGCTTTTCTGGTTTGCCCGCGTAGCTGCGCAGCAGGAACGGCTCGCCATGGCTCATCGCCCACCACTCCCCCGCGTAGGCCTGATACCAGTAGCCCGGCAGGAAATTCTCGCTCGCTCCGCCGTTGTGGAACATCACCGCCAGGTTGCCCACCTGTGCGCCCTCCATCGCATACTGCCACTCGCGCGGGTTGAAGCCGGCGTGGCCGATGTTGTGCTTGATCACGTCCGTCGGGTGAACGCCCTTGAGGTCCTTCACCTTGCGATAGATGACAAGGTTCTTCTCCTTGTCCACCTTCTCGACTCGCATCAACAGCACGTTGGTCGATTCCTGGATCAAGCGCCCCAGCGTATATGGCGCCTCCACATAAGCCCGCGCCGGCTGCGGCGCAAACAACAGCGCCATCCCCACCAACACCGGCGCCGCGAACTTCAAAATCTTCATCATCAGTGCCTCAATCCATTCGAGGTTCAAATTCTCACTTCGTGCCTACGTGCCTCTGTGCCTTCGTGCCTGAGCATTTACTGGATTTCCGCGATCCGCTTCTGCGCCTGCTGCGCCCACTCCGTCCCCGGGTGGTCGCGGACGACACGCTGCAGGATGTCCTTCGCCTCGGCCGGTTGTTTCAACTCCACCAGCGCCCGCCCCGCCGCCAGCGACGCCGGCGCTGCAAACTCCGCGTAATCGTAAGTTCCGGGCACCAGGAGCAGCTCGTTCACCGCCTCCTGCCAGCGCTTCTGCTCCGCCCGGCAGAGGCCGATCTGCAATTGCGCCCGCGCTGCCAGGTCTGAACTGGTGCGCCTCGTGACTTCTAAATACGCCTGCACGGCCGCGTCGAATTGCTTAAGCTGCTGCTGCGCCCAGCCGATCCCAAAGCGCGCCTCGGGTGCCCATTTGCTCCCGCCGAAGCGCCCGATCAAATGCTCGTAGGTCGCCCGGCTTTCCGCCCAGTTCCCCGAAGCCGCGTACGCCTCGGCCAGTCGCACCAGGCCTTCTTCGGTCACCGGCCCGGCATTGAGATATTTCTCCGCCCCGGCGCGGTATCGGCTCAGCACCGTGATCGCCTCACCCCAGTTCTTCTGCATCGCCAGCGCGCGTCCCTTGATCAGGTACGCCGCCGGCCGCAGCGGACTGTTCGCGTCCGCCAGCGCCTGCAGCGCCTGGTTCAGCGCGCCGTTCGCGTCCTTCTTCATCAGGAAGGCATTGCCGAGCTTCACCCGCAACTGGTTCTGCAATTCGGGCGGCGGATTTCGGTCGATCGCCGCATTGAGCAACTGGATTGCCGGATCCGCTTCGCCGCGATCGTAATACATCTGCGCCAGCTCGAGCCGCAGCTCGTTGCAGACCGGCGAATCCGGCCCCGCCTCCAGCGCCTTGGTGTAATACTCCCGCGCCTTTTGCTCCGCCGGCTGCACCGGAACCGAAGCCAGCTTGATCTCCGGCGGACGCGGAACCGAGTTGCTCTTCCCGACCTTCGGATCCTTCGCCAATTTCTCTTTCAATTTATTGAGCGACTCCGCCGCCCGCTCGCGCCGGATAGTGTCGATCTCCGTATCGGCGATCGCGCGCCACGAATTGGCTGCGTCGCGTAGCGTCCGCACGTGCAGGTCCGACCCCGCCGACTTGTCCGCGATCCGATCCGCATGCTCGCCAAACGCGCTGGCAATCTCCGCCACCTGCTTGATCGCCGCCGCCTGCGCGTCCAGCAGCTTCGCGTCGATCGGTTTCTCCACCGGCGCGCCCGCCACCGCCTGCCGCGCCGATCGCAGCTTGTTCAGCGCCTCATCCTTGCGCACCTGGATCGATGCCAGCGACGCCTCCGCCGCTTCCGGTCGATCCTTGAACTCCTTGATAAGCCCCTCGAAGATCGCCAGCGCCTCCTTGGACTTCCCCGATTCCTTCAGCGCCAGCCCATGCTGATACCGCAGCGCCGGAATCCACTCCGCCCGCTTCGGATCTTTCTCGATCTGCGGCTCATAGTCCTTCCGCGCCTTCTCGAGCATCACTGCCGCGTCCACCGCCCGGCCGTTTCGCACCATCAGTTCCGAAAGCCGCACCAGCGCCAGCGGCGCGACGTCGCTCTTGATCAGCGCGCCGTCATTCCGGAACCGATTCAGCTCGTTGATCGCCCCCCCCGCATCCCCCGTCACCGCCATGCACCGCGCCCGATCCATCACCGCCTGCGCAAATGCCGGATGTTTCGGATATTTTTGCAGAAGCTTGTCATACGTTTCCCGCGCGCTCTGCAGCGTCTTGGCCTTCTCCTGTTGATCCGCGAGGATGGCGGCGTTGCGCTGATAGCAATCGGCGAGTTTCAACATCGCGTCGGGCATCTCCGGCGCGTCCGTGACGTTTCCGACGTAGCCGGAAAGCAGCTTGCAGGCCTCTTCCAACTGCCCCGACAGCCGCGCTGCCGACAACGCGTCATCCGCGTTCTCCGGCATCGTGCGGATCAGGCAATCGGCTTGGTAATAAGAAGCCGCGGCCAGCTCGCCATTGCGATCGGCATCCATGATCCGCTCGAGCTGCTTGATCGCCTTCTCCCACTTTTCCTGCCGGTAATAGGCCATTCCCAGGCCAAATCGCGCCGCTGACGCCTGGGCGAACTCGGGGTACTTGTCGACCAGCGATTGATATTGCGCGACCGCACGGTCTTGCACGCCCTGGCGGTATGAGTTTTCCGCCTGCCAGAACATCACCGTCGGTCGCAGCATGCTCCGCGGGTACTGTTGTAGGAACGACGTACAAGCCGCATCGCTCTCTGCGAACTGCGACAACCTGCTCAGCGTCATCGCCCAGCGCTCGTGCGCTGCCTCGGCGCGCTCGGGATTCGCCGCCTCTTTCGCGAGTTTCTCGTAAAGCGGCACGGCTTCCTTGTACTGCTTGATCGAAGCGTAGGCGTCCGCGATGTCGAGCAGGATATCGCTGTGCCGTTCCGCGGCGGCGGGGTCCGTCTTCGCGAGCACTGTGGCCCGCTCGCCCGCGCGGCCGAGCGTTGCGATCGCGGCCGTCACCATCTTCTTCTGCTGATCCGCATTATTGGGATCAGCCAGCACGCGCTGAAGTTTTCCCACCCACCAACAGGCCTGGTCGCCCAACTGCGGGTTTTCCATCAGCGTCTGCAAGGTCCGCGCGCCGTCCGGCGATTTCATCTGCACCTGGCAGATCCCCTGCCGCAACTGCGCTAGCGGGGCCAGTTCCGACCGTGATGCCGCCTGTAGGAACGACTGGTACTTCGTTACCGCGTCCGCGTACTGGCCATACTCAAATTGGATTGTCGCCGCGTTGTACCATGACAGCAAAACGTATTCGGGCGCACCGCGCGTCAATGCTTCAAGCCGCATCTGATCCAGTGGCCGGCCGCGCAGCGCCTCCTTGTTCCGCAGCGTCTCTTCCGCCTTGCGCCGCTGCTCCAAGTATCCCTTGAAAACCGTTTCAAACTGCAGCGCCGCTTCGGGCTTCTCGCCTGTCGCCTGCAGAATGCGCCCCAGCAGATACCGCGCGTTAAGCCCAACCCCGATCTGATCGAACGGTGCGATCTGCGCCAATGCTGTCATCGCTCCCGGATAATCCGCCAGCGCCACCCGCGCCTGCCCAAGAGCCAACAGCGCCGCCGGCCGCTGCGTGCTCTTCGCCCAAAGCGGATCGGCAACAAAAACCTTCACCAGCTCCGCCGCTTCCTTATTCTTCCCGACCTTCAACAGCGCATCCGCCCCCTCCACCTTCGCCCGCGCCGCCATCCCCAGCGCCTGCGGAAGTTCCTTCACATCCGCCGCCGGCTTTGGATTGACCCCCGCCACCAGCGCCGCATCCGCCGCCGCGAAATGCGCCGCCGACTCCGTGATGCGTTCCATTAACTTCGCGATCTGTTCCGGCCGCCCTTTCGCCGCTTCCATCTGTTGCTCGGCGGTGATCCGCAGCGCCACGCCAAGCCAATAGTGCGACGGCCCGTTGTCCCTCAGATCAGGCGATGCCAGCACCGTCTGCAACTCGGTGATCAGACCGTTCCAATCGCGATCAGGCATGTCGGCCAGCGCCATCGCCAGTCCGTAATGCGCCGCCGTCACCTCCGGGCGCTTGGGAAACTGCGAGATAAACTCGCGATACTTGCTGACCGACGTGCCGAAGTTCTTCTGCTCGTACGCCTGCTTGGCGTCGTTCAACAGCGCCGCCGCCTTGCGGTCTTGCTCCTGCTTCAACTGCTCGGCCGTCGGCGGGGGAGGAGGTGGAACCGGCGCGGGTGCGGGCGCCGGCTTGGTGACCGGCGCGGGCGTCGCCACCGGCGCGGGAGATGTAGCAGGCGCTGGAGCAGGAACCGCCGCCGGCTTGGCCGGAGTTGCCGGTGCTGTAGGTGTCGCCGGCGCGGGATCCGCCGCCCGCAGCGCCGTCGCCATCATCGGGCCGACGGCCAATGCCGCCGCCAGCGCCAGTGAACCCAAACCTGCCCCCATCAAACCGCCCGCGGGAGTCTTTCGTTCCATCGAATTCTCCATAGTGCGACACCTATTTCTCAAAATGGCTCTGCGGCTTGGTACGGCCAGCCGAGAACTGTGTTGAACGTTACATCTGACTTAAATTTCGACTGCTGCTGGGTCTGCGACGCGCCGCGCAGATAGTTCCATCGGTACAACAGCGCTGCGGCCGGGCTTGTAGTTGCTTGAGATAAGACCCGAGGTTATTGATAACCCGCTTACAGAGACAAATCGATTAGAGCCAGCTTTGGATGAGTGTCAAGGAATGATTAACGACCCATTCGCTTCGATCGGGGTGGTACCGATCTTCGTCAACGCCGGCGCGGCGCTGGTGCCGACGATCATCGCTTCGCTCACCAGCGTCGGCGCAGTCCTCCTCAAACCAAAGGAACTTCTCGCACTCTTCAGACGCAAGCCCCTGATCCCAGTTGCAGTAATTCTCATCGCCGCGGGTCTATGCTTCGGCATCGCTCACCTCCTCGCCTCACCCGTGCAGGCCGCTACATCTAATAATAAGAAGACGACGACCGATCGCACGAGCGTCTCACGAACCGACTGGACCGCCCTCGCCCTCAAGCTCATCCGCGAAAAGGAAAACGCCGGCAAGACCACCGGCGTGGTCCCCGTCTGGGAGTATCCCGCCGACGACGGCATGGTCCTCTCGTCCCCCGCCTTTTCCGCCGTCGCTAACCACGTTTTCGGCACCGCGGCGGTGCGCGATGTCGCCTCTTATTACGGCATCCTCTATTGCGTAGACGCCGCCACCGGAAAACAAATCTGGAAAGCCGAGAAGGCCGACACCGAAGATCTCAAAGCCTTCTTCTCCTCGCCCGCGCTCACCGCCGATCAGAAATCCATCGTCATCGGCCAGGGCCTACACGCCGACGCCGATTGCAGCCTGCTCTGCTTCAATGCTGAATCCGGCCAACTTCGCTGGAAAGTCAAAACTCCGCTCCACATTGAATCCTCCCCCGCCATCCGCGGCGACCTCGTCGTCGTCGGCGCGGGCGCGATCGAAGGCGAAGACCACAAACCGACCACCCATCCCGGCTACGTCCTGGCCGTCCGCATCTCCGACGGAAAGGAACTGTGGCGGCACGACGTCGCCGACCCCGAATCCTCCCCCGCCATCGCCGAAGACGGAACCGTCTACATCGGCAGCGGCTTCAACGGCAACGCCATCGTCGCCATGCGCTCCGAGTCCGACGAAGACCTCAAGGCCAAAAACGTCCAGCGCCAGCTTTGGAAAACCGCCGCGCCCTATCCGATTACCGGCCCCGTCACGATCATCGACGATCTCGTCATCGTCGGCGGCGGTAACGGCGACATCGTCTATGAAGATCCCAACCCCGCCGGCGTCGTCATGGCCCTGAATCGCAAGGACGGCTCGGTTAAATGGCAGGCGAAAACCGACGCCGCCGTCCTGGGCGCCATCGTCGCGAAAGGCGGCCGCCTCTACTGCCCCGTCCGCAACGGCCAGGTCATCGCGCTCAACCTCGCTGACGGCCAAGTCATCTGGCGACAATCGATCAGCGGCAAAGCCCCCGTGCTAGGCGGCGTCGCCCTCTCCGCTGATGGCGGCACCCTGTTCGCCGTCTCCAAGGACGGCTACCTCGCGCTGCTGAACGCAGCCGACGGAAAAATCCTCGAACGACACCCGCTCAACAGAAAAGACAAACCCGGCGAAAAAGGCCTCACCCTCTCCACCCCAACCCTCGCCGGAGACAAGCTCTTCCTGGGCAGCGAGACCGGCGGCCTCCACTGCTTCAAAGCCGTGACAGCCGCGAAATGACCTCCGTCTTAACTACTGGCTACTGTCTACTGGCTACTCGCTTCCCATGATCAAAACCCTCACCCTCCTTCAACCCCTGCAAGACTGCCGCGACAAAGCGCTCGCCGGCGGCAAGGCCGTCAACCTCGGCATCCTCATCCGCGCCGCGTTTCCCGTTCCCGACGGCTTCTGCATCACCACCGACGCCTACCGCTACTGGGCCGGCACCAAGTCCGAGGAAATCCCCGCCGACCTCATCGACGAGATCACCCGCGCCTACCGTGCCATGGGCTCGCCGTCGGTGGCCGTGCGCTCCAGTGCCACCGCCGAAGACATGTCCGAAGCCTCGATGGCCGGCCAATACGACACCTTCCTCGACATCGCCGACGAAGACTCCCTCCTCAACCGCGTCCGCTGCTGCTGGGCGTCGCTCGATTCCCCGCGCACCCGCGCCTATCTCAAAGAACACGGCATCGAACTTTCGCAAGTCGCCATGGCCGTCGTCGTCCAGCGCCTGGTCCCCTCCGACGTCGCCGGCGTCCTCTTCACCGCCAACCCGCAGACGGGTTCCAAAGACGAAATGCTGGTCGAAGCCTCGTGGGGCCTGGGCGAATCCGTTGTCTCCGGATTGGTGCAACCCGACGTCCTGAGGGTAGACAAACAGACTGGTCGCGTCGTCCACGCCCGCATCGCTGACAAGCAGGTCATGATTCGTCCAGGCACGCACGGCGATGTTCCCGTTGAAGAACCGCGCCGCCGCATCCCCTGCGTCAAAGGCCCCGACATCACCGGTCTCTGGAAGTTGGGTCTGCAAGCCGCACATCACTTCGGCGGCCCGCAAGACATCGAGTGGGCCATCCACGACGGCAAGCTCTACCTCCTGCAATCCCGCCCCATCACCACGCTTGAAGAAGCCGAAGCCTACGAGCAACTCCTCACCTCCACCCGCGCACATCTCCGCGACCTGCTCCCGCAAAACCGCGGTCCCTGGGTCGTCCACAACATCAGCGAAACCCTGCCCCACCCCACGCCCCTCACTTGGTCCGTCATCAAACGTTTCATGTCCGGCGCAGGCGGCTTCGGCGCGATGTACCGCCAGGCCGGCTTCGAACCCTCGCCCCAGGTCTGCCGCGACGGCTTCCTCACCCTGATCGCCGGCAAACCATACATGGACGCCTCGCTCGCCTCGGAAATGTTCTTCGAAGGCTTCCCCTTCAAGTACGACATCGACCAGCTAAGAACCAACCCCGACGCCGCCCAAAACCCCCCGACAATCCCCAGCGGCTCCATGTCTGCCCGGGCCAAGATGGCCAGAAAAGCCGGCGCAGCCTCCACCGCCGTCCACACGCTCGCCGGCTTTTTCGATCGCCAACTCAACGAAAAGCTCATCCCTGAATTCGTAGCCTGGGTCAAAGAAGAAAAGCAACGCGACCTCGCCGCTCTTAATAACGACCAACTGATTGAACTCTGGCACGCGCGCGAAAAACGCGTCATGGACGAGTTCGCCCCCCAATCCCTCCTCCCCAGCCTGATCTCCGGCGCAGCCCTCGGCGAACTCAAGTCTTTCCTCGCAGAATCCTTCTGGGACGAAGACCCCGACCAACTCGCCACCCTCCTTTCCTCCGCCCACGACCCCGACCAAACCATCAAAGCCAACATCGCCCTCTACGAGCTCGCGCGAAATATCTCTCCTTCTCCCGGTACTCCGGGAGAGGGCCGGGGTCAGGGTCTTCTTGCGACTTGGCTAGAAACCTACGGCCACCGCGCCCCCGAGGAATTCGACCTCTCCACTCCCCGCTGGCGCGAACGCCCCGAAGACCTCCTCACCATGGCCCGCCGCCTGAAAGACGGCAAAAACCCCGCCGACCTCCACCACGCCCACCAAGAAAAATGCGATCACAAACTCCGCGAGCTGCGCGCACAACTCAATCCCCTCGACCAAAAAGAACTCGACGAGAAACTCGCCCTAGCCCGCCGCTACATGCCCTTCCGCGAAGACGGCAAGTACTACCTCATGCAAGGCTACGACCTTCTCCGCGACTGTGCCCTGGAGATCGGCCGCCGCCTCGAAATCGATGACGAAGTCTTCCTCCTCACCCTCGAAGAACTCTTCGACGCCCTCAACATCGGCTTCGCCCCCACCCACCTCCTCGCCCAGCGCAAGATCCAGCGCCGCGCCGAAAAACGCATCCCCCTCCCCCACGTCATCGATGCAGCCAACATCGATGACATCGGCACGCCCCCCAAAATCAACCGCGACGGCGCAATGCCCGCCTTCCCCATCTCCCCCGGCGGCGCCACCGGCCCGGCGCGCATCGTCCGCTCTCCCAGCGAAGTGGGCGACTTGGGCGACCGCTACATCCTGGTCTGCCCCAGCACCGATCCCAGTTGGACGCCCCTCTTCACCAACGCCGCCGGCCTGATCCTCGAATGTGGCGGCACCCTCTCCCACGGCGCCGTCGTCGCCAGGGAAATGTCCATCCCCGCCGTCGTCTTAAGAGACGCCTGCACCCTCCTCCACGACGGCGACCCAATCACCGTAGACGGCAGAAACGGCACGGTCTCGCTCGGCGCTTCTCCCTCTCCATCCTCGTCTTCATCCGCCGACGTTGACCCGCACGATACGCGAATCGATCACTCGCTCCTCCCCCCGCCGTCCGGCCGCAAGGAACGCCAATCCGCTAAGCTTCGCAACATCTTCCTCCTCATCTGGGGTCTTTATCTGGCCGCGGCTTTCCTCCTGCCGGAGAACCTCCTCTATCAACCCTCGCTGAGTTTTCTCGACGTCTTCCTCTGGCCCCTGGTCCGCCTCCTCGGCAAGCCTGGCGCGGTCGCGCTCATCGCCGCCGCCCTGGGCGCAATCACGATGATCGGCCAGAAATATCTCACCGACAACCACCGCCTCCGCGTCGCCAAGCAGCGCGCCTCCGCGCTTCAGGATCTGTCCGACGATCTTCCGCGCGACTCCGCTCGCGGCGATTTAATGTGGAAGCTCGCCGCGCCCGTCCAGATGCGCGTCGTCATGGCCTCCTTTGTTCCGATGGCCGTCCTCCTCGGACCGCTGGTGATGATCTTCATGTGGTTCGAGCCGCGCGTCGCCCCCGCCGCCTGGAACGCGCCGCCCGGCACCCCAGTCACCGTCGTGGCCGTGGTGAGGCCAAGCAAAGCAGGTACCGTCACCCTCGACGTCCCCGCCCCGCTCACCCTCGCCCAACCCGCCGCCCAGAAAGTCCCCGACATCGCCGGCGCGCTCGCCGAGTACCGCAAGACGACGCTTAAACCATCTGACCTGAGCAGTTTCCCGTTGGAGCTCCGGGAACTGGCCGAGCAACACCGTCAGCAAAAGCTCGCCGACCTCGACGCATACCTGCAAGACATCCCCGCCGTCCCAGTCACCTGGAACGTCATCGTCCCCGACAATGCGAGCGGCGCGTGGCCCGTCACGCTCCGCGCGAGCAATTCCAAGGCGCTGACCGCAACGCTCGTCCTGGGCGACGCCCATCCCCCTGCCCCCGCCGAGGTCACCAACACCCCCAACGACCCCCTGACCAGCCTCAAGCTCACGTACCAACCGATCAACCCCAAACCGCCCATCTTTTTCGCCCCCATCGCCCACTGGGACTGGGGCTGGCTCTGGGTCTACCTGCTGGCGTACCTACCGGCGATGTACGCATTCCGCTTTCTCTTGAAGATCGCCTGAGTTCGTCACAGGAGCCTTTCGCATGATGCGACCATTCCGATTCGTCCTCCCCCTGCTGGTCACCGCAATCTTCGCCCAGTCAGCCGCTGCTCTGATCAAGGTGAAGACCCCCGTCTCCGAGATGTACAGCGGCGCGGTGTCGGTCGTCGTCGGCAAGGTGACCAGGGTCAGCCCAGACACCGGCGTCATCGAGGCCAGCGCCGCCGCGCTCAAGGGCGATGGCGTTGGCGACACGGTCAAGATCAAGCTCGAAAACCTTCCCGCCGTCATCAGGTCCGTCAAGGAAGGCTCGCCCGTGGTCCTCCTGATCGGCCGTCGCAGCTCCAGCAACGCGCTGAATCTCGCAGATTCTTGGCTCTTCCCGGAAGCGGCGCCCAGTGCCAAATCGAACTTTGTCGTCCGCAAGGAACTTGATCTCAAGCAATCCTTCCCCGGGTCGACTGCGGCGCTGGTCCGCGCGCTGGAAGATCTCAAGGCCGGCAAGTCCACCATGCTCGACGAAGTGACGCCGGGCATGTTCAAAGGCGCCGTAAAAGAGATTGGCTCCGTCCCCGCCGGTGGCGCGGCGCTTTACACCGTCAGGCCCACGGGCGGCAAAACGCAGACGATCGTCCTCGCCACACCTGCCGGTCCGAAGTTCTTCACCGCCGACTCAACCGGCCTCAAGCCCGCGCAGCCGGTGACGGACGACCGTCCCAAATCCCCCGTCCCCGATGCGATAGCCGCCGCCTTTGGCAACTTCGGCGAAGAACCCGACAAGCTCTACGCCCTGGTCATCAAAGACGACAACATTTACCGCTACCCCCTCGACGGCCAGGCCGCGCCCGCCGACTTCCTCCGCCTCACCGGCGAGCGCATCTCCAACTACCACAAGGACAACCCGAAGTGGCTAGCCGGCGCAACCGCCGCCGCGCTCGACTGCAACGGCGACGGCCGCATGGATCTGCTGATTAACACCCCGTCCGGCCCCCTGCTCCTGATCAACCGCGGCTTTGGCGCCTTCTTCATCGATACCGATCTCGCCAAGGTCCTCAAGACCCCCGCTGGTGCACCGCTTCTGACTGACAAGACCCTCTGGACCGCCGCCGACGTGGACGGCGACGGGCTCGGCGATCTCATCATCGTCTCCGCCGAAACCGGCGCAGTCACGGCCGTCATGAACCCCAAACCCGAGAAGAAACCATGACCCCACCCCGTATCACAGGCGTCTCGCCCGTGCCAGTAGCGCCGGAAGTTCATGTCAATCATGGTGCTCGACAATCTCCGCGCATCACGCACGGGCGGGACGCCCGTGATACGTCGGCGCGAATTCTTTGCCTGCTTGTCTTCTGTCTCGTCTCTAGCTCATTCGTTAGCGCCGACGAAGCCCCCGCCAAGGAAAACCAATCCCTCCCCCTCCTCTTCCACGAAGATTTCAAATCCCCCGACGGCGCCCTCAAGCGATTCACCTTCACCGATAAGGACGCCTGGAAGATCATCCAGGACGATGTGAACGGCACCAAGCAAAACGTCCTCTCACTCGTCAAGCAATCCGCCTACAAACCCCCCGTCCGCTCGCCGCTGAACATCGCCTGGATCAACGATCTCAAAGTCTCCCACTTCATCCTCGAAGCCAAATGCCGCATCACGACCGAGTTGATCCCCCACCGCGACCTCTGCTTCTTCCTCGCCGGCGTCGACGCCTCGCACATGATCTACTGCCACGTCTCCCAGCAGGAAGATAAGATCCACAACCAGATCCACCTTGTGAACGGCAAGGATCGCGAGCCGATCACCGTCAAGCATGCGAAAGGGACGCCGTGGGATGGGAAATACCACACGGTCAAGATCGCCCGGAACGATGCGGGGGTGAGCGTCTATTTTGACGGGACGCTGCTGATGTCAACGGACCGGCAAGAACTTCCGGAGGGAAAGCTTGGCGTCGGTTCCTTCGACGACCTCGGCAACTTCGCCGAGATCACCGTCTGGGGAAAGAAAGCGGACTAACAATCAACGGATACACACCATGCCCAACACCCCGCCTTCGCCCCAGCTCTTCTTCGACACCATCAACGCCTACCAGCGCACCGCTGCGCTCAAGTCCGCGATCGAATTGGATCTCTTCAGCGCCATCGCCCGCGGTCACAATTCCTCAGCGGCGCTCGCGACCGCCTGCAAGATCGCCGAGCGCGGCGCGCGCATCCTGGCCGATTACCTCACGATCCTCGGCTTCCTCACCAAGGCCGGCGAAAAGTACAACCTCACCGCCGACTCCGCGACCTTTCTGGATCGAGAATCGCCGGCATATATCGGCGGGGCGGTCGAGTTCCTCAGCTCGCCCCACCTCCGCGAGCGCTTCGAAGATCTGAGCGACGCCGTCCGCGCCGGCGGCGTGCGCGGGAACGAGAACGCGCTGAATCCCGAACATGAAGTCTGGGTGCGCTTCGCCCGCGGCATGGCCGGCATGGCGGCCATGCCCGCCGAGCTCCTCGCCCAGCGTGTCCTCGCCGCTGCGCCCGCCGCCCCCCTGCGCGTGCTCGACGTCGCCGCCGGTCACGGCCTCTACGGCATCGCCGTCGCGCGGCAGGACCCCAACGCCACCGTCGTCGCCAGCGACTGGTCCAACGTCCTCACCGTCGCGCAGGATCATGCCCAGGCCGCCGGCGTTCAGGATCGTTTCGAGGCGCTCCCCGGCAGCGCGTTCGACGTGGACTGGGGCGACGACTTCGACGTCGTGCTCCTGACCAACTTCCTCCACCACTTCAGCCCCGCCGAGAACGAAACCCTCCTTCGCAAAGTCCGCGCCGCCCTCAAACCCGGCGGCCGCGCCTTCGCGCTGGAGTTCATCCCCAACGAAGACCGCATCACCCCGCCTCCCTCCGCATCCTTCGCCCTGATCATGCTCGCCACCACGCCCGCCGGCGATGCCTACACCTTCCCCGAATACCAGCAGATGTTCCGCGCCGCCGGCTTCACCCAGACCGACTGCTCCAACCTCGAGCCGACCATGCAGCAGGTGATCGTCGCGACAAAATAGCGCATCATTCGATCCGCAACCCGCGGGGGAGCGATTCGCCGAATACGGTCTTCTGTTCCTCGTCAGCAAGCTCACCGCCTTCGCGGACAAGCGTGACAAAATGTTCGGGCACCTGATGTTCGCTCAACCACGCCAGCACGTTCGCTCGGGTCGTATCAGACACATCGCGATATCGATCGCCGGTCCGCCGCGCCATCTGCACCGCGGCGAAGAGCGCGGAATGCTGGTGATGCTTCAAGCCGATCAGCGTCGCCAACCACCCCTCAACCTGCTCGACCGGGGCCATCGCATTGAGCGGCCCATACACCGGCGCCCGCGCACCGATCCGCCCCAGCGCCCAGTGCGCCGCCTCGTGCACTTCCTTCGGCCGCTCGCGCGCCAGCAGGTCGAGCAGTAGCGTCGCCAGTTCCGCCTTGGTGTCTATCGGCAGCAGTTCCATCGCCCCCAGCGTCCGCCAGACCTCGGCCGTCTCGTGCACGCCGAACTGATACGCCGGCTCGCGGTTGCGCCCGCCCGATCCCGGCATGCGCGCGCGATCGCGGAACGCCCCCAGCAGCGGCTGCGCCAGCGTCTGCTGCTGCCCAGCCGACAACCCGCCTGCCAGCCGCCGCCACAAGATCCACCACTCCGCCCGCACCAGCTCGTTCTTCGCGTGCACGACCCGCTGCGGGTAAAGCCGCCACGTCTGCGCGACGCGCCAATCATCCACCGCCATGCCATAACCCGGGCGCAAACAGAAGCCCGTGAGATTGAGCCACCGCGCCTCGTGCTGATCCGACAGCCGCCGCCCCGGCTCGACCTCCATCAGCACCTCCCAGAACGACCGCATCAACGACGACGGCCACTCCTGCCGCGTCATGCCCGTCGCCTCTTCGAGACGTTTGACCAGGCTCTCCGGCCGCTGCGGCGAACCCCTGGTAAAGCTCGCGCGGATGACCGTCGCGCAGTCGCTGATGATCGTTTCATCCACCACGCCCTCCGCTTCGGCCTCGCCCTCGTGCGCGGCGTAGTCGGAACGCTGCGTGCCGCGGACGTCGAACTGCAGCCGCCACTTGCGATCGCCGCCAACTTCCGCGCACCACATCTCCAGCGTGCCAATCTCGGTCAGCTTCGCGTGCAGCGTGACGCGCACCGTATCGGCCACCGTCTTGCGCCCGGACTGCAACACCGTACGGATCGGCGGAAGCTGGGTCATCTGCTCGCCGTCCACGGCCACCAGTGCGCCCGGCAGGTCGGTGGTGCGCGTGCTGGAGACGTAGAGCGGGAACTCGACGGGCTGGCGGATCAGAAGGTTGAACGTGCGGTCGGGCAGGACCACTTCGTGCCCCTCTTCGGTGCCGGCGGGCAGCAGCGAGAGGGCGCTGGTGGAACCGTCGCCCGTGCCCGTCTCGACGCCGACATAATACGACCGCGCCAGCCCGCCCGAGATGCGGACGCCATGCCCACGCCGCACCATGCCGTAGTACGCCGCGCCGCGCGCGACGGCCAGGTCGAGGCGGTCGTTGTCGAGCACCTCGGGCGACCAGTGCTCGACGCCGCTGAACCATTTCGACAGGACGTCGATCAACCGCTCGCGAAGCACGGGCGACTCGAAAAGCCCGCCGTTGAAGAGCACCACGTGCGGCCGCGCCGGATCGGCGCTGCCGACGCCCCGATCGAGCCCGCCGTGCCCGCCTTCTTCGCCCGCGAAGCGATGGGCAATGAGAAACGCCGCGAGGTACTTGGTGATCGCCGGATCGGGCGCGTAGGGCAGGCCAAACTCCTGAAACCCCGAACGGCGCGGCGTCGGCTTATCGGTCAGATCGACGCGGGGCAGGAACCCTTCGAGCAGCAAGTCCTGCACCTCCTGCCGCGTCACCTCGATCTGCGTCGCCCCGCCGATCAACCGCGAGCCGCCGCCGGCAAGGTTGACGGTGACGCGCTGCGGGGCATCCGGCCCGAGCAGCGACTCCTTGAGCGCGCGGCATGTCCGTACGAGCGGCCCCCACTGCCGCGCGTCGAGCTTTCCCTCTGCGCCCTTCAGCCGCCGCTCGATGTGATGCGCCAGCGCGAGATCAAGGTTGTCGCCGCCAAGAATCAGGTGCTCGCCGACGGCCACGCGATGAAAGAGTACTTTCCCTTCGTGCCTCTCTGCCTCGGTGCCTTCGTGCCTTCTCACGCGAATCAACGTGAAATCCGTCGTCCCGCCACCGATGTCGCAGATCAGGATTTTCTGGCCGGCCCGTACCTTCTCTTCCCACGCGTCCCCCTGCGCGTTGATCCAGGCATAGAACGCAGCCTGCGGTTCTTCGAGCAACGTCACCCGCGCCATGCCCGCGCCCCGCGCGGCATCAACAGTCAGCTCGCGAGCGACCTCGTCAAAGCTGGCCGGCACGGTAAGGATCACGTCCTGTTGCGCCAGCGGCGCGTCGGGGTAGGCGTTATCCCAGGCGGCCCGGATATGCGCGAGATAGCGCCGGCTGACCTCAACCGGCGAAAGCCGCGTGACATCAGGCGCACCGTGCCACGGGAGCAGCGGCGCGGTGCGATCAACGCCGTTGTGACTCAGCCACGACTTGGCCGAGACGATCAGCCGGCCGGGAACCGCGGCGCCATGATCGCGCGCGAAGAGACCAACGATGTGATCCGGGTCGGCGTTTTCCCATGGCAGCCGCAGCGCGCCCGGCGGGAATTCGCCCGGGGCAGGCTCATAGTGGAACGACGGCAGCACCGGCCGCGGCTCCACTTCGCTGGGCGCGGCAAACTGAGGGATCCGGAAGTCGCGGACGCCCCAGCGATCGGCACGCCTGTCAACGTAGGCCGCCGCGCTGTTGGTGGTGCCCAGGTCGATGCCGACAACGAAGCGGGAAGTAGGATCAGTTTGATCGGGTGCAGTGGCCATGGGTTAGGTCGCGTCGCGTGCGGACGTCCGGGATTGTATGCGCCGCCCGGCGCGACGCACCAGCGATGAACTTGAGCGCGAATAGTCGGCCACGCTGCTTGATTGAGTGGGTATAAACGAGTGATGACCTCGGTCATTCAACATAAGGAGTCGGTTATGAAGCGTTCGTATCTTTTGACGGTGGCATTGGCGTTCCTGTCGCTCGCGCTATGGGGCAATCTCGCCAGCGCCGAAGAGAAGAAGCCCGAGGCGGCCAAGACGATCACCGGCAAGTCCGAGTGCGCCACCTGCTCGGGCGTAACGGCGGGTGGGCACAACGTCATGCTGGTGGACAAGGAAGGCACGCGCTGGGTGCTGGTGGGCGAGGGCGATTCGTACAAAAAGGCCCACGAGATCCGCAAGGCCGGCAAGTCGATGACCGCCACGCTGGCCGGCGAGCCGACCACCAAAAAGGACGCAACGGGCAAGGAGTATAAGGAAGTGAAGGTCTCAGAGATTAAGATCGGTTAGGCCGCTTCTGCTCTTCCCGCACGCTGAACTCCAGCTTCCATTTCTGGTCGGCGGATTGGCTGAGGCACCAGAGCTCGAAGACGCCCAGTTCCGTCAGCTTCGACTGGAACTTGACCGGGACGTAGCCGTCCTCTGCGTTCTGGGCGCTGGGAAGATTGGCTTCGAGCGCGTCCGTCTCGGTAAGCTCATCGTCGGTCCACTGGTCTAGCACGTCGCCCGGGCGGTCCGCCTTGCGCGTGGCGGAGGAAAAAAAGCGGAACATGGCCGCCTCGCCAACGATCAGGCCAATCTCACCAAACGGCGGCGCGGGGACGTCAACCTGCGTCCCCTCTTCCATGCCGAACGGCACAACGCAGAGAGCCCGCAGCGGGCGCGGTGCACCGGGTATGGCGAGCCCGGCGGTTTCAATGCCGACGTAATATGAGCGTGCCGCGCCGCCGCGGATGCGCACGCCGCGGCCTGTCTTGGCAGCGCCGTAGTAAGCCGCGCCGCGGGCGACGGCGAAGTCGAGGTCGGCGTGACCGGCGTTGCCCAGCAGGGCCGGGGTTTCTTTTTTGCCGAACCAGTGTGAGAGGACATCCTGCAGGCGCTCGCGAAGCGCAACGGACTTAAAGACGCCGCCGTTGAACAGGATGTGGGTGGGACGGAGAGACGAGCCCTGAGGCGGGGCATTACTGGTCAGGAAGGCGGCCAAGTGTCGCGTGATCGCGGTGTCCGATTCATACGGCAGGCCGATCTCGCGGAAACCCGATGTGGGGCGGCGGACGGGTTTATCGCTTAGCTCGCACTGCGGAAAGAACCCTTCAAGGAGCAGTTCGCGGACCGACTTCTGGTCGAGATCGACGCTGACCGTGCCGCCGATCAACTTGGAACCGCGGCCCAAGACGGCGACGGGGTGTTTCTTCGGCCCCGATTCTGCAAGCAGCGTCTCCTTGGCGTTGCGGCAGGCGTGCCAGAGGGCGACGGATTGCCACGGGTTGAGGTTAACGCCCTTTGCGGCGAAGGCGGTGGTGGCGTGATGGGCCAAAGCAAGGTCCATGTTGTCGCCGCCGACCAGCGTATGGTTGCCGACGGCGATGCGGCGGAGGGTGAGCTGGCCGTCCTCTTCGGCGACGCCGATCAGCGTGAAGTCAGTCGTGCCGCCACCGACGTCACAGACGAGCAGCGTGTCGCCTAATTTAAGGTGCTTGCGCCAGGCATCGCCCTGATCAGCGAGCCACGCATAGAGCGCCGCTTGGGGCTCTTCAAGCAGGACGAAATCGTCGGGCAAACCCGCAGCGAGCGCGGCCTCACGGGTGAGGTCGCGGGCCGCGGCGTCGAAGCTGGCGGGGACCGTCAGCACGACCTGCTGATCCTTCAGCGGCGCCTCGGGGTGGGCGGCGTTCCAGGTCTGGACGATGTGCTCGAGATAACGGCGGCTGGCTTCGACGGGCGAAACCTTGGGCACGTCGGCGGGTGCGTTCCACGGGAGGATGGGCGAGCGGCGATCGACCCGCGTATAGGTCAGCCACGATTTCGCGCCGGCGATGCTGCGCGTGGGGACATCGGCGGATTGCTTCTGAGCGAAGTGCCCTACGACGTAGTCGCGCGCGGCCTTCACCCAGGGAAGGTTGAAGGCTTTGGCGGTCGTCTCAGCGTCGGTGGCGAGGTATAGGAAGGAAGGGAGCACGTCGCGCGGCTCGATCGTTGAGGGGGCGGTGAGTTGCGGGATCGGGAGGATCGACGGCGGCGCGGACTGCTCGTCGCCCAGCGCGGTGTAGGCGAGAACGCTGTTGGTCGTGCCAAGGTCAATGCCGATGGAAAATTTGGCGGTGGAAGGCATGGGGGAAACCAGAAGTCAGAAATCAGAAATCAGAAATTAGACCTCTACCTCGGCTGGGGCGATCACTAGCGCGGCGCTGGCTTGGCCCGTGAATTGGGGAAGTTCCTGCTTCGTGGCCTGCCAGCCGGCGTGCTGGAGGCGGCCGCGGGTCGGCGCTTGCCCGCCAAGGTTGCCGACGAGGCGAACGCGGTTCGCATCAGGGGTAGCGGTTAGCGGGATCTCGCTCCCCTCCGGTTGATCCATGAGCGGCCGCAGCGCGAAGAGGCGGTCGAGCGCGGCGGCGGCATCGCGGTGGACGTCGCGGACGGCGGCGCCGATCTGGGCGTCCTCATACGCGGTGATGTCCTCCTTAAGGAAGTCGATCAGGCGGGCTTCGCGCTGCAGCACAGAAAGAAGCGTGAGCGCGTCGCTACGGGTGGAGACGGGCGCGGCGGCGGCTGGCGGCGCTGAGGGTTTGGCGGACTCGGCTGGCGTTTCTTGCGACAAGCGCTCGGCCCGCGCGGCGACGGTTTTGTCGAACAGGATGGCGAAGAACATCTTAAAAGCGATGATAATGCGGTGCATAAACGGCCTTTCGCGCTGTCCGCGCCCGGCTCGAGCGCGACGGGGAATCTTACGGGGGCGACGGGGGGAGGCAAGCATGTCCGGTGTTACTATGGCCGGTGACCGCAGAAGGACGACGCATGGGAACGTATGAGATGCAAGACTGTGTGCTGACCATCAACGGCGGATCGTCGAGCATCAAGTTCGCGGTTTATCGCGCGGGCCGGGAACCCCGGCGGTTGATGGGAGGGGAGGTCGAGCGAATCGGCGGCGAGGATGCGACGCTGGTCGCAGGCGCAGTGGGGGAGACGCCGGAGCGGCGGCCGGTGGGAGCGGGGGGCCATGACGATGCGGCGCGGGCGATCATCGAATGGGTGCAGGGGCGGCTAGGGACGGCCAAGGTGGTCGGCATCGGACATCGGATCGTACATGGGGGTGCGCGGCTGGTGGAGCATCAGCGGATGACGCCTGACCTGATCGCAGAGTTGCGGCGGATCGAGGAATTGGACCGGGTGCACCTGCCGGGGGAAATCGCGCTGATCGAAGCGATGGGGAAGGCGTTCGGCGGTGTATCGCAGGTGGCATGTTTCGATACGGCCTTTCATCGTGAGATGCCCCGGGTAGCCAAGCTACTCCCGATCCCGCGCCAATACGAAGCGGCCGGTGTACGGCGGTTTGGATTCCACGGGTTGTCGTACACCTACCTGATGGAAGAACTGCGACGGACGGCGGGGGCGACCGTGGCGGACGGGCGGGTGATCCTGGCGCACCTTGGAAACGGCGCGAGCATGGCGGCGGTGCGCAGGGGGCGGCCGATAGAGACGACGATGGCGTTCACGCCAACCGCCGGGCTGATGATGGGGACGCGGCCGGGCGATCTCGATCCGGGTCTGCTGGCGTACCTGGTGCGCGCGGAGAACCTCAATGCGGAAGGGATGGAAGAGTTCATCAATAAGCGATGCGGGTTGATCGGCGTCTCAGAGACAAGCTCGGACATGCGCGACCTCATCGCCCGGCGCGGGACAGACGTGCGGGCGGCGGAGGCGGTAGAGCTCTTCTGTTATTCGGCGCGAAAGTGGATCGGCTCGCTGGCGGCAGTGATGGAAGGACTCGATACGATCGTCTTCTCCGGCGGAATCGGGGAGCACTCGGTCGAGGTGCGGGCGGAGGTTTGCGCGGGCTTGGAGTTCCTGGGCGTGCGAATCGATCCGTCCCGAAACGCGGCGGGGGCGGCGATAATTTCAACTGACGGCGCGCGGGTGGACGTACGCGTGATCAAAACGGATGAAGAGATCGTGATTGCTCGAACGGTTTGCGACTTGCTCGGGATGATGGGATCGTAGGAGCTACCAGAGAAGGAGTCGTCATGGCTGATGCGGCGGTTACACCGGAACTTTTGCGGAAGATGGACGCTTACTGGCGGGCGGCCAACTACCTGTCGGTGGGGCAGATTTACCTTTACGATAATCCGCTGCTCAAGCAGCCGCTGGACCTGAAGCACGTGAAGGCGCGGCTGCTCGGGCACTGGGGGACGACGCCGGGCCAGAACTTTGTTTACGTCCACTTGAACCGGATCATCAAGCAGCACGACCTGGACATGATCTACATCTCCGGGCCGGGCCATGGCGGGCCGGCGATGGTCGCCAACACCTATCTGGAGGGAACGTACAGCGAGGTCTACCCAGCCATCACGCAGGATGAGGATGGCTTAAGAAAACTGTTCAGGCAATTCTCGTTCCCCGGCGGCATTCCGAGTCACGTCGCGCCCGAGACACCTGGCTCGATTCACGAGGGGGGCGAGTTGGGTTACTCGCTCAGTCACGCGTTCGGCGCAGTGTTCGACAATCCCGGGCTGACCGTGGCGTGCGTGATCGGGGACGGGGAGGCCGAGACCGGACCGCTGGCGACGGCGTGGCATTCGAATAAGTTCCTGAATCCGGCAACGGACGGGGCGGTGCTGCCGATCCTGCA